>JAZNQX010000068.1:0-15106 GCA_045590395.1 Acutalibacteraceae bacterium
TTTTCCAAAAATTTACGCCTCCCAAATAGTATTAAATGAAAAAACACCGTTAAATCTGGACACAAAAAGAAAGCTTCAAAGTAACTTATCCTTCGGACTTTTTCCGGTGCAGAAAAAACGGTAATTAATCTCTGGATGTATATAGTATTTATTTGAATTAAATATATTTCAAAATTCCTATATTGTCAAGTGTTTTTTTGTCGAATTTTAATATCAGCCTTGTCGAAAATCATTATAATTCATTTTTTCTCTGAATTTCGGCTTTTTTCTTTTTTTTGCTCGATTTTTGTAGCACAAAAAACATTAATAGAAAATTATGTTAATTTTTTAAAAATAGTTGTGTTTGCTATTGCTGTAATTAATTATTTATGATATAATATAGACATATATGCGATGATGGGAGGGCGTTTTTTGAAAATATTAGGAATTGACCCCGGATATGCTCTTATAGGCTACGGTATTATTTCTGCCGAAAACGGTCGTTTTAAGACTATAACCTTCGGCGCAATCACCACTGCCGCCGACCTGTCTTTTTCAAAGCGCCTTGAAATAATTTACAGAGATATAAATCAGTTGATTTGTGAATTTAAACCCGATGCGCTGTCCATTGAAAAACTGTATTTTAATACCAATACAACTACTGCCATTGATGTTGCGCAGGCAAGGGGAGTTATTTTACTTGCGGCACAAATGAACTCGATTCCTGTATACGAATATACACCGTTGCAGGTTAAATCTTCGGTAACGGGTTTTGGACGGGCGGAAAAGCATCAGGTTATGGAAATGACCCGGTCTTTACTCGGTCTTAAACAGGTACCAAAGCCTGATGATACGGCAGATGCTTTAGCACTGGCTATCTGTCACGCTAATACGGGCACCGGTGTTTTCGCAAAACTTATGAAAGGTGAAATGTAAATGATAGCTTCGCTTAACGGTATTTTAACATATTTAGACCCCTCGTTTTGCATTATTGAATGCTCGGGTGTGGGACTAAGATGCTTTATTACAGGCAAAACCCTTGGTAATATGCCAAGTATCGGCGAGGAGGTAAAGCTCTACACCTATATGTCTGTAAGAGAAGATGCTATAGACCTTTACGGCTTTTCTGACATAAAGGAGCTTGACTGCTTTAAGCTTATAACTACTGTAAGCGGTGTTGGTCCAAAGCTTGGCCTTTCCATTCTGACTGCTTTTTCGCCCGAGCAAATATCGGCGTATATCGCTTCTAATGACCCGAAATCTTTAACGGCGGCATCGGGTGTTGGGCTAAAACTTGCTCAAAGAATAATTTTAGAACTAAAGGATAAAGTTGGTAGTATTTCCGGCGGCTCTGTCGACCTTGCTAATGCTGTAATTAATCCTTTAAATGAAAATATTAGCGAAGCAGCTTCTGCGCTTGTTTCTCTCGGTTTCTCTGGTAGTGAAGCGCGAAACGCTCTTAGTAAGCTTCAGCCTGATTTACCTATAGACACATTGATTAAAGAAGCTCTCAAAATTTTATCTAGGCAGGTATGATAAATGATAGAAACATCAAATTTTGATTTTGAAGAAACTGCAGGCAGAATCGTGTCACCCGAATACAGAGGCACTGATGATGCAGATAATGAAATATCTTTACGTCCTAAATCACTTGACGAATATATAGGACAGGAAAAGGCTAAAAGCAACCTGAGTGTTTACATAAAAGCCGCTTTACAGAGAAACGAATCTCTTGACCATGTGCTTTTATACGGCCCTCCGGGACTTGGAAAAACAACACTTTCGGGTATTATTGCAAAAGAAATGGGCGTAAACTTTCGTGTAACTTCGGGTCCTGCTATTGAAAAGCAGGGTGACCTTGTTGCACTGCTTACCAATCTTAATGAGGGTGATGTGCTTTTTATAGACGAAATTCACCGTCTGCCGCGTAATGTAGAAGAAATACTTTATCCTGCTATGGAGGATTTTTCGGTTGATATTATTATCGGCAAAGGTCCTTCGGCAAGGTCTATAAGACTTGACGTACCGCATTTTACACTTGTGGGCGCTACTACAAGAAGCGGTCAGCTTACCGCGCCCCTTCGTGACAGATTCGGTGTGCTTCTTCGTCTTGAACTTTATACCCCCGAAGAGCTTTCCAGCATTGTTAAGCGTTCTGCTTCCATACTGCAGATACCTATTGATGATGACGGCGCATTGGAAATTGCTTCACGTTCACGTGGCACTCCACGAATTGCAAACCGTCTGCTCAGACGTGTTCGTGACGTTGCACAGATAGACTTTAACGGTGAGATAACTTCAAAGGTTGCAATGTCAGCTTTATCACGCTTTGAAATTGATGAGCTTGGTCTTGATGATTTTGACAGGCGTATGCTCTCAACTATAATTTATAACTACGGCGGCGGCCCAGTTGGTCTTGATACACTTGCGGCGGCTGTTGGTGAAGAAAGCATAACCATTGAGGATGTTTATGAACCCTATCTTATGCAAATAGGCTTTTTAACCCGTACAGCGCGCGGCAGATGTGTAACAAAACTGGGCTATGAACATCTTGATATACCGTATCCGTCAGACAAGAATAATGATTCTTCACAGCAAACTATAACTTTTTAATTTTTAAGGAAGTAATATGAGATTTACCGAAAATTTTACCGATTATGAACTGATTGATGCCGAAGGCGGTCAGCGCCTTGAAAGATGGAAGGATATTATTCTTATTCGTCCCGACCCACAGGTTATCTGGTATGGTGAGCGCAAAAATCCGCTTTGGAATGAGGCTCACGCTGTATATCACAGAAGTAGCTCTGGCGGCGGATATTGGGAAACCCTTAAGAAAGTACCTGATGTATGGTCGGTGGCTTTTAATGATTTAACCTTTAATCTTAAACCAATGGGCTTTAAGCATACAGGCCTTTTTCCTGAACAGGCGGTTAACTGGGAACTTGCTGCTTCCCTTATAAAAAACAGTGAAAAACCTGTTTCTGTTCTTAATTTATTTGCCTATACCGGCGGAGCAACTGTTGCATGTCTTAGCGCAGGTGCATCTGTTACCCATGTTGATGCTTCAAAGGGAATGGTGCAGTGGGCTAAAGAAAATGCTGTTTCTTCAAATCTTTCGGACAGGCAGGTTCGTTGGCTTGTTGACGATTGCCTTAAATTTGTCCGCAGAGAAATTCGACGCGGCAATAAATATGGCGCCATTATTATGGACCCTCCGTCCTATGGCAGAGGCCCTAACGGCGAGGTTTGGAAGCTTGAACAGCAAATTAATGAACTGCTCAGTGAAGTGGGTAAAATTTTAAGTGATGAACCTTTATTTTTTATGTTGAATTCATATACGGGCGGTTTATCACCCACAATTTTAAATTATATGGTTAAAACCTATATTGCACCAAAGGGCAACGGCAAAATCTTTACCGATGAAATCGGCCTTAAAATTTCAGATAGAGATATAGTTATGCCTTGTGGAAATACAACAATTTGGACAAGAGAATGAAATGGATAGTATTATAAACACTCAAAACTTATGTTATGAATATTCAGGTGACGAGTCTCAGGTAGTGCTTAAAGATTTTAACTTTTCGATAGAGCGTGGTTCTTTTACCGTAATACTCGGTCATAACGGCTCGGGTAAATCAACCCTTGCAAAACTTCTTAACGGCCTTTTAAAGCCTGTTAGCGGTAAAGTATGTGTTGACGGTATGTACACCGATGATGAAAAGTATGAAATTGAAATCAAAAGACGTGTAGGTCTTGTTTTTCAGAATCCCGATAATCAACTTGTTTCTTCTGTTGTTGAAGAAGATGTTGCTTTTGGCCCTGAAAATTTAGGCTTACAGCCTGAAAAAATCAGAGAAAGGGTAGACCGGGCTCTTAAAACTGTCGGAATGTACGAATTCCGCAAAAAGTCGCCCCATAATCTTTCGGGCGGACAAAAACAGCGTGTTGCTATAGCAGGTATACTTGCCATGCAACCTGAATGTATTGTGCTGGACGAGCCTACGGCAATGCTTGACCCACAAGGCAGACAAGAGGTAATCAACGCCCTTGTGGACTTAAATCGCAAACACAATATCACCGTAGTTTTAATAACTCATTTTATGGAGGAAACCCAGTTTGCTGACAGGGTAGTTGTAATGAGGGACGGCGCTATTGTTGATGACGGCGCACCGAAAGAAGTTTTTTCACATTTTGATATTTTAAAAAGCGCAGGTCTTGGTATACCACAGACTACTGAGCTTTTAAACATTTTAAGTAATCACGGTTTAGAACTTAACAACGGTATAATTTCTGTTGATGAGTGTCGCGACGAATTACTTAAAATTCTTAAACGATAGGTTTATTTTTTAGAGAGGACAGATTGGTTTTGGCAATACTTAAAGCTGAAAATCTTAATTTCGTATATTCGCCTGATACACCCTTTAAGTATGAAGCGGTCAAAGATATTTCGTTTTCCGTAGATGAAGGCGAAATATTAGGCATTATCGGACATACCGGCTCAGGTAAGTCTACTTTACTGCAACTTCTTAATGGTTTGCTAAAGCCAACCAGCGGCAAAATTTTACTGCACGATAAAGATATTTGGCAAAACCCTAAAGAAATAAGAGATATACGTTTTAAAATTGGTCTTGTTTTTCAGTATCCCGAATATCAGTTATTTGAAGAAACAGTTGAAGAAGATATCGCCTTTGGACCTAAAAATATGAAGCTTGACAGCGAAGAAATTAATAGTCGCGTAAACGATGCGGTTAATACTGTTATGCTTAAAGAAGAACTGCTTAAAAAATCGCCATTTGATTTATCCGGTGGTGAAAAGCGCAGGGCGGCAATTGCCGGAATTATGGCTATGAAGCCTGAAATTATTATTTTTGACGAGCCAACTGCAGGTCTTGACCCCATCGGCAGAGAAACAGTTCTTAAGGCGATAGAGGATTACCGTAAATCAAATAACGCTACTGTTATAATTGTTTCTCACAGTATGGAGGATATGGCACAGATTTGCGACAACATTCTTGTACTGAATAATGGCTCTGTATTTATGCACGATACTGCTGAAAATGTGTTTAAAAATTCACAGCAACTAACTAGTATAGGTCTTAATGTTCCTGAAATAACAAGAGTTATGTTAGCCCTTAAAGAATCAGGCGTTAATATTGATACAAATGTATTTACGGTAGACAGGGCAGTAGCTGTTATAGAAGATTACTTGTCAGGAGGTGCTGTGCTTTGATTTCTGATATCACCTTCGGTCAGTATTTTCCTGCCAAATCTCTTATTCACAAAATGGACCCGAGAATTAAATTTTTGCTTATGATTTTTGCTATTGTTTTTATCTTTTTGGCAAAATCGGCGTTTTCTATGCTATCGGCTGTTGTTTTTGTTCTTATTGCTGTTACATGTTCACGCGTTCCTGTAAAAATTTATCTCGGTAACCTAAAGGCGATTTTGCCGATTATAATTTTAACCGCAATTATTAATTCGGTTTATATCAATGAGGGTAAGGTGCTTCTTGATTGGTGGATATTTACCGTATCAACGGGCGGTCTTATGCGTGCGGCCTTTATGGCAATAAGAATTGCTTTACTTATATTCATAAGCGCCACCTTAACCTATACCACAACGCCAAACGACCTTACCGACGCTATTGAAAGTCTTTGCACACCGCTTAAATTTATCGGTCTTGGTTCATTTGTTCATATACTTACTATGATGATGACCATTGCTTTACGCTTTATTCCTACACTTATTGAGGAAACACAAAAAATTATGAATGCTCAAAAGGCGCGTGGTGCCGATATTGAAAGCGGTGGACTGGTAAGCAGAATTAAAGCGCTTGTGCCAATACTTATTCCTCTTTTGATTTTGTCTGTAAGACGTGCCTATGATTTAGCTGAAGCTATGGAATGCAGATGCTATAACGGCGGTATCGGTAAGCAAAGAATGAAAAAATTTGCTATCCGTTACTATGATATTTTATCAAGTGTTTTTACTGTGCTTTGGGGAGCTTCAATTATTATAATCAATCATTTTATGGGGTAAAATAATGCAACGTTATTTACTGAAAATTTCTTTTGACGGAACTGATTATCACGGTTGGCAGGTACAACCCAACGGTATTACGGTTCAAGAACAGCTGCAAAATTCTATGAAACAGCTTTACGGTTACACGCCGCCTGTTGCAGGTTGCAGCAGAACCGATGCAGGCGTTCACGCTATTGAGTTTTACTGCCATTTTGACCTTGAAACCGCTATTGAGCCTGATGGGGTCATCCGTGGACTGAATTCTGTATTACCGCAGGATATACGCGCAATTGATTGCAAATTTGTAAATTCTGATTTTCACGCAAGATATAATGCTGTGGAAAAAAACTACATTTACAAAGTTGACAGAAGAACACTTACCGACCCATTTAACAGTCGTTACAGTTATAATTATTCGGGTAAATTAAACCTTGAGGATATTGAATATTTTTGTAACAGCTTAATAGGAACTCATGATTTTATCGGGTTTTCTTCTTCGGGCAGAAGCGTCAAGACTACGGTAAGAACTATTAGTGAGTGTTCGGTTAAAGAATGTGGCGATTTTCTGGTTTTCAGCGTTACTGCCGACGGTTTTCTTTATAATATGGTGCGCATTATTGTCGGCACTGCATTGGCCGTTGGACGCGGAAGCGTCGATAGGGAAGTGGCCGAAGAAATTTTTAATAGCGGTGACCGAAATCTTGCAGGTGCAACGGCGCCGCCCCAAGCATTATTTTTAAATCGTGTTTATTATTGAGGTGAAAAGATGCCCAAATATTTTAAAAATAAACGTAGAAGACGTCACAACTCTTTTGCTTTCAGTAAACCTGAGCATATTGAAATGTCTTCTAAAGAAGAAAAAAAGCCTAAAAAACAAACAAGAGAAAAACAGTCGGTTTTTCGCATTTTAAACGGCAAAAAACATATAAATAAAGTAAGACGCCTTGCTTTTTTATCTGTTATTCTTGCTTTGTTTGTTGCTTTTAGCGTTATTTTCTTTTCTGCACCCACAGGTATTGGCGATATGTTTGCAGGTATATCTTCTTTTTCCTTTAAATCTGAATTTCCTGTTAAACTCAACTCGTCAGAAACCTATAACTGTGTTTTAAAAGACAGTCACTTATATGTACTGTCTGACGGTGATGTTTCTTGCTATCACAAAAACGGAAAGCTAAGCTTTAGTGATGCCCACGGTTTTACTTCGCCTGTTTTGTGCGAAAGTGAAGCCAGATGTTTGGTTTTTGACCAGAACGGTAATGGGATACGCGTATATAACGCAGGAAAAAAGCTTTTATCTATTGAAAGTAAATTTTCATTACTTGCCGCAGATATTGGCAGAAACGGTTATTTTGCTTATGCCAGTAAGTCTGAAAGCTACACCTCAATGGTAACGGTTTGCGATGATGAAGGAAAAAATTTTTTTGAGTGGTATTGCGCTGAAGAAACCATAAACGGTGTTGCGGTTGCGCCAAACGGCAAAACCTTTGCAGTAACAACCCTTTCTGTTAGTAACGGTAAGTTTAACAGTAAACTATATGTACTGGGTCTTGACTCTGCGGACCCTATTTTCACAAAAGAATATCCGGGAGAAATTATTTACGGTATAAACTCTGTAAATAAAAAGAATTTTGTAGTTATTGGTGAAAAATTCTGTGATATTGTTTCCTGGAAAAAGCACGAAATAACTACTTTTTCTACCGATTACTGTATTGACGGTGTTAAAGCAACTGCCTCCCACATTTTTATTTCTTCTTCAAGAGAAAATAATGACGGTAATACCTCTTTTACAGTATATAATAACAGACGTAAAAATGTATTTTCATATACTTTCAATGGCCCTGTAGACAGTTTTACTGTTAAAGGTGAAAATGTTTTCGTGTTAAGCCGAAATAATATTTACCGTATTAACAGTAAAGGTGAAGTTAAAAAGCAGGCAAGCTGTGGCTTTGGTGTAATTAAAATTGCCGCCGTTTCTTCTACAAACTGTCTTGCGGTTGGGCATAATGAAGTAACTAAAATTCATTTAAGTTAAGGTGTTTTTATGTCCCATTTAGTATTTGATTTGATTTTAATTTTGATAATTGTTGTTGGTATAATTATCGGTGTGCGCAAGGGTGTCGTTAAGATTTTTCTTTCTCTTTTAGCCTTTGCTGTAGCGGCATATCTTGCTAACTTTTTATCACTTCCTGCCGCCGTTTTTGTAAACAACACATTTTTTGAGCCTAAAATCATTAAAGCCGTGGAAACATCGGTTGACGGTTCTGTGGAAAGCCTTAAAGATGCTTTACCTGATTTTATAGTTAATAATTCAGATAAGCTTGGGCTAAGTTTAGAAACTTCGAATATTATTGATGCAGAAAAATTTGTAAATGACTCAATTTCTCCGATTATTGAAGAGGCAATTTCGGGAATAATAATGTTTATTCTTTTTATTGTGTTTGCTATTGTTTTAAATTTCCTTGTAAATATAATAAACAAGCTTGTTAAGGTTAGTTTTCTTGGAAAAATAAATAAGTTTTTAGGCGCGGTATGCGGCGCACTATCAGGTATTATAATTGTTACGGTTATCTGCCTGTTGTGTGAGAAAACCTGCGGTATTGGCGGTAAAGGTTTATTTATAATTTCAGAAGGCACACTTAACAGTTCGTACATATATAATTTTTTAACTAATATTTTTTAGTCAGATGAGAGGACCTATACTATGAGACTATGCTATAAATGTCAGAAACGGCCTGCAGTTGTGTTTATTTCCGACACAACCAAGCAAAATTCTGAACCCAAAGGTTTGTGTCTTGTGTGCGCTAAAACCGCAGGCATTAAACCTATTGACGATATGCTCAGTAAAATGAATATTTCCGATGAAGAAATCGAGCAAATGAGCGATCAGTTTATGGAAGTAATGTCTATGAACGAGGATATGGGTAACGATATGTTTGATATGGGAACAGCACCTGCTTTTCCGTTTCTTAACAATATGTTCACCGATGCTAAGGCTGATTCTTCGTCAGAGGACAATTCTAAAAACGATAAAGACGGCAAAAAACAGCCTAAAAAACGTCGCTTTTTAGAACAGTACTGCACTAATCTTACCGAGCGCGCTAAAAACGGACAGTTAGACGAGATTTTCGGCAGGGAAGAAGAGCTTTACAGAACTATTCAGATTCTTTCCCGCCGCACTAAAAATAATCCTTGTCTTATCGGTGAGCCTGGTGTTGGCAAAACCGCTATTGCTGAGGGGCTTGCCCTAAAAATTGCAAGAGGGGAAGCACCTGCGCGACTTCTTGATAAAGAAATCCATCTTCTTGATTTAACCGGTCTTGTTGCAGGAACACAGTTCCGTGGTCAGTTTGAAAGCCGTGTAAAAGGTCTTGTAGACGAAATTAAAACTGCCAAAAACATAATACTGTTTATTGACGAAATTCATAATCTTGTGGGGGCTGGTGACTCTGCGGAGGGTTCAATGAATGCCGCCAATATTTTAAAACCTGCACTGTCAAGAGGTGAAATTCAAGTTATAGGCGCCACTACTTTTAAAGAGTACAGAAAGCATATTGAAAAAGATGCCGCCCTTGAACGTAGATTTCAGCCTGTGACTATCGAAGAACCGTCTTTACTTGAAACAGAAAAGGTTTTACGCGGTATAAAGAAGTATTATGAAGGCTACCACAATGTAAATATACCCGATAGAATTATATCTACTATTGTAAGACTTTCTGAACGCTATGTTAATGACCGTTTCTTACCCGATAAGGCTATAGATTTAATGGACGAAGCCTGTGCATGCGCAAGTCTTGCAAATACTGCTGTGGACGAGCTTTATATTGTTAATAAAAAAATTGCTGAGGCTCAGATAGAAATTGACCGTATTGAAGCCGATGTTGAAAAAATTGATTACGAAAAACTTGCACTTATTAAAGCCGACCTTGAAAAGTACAAGAAAAAAGCAAGTGAGCTTTATGAACCTGCCGCCGATAACACAGTTACCGATATGGATGTTGCTAAGGTTATTGAGCTTTGGACAGGCATACCTGCTTCAAAGGTTCAGGAAAACGACCTTAAAAAGCTTTATAATCTTAAAGACGAAATATTAAAGAGAATTATCGGTCAGGACAGAGCTGTTGAATTGGTTGTTTCAGCCGTAAAACGCTCAAGGGTGCAAATGTCGTTAAAGCGAAGACCTGCTTCCTTTATTTTTGCAGGACCTACAGGTGTTGGTAAAACAGAACTGGTTAAAGTGCTGTCAGAACAGCTCTTTGATACACCCGAAACTATGATTCGTCTTGATATGTCTGAATTTATGGAAAAACATTCCGTATCCCGTCTTATTGGAGCGCCTCCAGGATATGTTGGCTATGACGAGGCAGGACAGTTAACCGAAAAGGTAAGAAGAAAGCCTTATTCTGTTGTTTTGTTTGATGAAATTGAAAAGGCTCATCCCGATATTTTAAATATTCTTTTACAGATTCTTGATGACGGTCGCATAACCGACGCGCAGGGAAGAGTGGTTAATTTCGAAAACACTATTATAGTAATGACTACTAATGCAGGTAGTGACAAACGTACCTCTCTTGCAGGTTTTGAAAAGACCGTTGAGCAGGCGTCTGAAGAGCGTACCAGAAAGGCACTATCTGAATTTTTGAGACCTGAATTTATTGCAAGAATCGACGAGGTTGTTGTATTTTCACCTCTTGATGCTGATTCACTTGCAAAAATCAGCCAGATAATGCTGGACGAAATTAAAACCGCTATGTCATATAAAGGTATATCTTTGTCATATAATGATGATGTGTGCAAATTAATTGCTGAAAGCTGTGTTGGCGGTAAATCGGGTGCCAGAGAACTTAGAAACTATATCCGCCGCAATATTGAGGATAAAATAGTTGCTTTGCTAATTGATGACGGTACTGCAAATGTTACCGAAATTGCTTTGAAAGTGAAAGATAGCACGATTATTTTTAGCCTTTAGTAAACGGAATTTCGGCGCTGTATTACAATTTTACGGCGCCGAAAAATATTTCAAAAAACACTTGACTAAAATATGTTTTTATGGTAATATACTTAGGTCGTACGAATGCGGGTGTAGTTCAATGGCTAGAATTCCAGCCTTCCAAGCTGGCCGTGTGGGTTCGATTCCCATCACCCGCTCCAAACCGTCAAATTATTGGCGGTTTTATTTTAAGTAAGCTTCAATAGCTCAGCTGGATAGAGCAACCGCCTTCTAAGCGGTAGGTCAGGGGTTCGAGTCCCTTTTGGAGCGCCAAAAAATAAAGCACTTGTTTCGACAAGTGCTTTATTTTTTTTATCCAATCCGAAGGATTGGTATGTAATCGTCGTCAGGCGTATGTAATCCGTTTGCTTTGCAAACGGTATGTCATCAAAGCGTAAGTTTTGTATGTGTCTTTCCTTCGGATTGATTACATACCGAAATAAATTTCGGATTACATACAATGCTCCGCATTGATTTCTTATAGATTTTATGCTATAATACATCCAAGGCGGTGATAATGTGAAAATTTTATTTTTAGGGACGGGTGCAAGAGATTGGGACCCAACCTGCGATTATGATAATCCTGAGTACAGACGAAATGCTTCGGTGCTTATTGACGACGAACTTCTTATTGATCCCGGTCCGTGTGTGCCGGAAGCTTTAAACAAGTTTCATATAGATGTTAAGAAAATTCGTTATGTGATTAACACGCACACGCATTCTGATCATTTTGATGAAGCTACGCTCAACTTTTTGACTTCGAACGGTGCCGAATTTGTTAAGTTTTCATCGGGAGAAGCTAAAAAAATAGGTAAGTATGAGATCATTGCTTTAAAAGGAAATCATAAAATATCGGTAAACCATTATATTATTTCAGACTCAAAAAGCCGCATTTTTTACGGACTGGATTCTGCATGGCTTATGTATGACGAGGTAGAGGAAATTATCAAACATAGTCCCATAGATTTTGCGGTGCTCGACGGAACAATAGGCTTTATTGAAGGTGATTACCGCATTTTCGAGCATTCAAGTCTGAATATGGTTATTATGATGAAAAATACCCTCCAAAAATATATCAAAGAATTCTGCATAAGCCATATGGCAAGAACTTTACATACAGGGCATAATGAGCTGACTGCCGAAATGAGCAAGCACGGTATTGATGTTGCTTTTGATGGTATGGTAAAGGAATTTTAATTATGTATAAGTACGATTTGCACATTCATACAGCAGAATGTGATAAAGTGGCGAAAGTCGGCGGGGCAGAAATCGTAAGGCTTTATAAAGGTGCGGGTTATGACGGACTGGTTATTACTGACCATTATTTTGATCTGTTTTTTGACTGGTTCAGGGACGAAATCAATACAAACGATAAAGCAAATGTTATAAACAGATATCTGCGAGGATATTATTCTGCACGAAACGAGGCAGAGAAGATCGGCTTTACGGTTCTTTGCGGTGCGGAGGTACGCCTTGGTAACACCATTAACGATTATCTTGTGTATGGTCTTGAGGAGCAAGATTTTTATCATTTGCCTCTTTTGAACAGACTGCAAAGTGTTGAAGAACTATCAGCTGTGCTACCGGATAATGCACTAATTGTGCAGGCACACCCTTTTCGAAATAAAATGACTGTGTGTTCTCCGAGTGGCATTTTCGGCATAGAGGGATATAATGGCGGTACCGAAAAATTCCGTAACGAAATGGCAAAGATGTTTGCAGAACATTACAATAAACCTATTACTTCCGGTTCGGATTTTCACGATGTTTCACATCTTGCCAAAGGAGGAATAATAACAAGTAAAAAGATTAATTCCAATATTGAATTGGTTAACATATTAAGAAGCGGCGATTACAAAATAATGGAAAGCGATTAGGCGGTAGATTTTATGAAAATTAAATTTTTAGGCACAAGCTTTGGCGCACCCGGCAAAGACAGACATCAGCAGAGCTTTTTGATTGAAGAAAATGAAGATTTATATATATTTGATGCAGGAGCACCCGTAATCGATATTCTTGTGAAATTTGGTTATGATTTATCGAAAATCAAGGCTGTTTTTATTTCTCACATTCATGGCGACCATCTTAACGGAATTTTCGATATGCTTAATCTCGCAGATTACTTCAATATAAATTTTACCGTTTATGTGTCAGAGCGGAGAGTGGCGGAGTTCTTGAGAAATTACTGTGAGTTAGAGGGCTGTGCTCTTAAAAGCGGAAGAGTAAAATTCCTTTTAATAGAAGAGGGAGAGTTTTATACTGACCGACATTTAAGAGTTTGCGCCTTTAAAACCAGACATATAAAAAATGGAGAAATTGCTTCATTCGGTTTTCTGGTTGAGAACGAGAAGAGTAAGCTTTGTATCACCGGTGACCTGAACGCTGCGCTTAACGATTTTCCTGAATTTTTGTGTTCTGAGAAAACCAATTTGGTAATAACAGAATGTGCACATTTCTCTCCTGCGTTGCTTTTTGAAAAACTGACTCGATGCTGTGCGGATAGCTTTGCGATTGTCCACGTTATGCCGAGTGATAAGTATTCACAACTTAAAACCATTGCTAAAAATTCCCCTTTAAGGGTATACTTACCAAATGACAATGATGAAATAGAATTAAATTAAAGAAAATCAAGTTTTAAGACCGGTTCCATTTTGAGTGTCGATCTCAAACAAAAATCCGTTCTCATAAGAGGGCGGATTTTTGTTTGTATTATTCACTATTCATTTTTCATCATTCATTATTCATTAAAGAAGAACGGATTTTCGAATGAATAATGAAGTCGCTTACGCTGATGAATAATGAATAATTTGTGACCCATTGATTTATTTCCGATTTATGCTATAATTAAAACAAGGTGATATTATGAAAATTTTAATTGCTTCTGACATTCATGGTTCTGAACTTTACTGTAAACAGTTATTTGATGCTGTAGAAAGGGAAGAGGCCCACAAAATTTTACTTCTGGGCGACCTTTTGTACCACGGTCCAAGAAATGATTTACCTGACGGTTATGCGCCTAAAAAGGTAATTGAGATACTTAATAGCTATAAAGAAAAAATTATTGCCGTTCGTGGTAACTGCGACACTGAGGTTGACCAGATGGTACTTGATTTTCCTATATTGGCAGATTATGGTATTTTACTCTGTGGAAATCGTACTGTATACGCTACTCACGGACATCTCTTTAACCCTGAAAATCCGCCTAAACTTTCTTGTGGTGATATACTTCTTACAGGACACACACATATAACAGCATGTGAGGAAAGGGAAGGGTTTTACTATATAAATCCCGGTTCGGTATCAATTCCAAAGGCAGATACAAAACGGGGATATGTAATTTTTGAAAATGAAACATTTATTTTTAAAGATTTAGACGGTCAGATTTTAAACAAAATATCCTTTCAATAACTATTGACATTTCTATCGGCTTTTGCTACAATTTTTTATAACAGAAAGGAATGATGTTTTATGTTTTCAATTACTACCGAAGACCAGGCGTTGTTTGAAGAATTTTCTCAGAATAATTTTATGTACCGTGGGGCACAGTACGCCTTCACATTTGATGAACGCTTTTGGGTTTACTACTATAAACAGTGTAACAAATATATTTATGTAGCTCTTGATTCAAAAACCGGACTTGGTTCACAGTTTATTTCAACTGACATTAAATATAAAAGAAGTGAGTATGATTCTTTAATTCCAAATATTTTAAATTCACTAAAATATCTGGGCGAAATAAAGTATCTTGTAAATCCTGCTGAACTCTATAAATGAAAAATTACTGCTTTGCATTATTTGCAGAGCAGTTTTTTGATAGAGAAGAGGCTGACTTTTTAATATTACGAATTATACAAAATCAATGTTTTGTATAATTAAGGGAAGATGTTTCAGGGGTTTTATACCAGAAAGCTCATTTTAACCCCCAAAAGCTTCTGCTTCACTACATTTATTATTTACTAATACAATGGTTTCCTTAACACATTTGTATGTTAGATATTACATACAGCGTATTTTACTTTATAAATAAAATAATTTTTAAAATGTTTTCTACTTTATATAAAAGTTAATTTATTTTTTCATTTAAAACCTATCCTATCGTTTTCTAAACAGCTATTTAAG
>JAZNQX010000069.1:0-4803 GCA_045590395.1 Acutalibacteraceae bacterium
CGGCGACGCTAATGCGAAGGGGTGAATATGTCACCTGCTGGGCGGTGTTTATAATACAGCCGTTATCCTTTTCGCCTCTTTTTGCGCTAAGTACAAAAAGTCCGTAAGAAATATTGTTCAGTGCCTTTTCGTTTATCATAAATTTGCTACCTTTCTTGTTTTTTTATATTTTAACATTTAATATGGCTGTTGACAATAATATTTTTTAAGGTTATTATTATTTTACTAAAAAAGGGGGGATAACAGTGAAAAATAAACCTATTTATAAAATATGCCGTTGTGCGCTTTTTACTGCTGTAATATGCATTTGCGCTTTTATAAATATCCCCGTTTTTACTGTGCCTATTTCCCTTGCTCTGTTTGGAATAATACTGTGCAGTGTGTTGCTACCACCCCTTGAAGCCTTTTTGAGTACGGCAGGTTATATACTTATAGGTATTATAGGACTACCGGTCTTTTCGTCCTTCAGCGCAGGCTTCGGCGTACTGCTTGGGGCTACGGGCGGTTATATATGGTCTTATATGCTGCTGTCAGTTATTGTTTCCAGTTTTTCGAGATTACATACTAAAACTAAGAAAACAAAAAGTTTATTATCTTTTGTCGGCTGTGTTATAGGAACAGCAGTTTGCTATATGTGTGGTACAATACAATATATGTATGTGTGCGATACAACTTTTTATACAGCCGTCGCTTTTTGTATACTACCCTTTATTCCTATTGATATAATAAAGGCTTTAACGGCGGTATTTGTAGGGTATAAAATTAAAGACAGAATAAACTAAAAAAAGCACTCGGCGAGTGCTTTTTTATTTTCTGGGTTTACAAATAAATAAAAATGCGGTATAATACAGGTGCGATACAAATTTAATATATAATAACGATGGTTTGTGATTTTCTTTTTTTCGGTAAAAGCACAGGCTCTATTTAATTACACGCTATCGTTGTTAATTAAATTTGTATCGCAACAAACGGAGCCGCGTGTTTTTCGGTGCGTGGCTTTGCTACGCACTTTTTTTGTGCCAAAAAATCGAAAGGAAGATAAATATGGAAAAAACATACTTAAAGGAAGTAGGAGAACGGTTGAAGAAATGCCGTAATCGTAACTTTTTCTCCCGCAGGGAACTTGCGGAGATAGCGCAGGTGCCGATTTCTTCTGTTATTATGATGGAGCAGGGAGAAAAGGCGGTAGGAATTGAAGACGCGATGAAAATCTGTAAAGCACTTGATTACAGTGTGGAGTATATCCTTACGGGAAATTGCGGTCTTCCTGAGCTTATTCGGTTGAATCAGAAGATTATAGATGCGCCGAATTTATATTCAGAAAACCTGCAAAAAATCGCACAAGCTTTTTGGAGTACCTGCCCAAAATCATACCGCTAAGCAAAAAAGAACACTCTGCAGAGTGTTCTTTTTGATTACTTACTTTTAATATATTCGTCGATTGCCTTTGCGGCGGTTTTTCCTGCGCCCATAGCAGAAATTACAGTAGCGGCACCTGTTACGGCATCTCCGCCTGCATAAACGCCCTCTCTTGTAGAAGCGCCAGTGCTCTCATCTACTATAATACCGCCCCACCTATTTACCTCAATACCCTTTGTGGTAGATTTTATAAGGGGGTTAGGGGAGGTGCCTATTGACATAATAACCACATCGGTATTAAGAATAAACTCGCTGTCCTTTACGGGAACGGGTCTTCGTCTGCCTTTTTCGTCAGGCTCACCAAGTTCCATTTTAATGCACTTCATACCCTTAACAAAGCCGTTATCATCACCGAGAATTTCTACAGGGTTATTAAGAAGTAAAAATTCAATACCCTCTTCTATGGCGTGTTCAACCTCTTCTTTTCGCGCAGGAAGCTCCTCCATACTGCGCCTATAAACAATATAAACCTTTTCGGAGCCAAGTCTAAGCGCCGTTCTTGCGGCATCCATAGCCACGTTACCGCCGCCCACAACACAGACCTTGCCGTCCTTCATTATGGGGGTAGTAGAGTCATTCTTATAAGCCTTCATAAGATTGCTTCTGGTTAAAAACTCGTTAGCTGAATAAACACCCTTGAGGGATTCACCCTTAATACCCATAAAGTTAGGAAGACCTGCACCCGAGCCTATAAATACAGCTTCATATCCCATTTCAAAAAGCTCGTCAACCGTCAGGGTTTTACCTATAATAATATTGGTTTCAAAGGTTACACCTGAATTTTTAAGGTTTTCTATTTCTTTGCTAACTATTTTTTTAGGCAGTCTGAATTCGGGAATACCGTAGATAAGCACACCGCCTGCGGTGTGAAGCGCCTCAAAGACGGTGACTTCATAGCCTAACCTTGCCAGGTCACCAGCACAGGTAAGTCCCGACGGGCCACTGCCTATAACAGCAACCTTGTGCCCGTTAGGTGCCTCTTTGGTAACAGAACCGCTTTCGCGGTCGTTGTGCCAGTCGGCAACAAAGCGCTCAAGTCTGCCTATGCCTACACTCTCCCCCTTAATACCGCGTACACATTTTGCCTCGCATTGTGTTTCCTGAGGGCAAACGCGTCCGCAAACAGCAGGAAGGGAGGAGGAACGGCTTATTATTTCATAAGCGCCTTCAAAATCAAGCTCTTTAATTTTTTCAATAAAGGCAGGAATATGAATGTTAACGGGACAACCCGACACACAGGGCATATTCTTGCAGTTTAAACAGCGCAGAGCCTCGTCTACTGCGGTTTCCTCACTGTAACCGAGTGCAACCTCGCTGAAATTATGACGTCTTACATCTGCATCCTGTGAAGGCATTGGGTTTTTAACGGGTGACATATTGTTTTTCATTACTCTGCCTCCTTATTTAACAGATTACAAGTTTTATCATATGCGTGTTTTTCAAAATCTTTATAAACTGTATTTCGGCTCATAGCCTCATCAAAATCTACTTTATATCCGTCAAAATCGGGCCCGTCTACACAGGCAAATTTAACAACAGGCTTACCGTCTTCAATAAGGGTTAATCTGCAACCGCCGCACATACCGGTTCCGTCTATCATAATGGGATTCATAGAAACGGTGCAGGGAATGCCGTAGGGGCGCACTGCCTCAACGGTAAATTTCATCATAACAAGAGGACCTATTGCAATAACCTCGTCAAAGGTTTCACCGCAACTGAGCATTTCGCTAAGCGGCATACAAACATTACCCTTGTTTTTATAAGAGCCGTTATCGGTCATAACAAAAAGGCGCTGTGAACAGGCACTGAATTCTTCTTCAAGAATAACAAGCTCCTTGTTTCTAAAGCCAATTATAGAGGTGACCTGGCAGCCCTGAGAATGTAACTTTTGGGCAATAGGCAGGGCAATAGCACAGCCCACACCGCCGCCTACAATACATACCTTTTTAAGACCCTCTGTTTTGGTGGCAACACCTAAGGGCCCTGCAAAGTCTTCAATATATTCTCCCTTTTCTTTCTTACTTAAAAGCAGGGTAGAAGCGCCCACAGTCTGAAAGATTATTCTTACGGTGCCTGCATTTGCATCATAGCCTGCAACGGTTAAAGGAATACGCTCACCGTCTTTATCTACTCGGAGTATTATAAACTGACCCGGTTCAGCTTTTCTTGCGATAAGAGGGGCGTATATATCCATCATAGTAACAAAGGGGTTAAGAATTTTTTTGTTTACGATTTTATACATTTAAAAGACTCCTTGTGCATCTCATACCTTTATATTTTACCACATACTCAAATTTTCGTAAATGATTTTTTGTGAAAATACCAAAAATTAGCCATAAACAGCACTATTGTTTATAAAATATAAAAAAATATATAAAAGTTTTAAACAAAACACTTGACAAATAGGTAAAAATGCACTATAATAAAGACAGAAAAAAGAAAGGCGAAAGAAAGGTGGCTGATACCAATGAGAATGGAAGCCGAACCTGTACAAAATGTTCTATTAAACTGAAAGAGGTGAGTCCCAAAAAGAATTAACTTCACTTATATCAGAACCTGAGTCAAATTTAATATAAGCGAATTGTTAAGTTATAAATTTTTGTAAAATTTATTTTTGAGATGCTAGTCCGAAAAAAGATTTCGGTAAAAATAAATATTATAGCCTTATTTTTTAGTTAAAAAAATTAATGTAAAAACCTCAAAATCAAGTAAAACCCAAAAAAGATAAAAATTTCTTAAATCTTAATAGGGGTGTTACCCATGTATAATTTTAAGTTTGTAAGAATTAAATAAATAAGGGTGTTACCAATGTACAGTTAATTTTCCCCCGATGCGATAGCATCGGGGTTTCTTTTTTGCAAAAGGTTACAAATTTGACATTTTTAGTATAATGTGTTATAATTAGTAAAAATTATAAACAAAGCGCCTTAAATAAAGGCTTTTTTGAAGAACATACGCGGTTTTTACCGCTTTTCTGATTAAAAAAAAGAGGAAGTTAAATGAAAATTTGTAAAAAACTTGTAACTATTTTTTTGTGTCTTGCTATTTTGGTGGGGGTTATTGTGCCTTCAAGCGAGATAAAGGTTCATGCTTACAGCACCAGCCACCCCAACACCTATGTTAATACGGGAAACCAGATAGAAGACCTTATCGGTGTTGCTATGACACAGGTAGGGTATCACGGCAATTCGTCAACGGGTACAAAGTACGGTGCCTGGTACGGTATGACCTATGCCCAGTGGTGCGGTATGTTTGTTTCCTGGTGCGCAAATCAGGCCGGTATACCAACTAATGTAATACACAAAACCGCAAGGGCTACTCTTTATAAGTACAGCGGTACCTATCATCATAAAAACGGATATATTCCTCAAAGAGGCGACCTTG
>JAZNQX010000070.1:0-36261 GCA_045590395.1 Acutalibacteraceae bacterium
CCTTTAAATTACATAAAAAAACCTTACAAATTCACATTTGCAAGGTTTTTACTTTATTCGGGTTTATGATAGGTGGGAACAAACTTTTTAACCCACTCTCTTATTTCATCATCGTCATTATAAATATTTTCTTTATAATTATCGAGAGACTGGATAAACTCTTTTTCATCAAATTCAATAGGTCTGCCGATATATATAAGCTTGTTTTCGGTTTGTGAAAGCCCCTCTTCGCTCATAAGCAGTTCTTCATACTTTTTCTCACCGGGGCGAAGACCTGTAAACTTAATGTCCATATCAACATAAGGGGTATAGCCCGAAAGCCTTATAAGGTTCTCAGCAAGGTCTATAATTTTTACCGGCTCACCCATATCAAGTACAAATATCTCGCCGCCCTTGGCATAAGCGCCCGCCTGTAAAACAAGAGATACAGCCTCGGGAATTGTCATAAAATATCTTATAATTGACGGGTCGGTTACGGTTACGGGACCGCCGTTTTCTATCTGATGCTTAAAGAGAGGTACAACACTGCCGTTACTGCCCAGTACATTACCGAAACGCACAGCAACAAAATTAGTTTTGCTCATTTTGTTATAGGACTGCACTATCATTTCACACATACGCTTTGAGGCACCCATAATATTGGTTGGGTTAACAGCCTTGTCGGTTGAAATAAGAACAAAACGCTCTGTGCCGTATTTATCGGCGGCTCTTACGGTTTTTAACGTGCCGAAAACATTGTTCTTTATAGCCTCGTTAGGACTGTCCTCCATAAGAGGTACGTGCTTATGGGCAGCAGCATGATAAACAACTTGAGGACGGTACTTTTTAAATACCTGACTTATTCTTCTGGTATCCCTTACCGAGCCGATAAGTACTGTTAAATCAAGGTCAGGATAAACTCGCTTAAGTTCATTTTGGATATCATAAGCGTTGTTTTCATAAATATCAAATATAACAAGCTTTTTAGGGTTGTTTGCGGCAATCTGACGGCACAGTTCACTACCTATTGAGCCGCCGCCACCCGTTACAAGAACGGTTTTACCCCCAACATACTCCTCTACACAGTCAAGCTCAAGCTTAATAGGTTCTCTGCCCAAAAGGTCTTCAATTTCAACATTTCTTACATTTTTTGCCGTAATATCGTTTGCATTTGAAAGCTGATAAATCGGTGGAAGAGTCTTAAGCTTACATTCAGTTCGCTGACAGATTTTAAGTATTTTGGCTCTCTCCTCTGCAGGACAGGAAGGAATACAGAAAAGAATAAGGTCTATTTTCTTAGCCCGTGCCACCTTTACAATATCCTGTCTGGTGCCTACAACGGGACAGTTATGCAAATACATACCCTGCTTTTTAGGATTATCGTCAATAAGACATACAGGCTTTGCACCGTTATAAAAATCACTGACATTCATATTGTCAAGAAGCAATGAAGCCGCATCGCCTGCGCCTATTATCATAATTCTGCCTGAAAGGTCAGAGTCATTTATTTTCTTACCCTTGTCCGCACTTTTTCTTATTGCTCTTATAGTAAAACGCTCAATAATTATAAAGCCTGATATAAAGAACGGAACGGTAAAGTATACGGCCTCGGGTAGAACAGCAAGCTGTACTGCAAGAGTGCCTTTATATGCGGCATAGCAGAATAGTATTGCAAATACAAAAACGGTAGCCAGAAAAGCCGAAATGGCAACTTTGGCAATTTCTATAATACCTGCATAGTGCCAGATGGTGCGATAAAAATTCATAACTGCAAAAACAGCCACATAAACTACCATAATCAGCGGCAGACAGTTGATAAGGTATTTAAGATAATCCGAAGCAACAAAACTTTCAACATCATCATACCTAAGGAAAAGGGAAAACGCATAAGAGAAGAAGACTATTAAAACATCAATCAGTACAAGCCCTATGGCGCGAAGAATTTTGTTAAGTTTACTCACACAATAACTCCCTTAAATCATATTCCTTTACATCATAACATATAAACAACAAAATTTCAAGCCATTGTATATACTTTTTATATAATATAAACAAATCAGTCAAGTTCTACTGCGCCTGTATAAAGCTTATGGTAAACACCTTTCTGACTTAGCAGGTCATCGTGGTCGCCGCGTTCGATAATCCTGCCCTTTTCCAGAACCATTATTGCATTTGCATTACGTACAGTAGATAGTCTGTGGGCAATAACAAATGTTGTTCTGTTTTTCATTATTCTGTCCATACCGTGTTCAATATGTCTTTCGGTACGGGTGTCAACAGAACTGGTAGCCTCATCAAGCACAAGAATGGGCGCGTTGCTTATTGCCGCGCGGGCAATATTAAGAAGCTGACGCTGTCCCTGAGAAAGATTGGCGCCGTCCCCTGCAATTTCGGTATCATAGCCCTTTTCCAGTCGCATTATAAAGGAATGTGCGCTGGCAACCTTTGCCGCCTCTATAACCTCGTCATCGGTGGCATCCTGCCGTCCGTAACGGATATTTTCTCTTATTGTGCCGGTAAACAAATGGGTATCCTGAAGCACCATAGCAATATTTTTTCTCAAATGGTCCTTATCGTAATCCTTTATATCTATTCCGTCTATGGTAATGCTTCCCTCTTTTATATCATAAAAGCGATTTAGAAGGTTAGTGACGGTGGTCTTACCTGCACCGGTTGAACCTACAAAGGCTATTTTCTGACCGGGCTTAGCATAAAGAGAAATACCGTCAAGCACCTGCTTTTCGGGCACATATCCAAAGGAAACATCCTTGAATACAACTTCGCCTTTAATTTCTTTAGTTATATTTTTACCGCTTCCCTCATTTTCAGGCTCCATATCAATAACCGAGAAAACACGCTCGGCGCCTGCAAGGGCGGCAAAAACCGTTGACATCTGCATAGAAATTGTATTTATCGGCATAGAAAAATGACGGGAGTATCCTGCAAATACCGTAAGAGCACCCGGTGTAAAGCCCGAAAGCACCATAAGAATACCGCCCACACCAACAGTAACACCGTAGGATATCTGGCTGGTATTACCCATTATGGGCCCCATTATACCGCCGAAAAACTGCGCTTTAAACTGCTTTTCACGAAGTTCCTCGTTAAGAAGGGAAAACTCATCAATACAGTCATTTTCGTGGTTAAATACCTTAATTACCTTTTGACCGTTAACAGTTTCCTCGATATAGCCGTTTACAGCGCCAAGCGCCGCTTGTTGACCGCCGTAATACTTTGAACTGCGCTTACCGATTCCCCCTGCAAGACGAATGAAAATCGGCACAAAGCCAACGGTTATAAGGGTTAAAATCCAACTTGTTGACACCATAAACACAAAGGTACCCACAAGGTTTATAATACCCGAAAATACCGAAACCAGCGAGTTATTAAGCATTACATCAATGTTATCAACGTCGTTTGTAAAACGGCTCATTATTTCGCCTGTAGGACGCGAATCAAAATAACTGACGGGAAGCTTCTGCATTTTTTCGAAAAGGTCACAGCGTATTTTTTCAACAGAATTCTGCGACACGCAAAGCATAAGCCGTGACTGGATATAGGTTGCAACAATACCAACCATATAAACAAAAAGCAATACCAGTAATGCAATAACTATATATTCAGTAATTCCTGCATTTTCTCCTGCTATAAATCCTATAACCTTGTCTGCCGCTCTTTCCAACTTACTCATTGAAAAATCAGCATTAGGATTTATTTCCAGCATTATACGGTTGATGATAGGCGCCAAAAGATAAGAGCCTAAAAGAGAAGCAACGGTGGAAAACAGCATAGAAACTGCCACCAGTATAAGCAGAAATTTATATTTGCCAACATAAGACAGTAATCTGCCGATGGTTTTACCTGTATTTTTAGGTTTACCCTTTGCATTTCGGCTGCCGTGAGGACCGCCGCCTCGAAGCGATGCACCGTGGGTTACGGCAGTGTACTGCTTTTTCAGTTTTTCAAGACTTCTTGCCATAACCTACTCATCCTTTCCTGTCATTTGTGACTGATAAATTTCCATATATTCCTGATTCGTATTTATAAGCTCATCGTGGGTGCCTATTCCTGTAATTGTGCCTTCGTTCATAACAACTATTTTATCGGCATTCATAACAGAGGATATACGCTGAGCAATTATAATTTTTGTAGTACCATTTAGCTCATTTGCAAAGGCATTTCTTATATGGGCTTCGGTAGCGGTGTCAACAGCGCTGGTGGAGTCGTCGAGAATTAGTATTTTAGGTTTTTTAAGCAAAGCCCTTGCTATACAAAGACGCTGTTTTTGTCCGCCCGAAACATTAGAGCCACCCTGACCAAGCTCGGTATCATAGGAAGCAGGAAAATCTCTTATAAACTTATCTGCCTGAGCGCTTTCTGCCGCCGCAGCCATTTCATCTGCAGTACAGTCCATATCGCCCCATCTTAAGTTATCCTCAATAGTGCCCGAAAAAAGCGTATTATTCTGAAGCACCATACCAACATCTTCACGAAGGTGATAAAGCGAATAATCCTTTACATTTACGCCGTCAACAAGCACCTCGCCCTCGTCTACATCGTAAAGGCGGGGTATCATTGAAACAAGTGTGGTTTTGCCGCAACCCGTTGAGCCTATAATGCCCACCGTACTGCCGCCTTGTATTTCAAGGTTTATATTATTTAACACCTTATCCACACTGTTTTTATAGTAGCGGAATGATACGTTTTTAAAGGTGATTTTGCCTTCTTTTATACGGTTTTCGGTATGTGACGCCATTTCGTCGCTTATATCTATTTTTTCGTCAAGCACCTCACTGATACGCTTTGCAGAGGCAAGGGCGCGTGAGGAGGTTACAAGAAGCATAGTAATCATCATGAGTGACATAAGAATCTGCGTTACATAGTTTACAAAGGCAGAAAGGTCGCCTATGGGCATATCCCCTGCCAGTACCATTTTACTGCCGAACCATACCACAGCCACAATAGTAAGGTTCATAAAAAGGGTTGTTGCAGGCTGCATAAAAATAAGAATTCTCATAGCCGACATACCTGCTTTTTTAAGGGCGGCATTAGCCTTTTTAAACTTATTGTTTTCAAAATCCTCGCTGACAAAGGACTTAATAACACGCTGATTAGATATATTTTCCTGAACGGTATTGTTAAGCTCGTCTATTTTAGACTGCATTTTTTGAAAACGGGGAAAACCGAAGGAAATAAGTATACCTATTGTTATTATCATAAGGGGTACGGATACGTAAAATACCGTAGCAAGACTGGGGTTTAGGGAAATAGCCATAATAAGAGCGCCTATAAGCATACCAGGGCTTCTTATAGCCATTCTGAGCAGCATATTTACAAAGTTCTGAAGCTGTGTAACGTCATTTGTTGTACGGGTTACAAGAGAGCCTGTGGAGAACTTATCAATATTGGAAAATGAGAAGCTCTGAATTTTTTTGTATACATCTCTGCGGATATCCGCCGCAAAATTTACGGAAGCCTTTGCGCCGAAATATGAGCCGCCTACACCGCCAAGCATCATAAGCAGAGCTACAACCACCATAGTGATTCCGATACCTATACTGCTTTCTACCGAAAGTGTACCTGCCTCTGCCCTGTTTATAATTACCGACAGTAAAAAAGGCATAACAATTTCACCCACAACCTCTACTGACATACATAAAGGTCCTGCGATAAAATATTTAATATAGGGTTTTACATAATTAAGCCATTTTTTCATAATGCTTTACCTCTCAATCTTTTCTATAATACCAAATTTTTTCCATTTATTCAAGAAAACAAGAGTCAGTTTAACCATTTGTTTACACAAAGTTTAAAAATCAAGATATCGATTATTAAAGTTATTTTAGGGAATACTGATTTTCGGAGGTATGTTATGGAAATTATTAAAGTTATTCTTACATCAGTATTGTCTGCTGTGGCACTTTTTATTATTGCGAAAGTTATGGGGCACAAGCAAATGTCGCAGCTTGATTTTTTCGACTATATAACAGGTATAACCATTGGCTCTATAGCCGCAGAACTGGCAACAGAGCTTGAAAAACCCTTAAGACCCCTTATTGCTATGCTGGTTTACGGCTGTATAACCTGTCTGCTTACCATTCTTACAAGCAAACTGCCAAAAACGCGTAAATTTATTAACGGTACACCTACTATAATAATGAACGGCGGTAAAATATACCGCCGTAATATGAAAAAAGCAAAGATGGATTTAAGTGAATTTATGGTTATGTGCCGTCAGGAAGGCTATTTTAGTCTTTCAGATATACAGACGGCAATTTTTGAATATAACGGAAGACTGACAATTCTTCCAAAAGCCACAAAGCGCCCTGTTTTTCCCTCAGATATAAATATTATTCCCGAGCCCGAATTTATAGAAACCGAGCTTATAATGGACGGAAGAATTCTTGGTGAAAACCTGAAAAGGCTGGGTCTTAATGATAAGTGGCTTAAAGAACAGCTTAAAGCAAACGGATATAAAAGTGAGCGTGAGGTTTTTCTGGCTGTGTACGACAGCAACCATCATCTGACCGCTTATCCGCCGTCATAAAATATTATTGATTAAACCTGCAATAAGGTTATAAAGATAAAACACCAAGGGGCAAAGCAGTACAGCAGGAAGATAATTTGCTACCTTAAACCTTGCTATACCGATAATGTTTAGTCCCAGCAGAATAATTATTACCGAGCCTATACAGGTAATCTCACCAATAAGAGCTTCGCTGAAAAGGGGCCCGATTATACCTGCCAGTAAAACAAGGGCACCCTGAAAAACAAACACAAATAAAGCCGACACCATAACACCGATACCCAGAGAAGACGCCAGCATCATAGAAGACACTAAATCAAGCAGACTTTTAGCAAATATAATGGAGTTATCCCCCGTCATACCCGAAGCAAGCGAGCCTGTAATTGTCATAGCGCCTACGCAAAAAAGCAGTGAGCCCGTAACAAAGCCCTGAGTAAAATCGGCAGTGTTGCCCGTGGCTTTTTTCTTAAAAAAATCGCCAAGGCGGTTAATCTGCTTATCAATATCGATAGCAGTACCGATTATTGCACCACAAACCATAGAAATTATGGTAATCAGCACATTGTTACCCGAACTAAGCCCGTCAATACCGATATAAAGGGTACAAGCGCCGATAGCTATCATAACGGCATTGCTGATTTTTTGGCTGATGCCTTTTTTAAGTAAAATTCCTATAAAACTGCCAAGCAACACCGTTGCAGTATTTACCAGAACACCTATCATATTTTACACTTCTTTTCTTTTGGTATATTATTATTATACAGGTAAATTTTTGTTGTTTCAAGATAAACCTATGGTTACTTGACAAAAAAACAAAAATAATCTATAATTAACTATGATAATTAAAGATTGGCTTTCCGTTTTTGTAGTTACTACGCGGAAAGCTTTTTTGGGGGATAAATATGAAAAAAGATGTTCTAATAATCGGTGCAGGCCCTGCAGGTATCTTTACCGCCCTTGAACTTATAAGAAAGCAAAGCAAAAAGAGTATTATGATAGTTGAAAAAGGCCCTGCTATTGAAAACAGACGTTGCCCCAAAAACAGAACAAAAAACTGTGTTAACTGTAAGCCCTATTGCCATATAACCACAGGCTTTTCGGGCGCAGGTGCTTTCTCTGACGGAAAGTTATCTTTAAGCTGTGAGGTTGGCGGAAATCTGCCCGAGCTTATCGGCGAAGATTTTGCACAGGAGCTTATTAACTACACCGATAAAATATACCTTGAATTCGGTGCAGATACACACATTGAAGGTGTTAGTGACCCTGATTCTGTTAAAGAAATAAGAAAACGCGCCATTCAGGCAGGTCTTCGTCTTGTTGACTGCCCTATCCGTCATTTAGGCACCGAAAAAGCACAGGATATTTACTATTCTATTGAGCAGTACCTTTTAAACAACGGCGTTGAAATGATGTTCGGTTATGAATGTTCAAATCTTTTACTTCGTGACAACATTTGCACAGGTGCCGTTATTAAAAGTGCAAACGGCAAAGAGGAATTCGAAATTGAAGCCGAAAAAGTAATAGTTGCAACGGGCAGACGCGGTGCAGAATGGCTTGAAAATCAGTGTGCTGAGCATAATATTGCACATGAGCCCGGCACTGTTGATATAGGAGTCAGAGTTGAAGTTAGAAACGAAGTAATGGAAAAGGTAAACGAGGTGCTTTACGAATCAAAGCTTATCGGTTACCCAAAGCCCTTTAAAAACAAGGTTCGTACCTTCTGCCAGAACCCAGGTGGCTTTGTAAGTCAGGAAAATTATGATAACGACCTTGCAGTTGTTAACGGACATTCTTATAAAGAATTAAAATCAAACAATACTAACCTTGCCATACTTGTTTCCCACAACTTTAATGTTCCCTTTAATCAGCCTATTTCCTATGCTCAAAAGGTTGGTGAGCTTGCCAATATGCTGGCTAACGGACATATTCTTGTTCAGCGCTTCGGTGATATTTTAGACGGCAAACGTACCTGGCAGAAAGAGCTTAATCATTCTAATATTAAGCCCACCCTTCCAGATGCCGTTGCAGGTGACATTACCGCCGCTATTCCGTACAGAGCTATGACAAATATCATTAATTTCATTCAGGCTCTTGACCACGTTGTTCCCGGTTTTGCTTCTACCGAAACTCTGCTTTATGCTCCTGAGCTTAAATTCTACAGTAACCGTATTAAAATGGATGAAAATCTTGATACAAGTATAAAGGGTCTTCACTGCCTTGGAGACTCAAGCGGTTGGACCAGAGGTCTTATGATGGCTTCGGTTATGGGCGTACTTATGGGCAGAAAAATAGCAGAAGAATAATAAAAACGGAGTCGTAAGACTCCGTTTTTTTATACAAATAAATCATTCATAAGATTATCAATTTTTTTGCTTCTTTCTTCGGTTTCGCTTTTGTCAATTGTAATTACAACTACATCGCCTTCTTTTGCACCCTCCAAAAGAATTTTCGGTACATTGACGAATTTACCCTTTTCTATCTCTGCTACGGCAAAATCGCCCTCGAATCTGTCTATAATTATCTTCATATTATCCTCCCATACAGGTTTTACATTTAGTATAGCCCTTGCTTTGAAGCTTAGTTATGTCGTCACCGGTTTCCTGTCTGTTACTGTCCTTTATGGATTTTATATGTCTGCAGTCAGCAAGGTGTATTTTTTTAGTAGAAATATTAAGCACATAAGCAGCAGTAATGTTTTCACTGCTTTCAGAAGCAACTACGCTGGAGGTAGGTTCTTCCTTTACGGTTTCTTCGCAGGAAATTGTTATGCTTTTACCGTCACTTGTTGCTATTACGGTGCCGTTTATATCGGTGCGGTAAATTTGTGCGCCTATATTTTGCCATCTTTCGAGTATTTCTTTATGCGGATGGCCGTATTTATTATCCTCCCCGCAGGAAATAACCGCGTATTTTGCCTTTGTACGCTTTACAAAAGCACTGCCCGACGAGGTATTACTACCGTGGTGACCTACTTTTATAAGGTCGCAGGAAATGTCAGCCGATATTTCACTTTCGGCATCAGCCTCAGCATCCCCCGTAAAGAGAAATTTATTGTCCTTATAGGTGATTTTCAGCACAACGGAATAGTTGTTAAGATTACTGTAAGAATCACTGACGGGCGACAAAACATCTATACATATATCTTGCTCATCAATGATTTTAACACCGTTTTTTGCGGTATTTATCTTAAGCCCTTTATTTTGAATTGCGGTTAGCAGACCTTCAAAGGTTTTGGTATTGTTTGAAGCCTTAGGCATATAAACACTGCCTATGTCAAAGGCTTTTATAACCTCCTCCATACCGCCGATATGGTCGGAGTGAGGATGCGTGGCAACAACAAAATCAATTTTTGAGTAGCCAAGCTTTTTTATATAGCTAATAACCGTAGCGCCGTACTCGCTTTCTCCTGCATCAATAAGCATTGTGCGGTTATCACTTAGTTCAATAAAAGCAGAGTCACCCTGCCCTACATCTATAAAATGAAGCTTAACGGTATCAAGGGACACATCAGGAGAAGACACAAGAGGTATATCGCTACCTTCAGAGCCTACCGATAATGTATCGTTATTATTTTCAGCAGTGCAGCCCATGCAGAATATAAGCATAATTGTGAGCAAAACTGCAAACAGCTTTCGTAAAAATTTCATATTCTCACCCAAAAATATTTTACCAAACAGCAGAATACTTGTCAATAAGCCTTCTCCAGGGGGGAGAAACATTTATCCCTAAAACCTAGTTCCTAGTTCCTAGCTCCTAAAAACCCCGATGAATTTTCATTCATCGGGGTTTCCTTATTAGTAGTTGTACTTCTTACGAGCGGTATAGGTGGTGTGGAGTGCTTTGTGTGCCTTATGGCAACCGTAAGACTCAAACCATTTTCCTTCGCCGTAGAGAGCCTTTATGATAGGGGATTCATGTGACTTTCTTAAAGTCATAGCTTCATCCTGGTCATAAAGAGCCTTAGCGCGAACTGCCTTAAGGTCAACAGTATCGCGGATATACTGAGGCTGAATGGGCTGACCGCCGCCATTTACACAGCCGCCGGGGCATCCCATAATTTCGATAAATGCCCAGCCTTCAGGATTTCCTGCTTTAATCTTATCCATAACCTCTTTTGCAGCGGCAGCGCCACTTGCAACGGCAACCTTAAGCTCGGTTCCGCCAAGGTTTACGGTAGCTTCTTTAAGACCCTGTGTACCTCTTACAGCTTCAAGAGCAACAACGGTGTTGTCTTTACCTGTAAGCCAGTCGTTAGCAGTACGAACAGCAGCCTCCATAACACCGCCGGTAGCACCGAAGATTACAGCAGCACCTGTAGCGGTATCGCCCAGAGGATTATCAAACTGTTCATCAGGCAGTGCGGTGAAGTTGATACCTGCTCTCTTAATCATACGAGCAAGTTCTCTGGTGGTGATAGCAACATCAACATCAGCTACACCTGCAGCATTTTCATCATCTCTGCCGATTTCAAACTTCTTAGCAGTACAGGGCATTACAGATACAACAACAATGTTGTGGGGGTCAAGACCCATCTGCTCTGCATAGTAGGTCTTAATCATAGCGCCTGTCATCTGCTGAGGAGATTTACAAGAAGACAGATGGTCAATCATATTGGGATAGTAGTATTCGCAGAACTTAACCCAACCCGGAGAACAGGAAGTAATCATAGGAAGAACTCCGCCGTTCTTAATTCTCTCAACAAGCTCGTTAGCCTCTTCAATTATGGTAAGGTCAGCACCGAAGTTGGTGTCGAACACCTTATCAAAGCCAAGTCTTCTGAGAGCTGTAACCATTTTGCCTTCAACATTGGTACCGATAGGCATATCAAATGCCTCACCGAGAGTTGCACGGATAGCAGGAGCAACCTGAACAACAACGTGCTTCTCGGGGTCGTTAATAGCATCCCAAACAGGAGCGGTATCGTCCTTTTCGGTAAGTGCGCCTGTAGGACATACGGCAGTACACTGACCGCAGGAGATACAGGGAACATCGTTAAGGTCTTTCTTGAAGGCACAACCGATAGAGGTATCAATACCACGGTCATTTGCGCCGATAACGCTAACATACTGCTCATCACAAACAGCAACACATCTGCGGCAAAGGATACACTTGTTGTTATCTCTTACAAGGTGAGGAGAAGAAAGGTCAAGCTCATACTGAGGACGGAATCCCTCGAAAGCTGCGCCGTCTACACCGTATTCAAAGCAAAGCTTCTGGAGTTCACAGTCGGTAGAACGAACACAGGAAAGACATCTTTTGTCGTGGGTGGAAAGTATAAGCTCAAGAGTAGTTTTACGGGCTTTCTGTACCTTTTCGGTGTTGGTCTGGATTTCCATACCCTCAGCACAGGGATGAACACAAGCGGCAACAAGACCTCTTGCTCCTGTAGCTTCAACAACACATATACGACAAGCGCCAATTTCGTTTTTCTCTTTCATAAAGCAGAGAGTAGGAATTTCTACCCCTGCAATTCTGGCAGCCTCAAGAATAGTGGAGCCTTTCGGCACACTAACGGCAATACCGTTTACTTTTACATTAAGCATTTCCATTATATTTCAGGCTCCTTTCTTATTTCTTAGAGATAGCTTTGAACTTACAAGTACCGATACAAGCACCGCACTTAACGCACTTGTCTGTATCAATAACAAAGGAAGCAAGCTTATGACCGGGAGCAATGTAATCTGTACGGGTGATAGCGTCAGCAGGACACTGCTTAGCACACATACCGCAACCGATACATTTATCCTTATCAATATCAAATACAAGAAGATTTTTACAAACACCTGCAGGGCACTTCTTATCAACAACGTGAGCAATGTATTCGTCACGGAAGAAGTTAAGAGTAGCAAGTACAGGGTTAGGAGCAGTCTGACCGAGACCGCAGAGTGAGTTAGCCTTAATGTAGTTACAGAGTTCTTCAAGCTTATCGATATCTTCAAGAGTTCCCTTGCCTTCTGTAATCTTATCAAGCATTTCAAGAAGACGTTTTGTACCTACACGGCAAGGAGTACACTTACCGCAAGACTCATCAACGGTAAATTCAAGGAAGAACTTAGCCATATCAACCATACAGGTATCCTCGTCCATTACAATAAGACCACCGGAACCCATCATACAGCCGATAGCAGTAAGATTATCGTAGTCAACCTCAGTGTCCATAAGACTTGCAGGGATACAACCACCGGAAGGGCCACCTGTCTGAGCAGCCTTGAACTTCTTACCATTGGGGATACCGCCACCGATATCATAGATAATATGACGAAGTGTAGTACCCATAGGAATTTCTACAAGACCTGTGTTTTCAATGTTACCACCGAGGGCGAATACCTTAGTACCCTTACTTCTCTCGGTACCCATTGAAGCAAACCAATCGGCGCCGCGAAGGATAATCTGAGGAATATTAGCAAAGGTTTCAACGTTGTTTTCACAAGTCGGAGAATCATAAAGACCCTTAACTGCCGGATAAGGAGGACGGGGACGGGGTTCACCACGTTTGCCCTCAATAGAAGCCATAAGAGCAGTTTCTTCACCGCAAACGAATGCGCCTGCGCCGAGACGGATGTGAAGGTCAAAATCAAAACCTGAACCGAAGATGTTTTTACCAAGCAGGCCGTATTCTCTTGCCTGAGCAATAGCAATAGCAAGACGTCTAACAGCGATAGGATACTCAGCACGTACATAAACATAACCCTGAGTAGCACCGATAGCGTAGCCGCATATAGCCATAGCTTCGATTATAGAGTGAGGGTCGCCTTCAAGAACGGAACGGTCCATAAATGCACCGGGGTCACCTTCGTCGGCATTACATACAACATATTTCTGAGGAGCCTTATTAGGAGCAGTAAGAGCCCACTTACGACCTGTGGGGAAGCCACCGCCGCCACGGCCTCTAAGACCTGAATCGGTAACAACCTGAATAACATCCTCAGGAGTCATTTCGGTAAGAACTTTACCGAGAGCAGCGTAACCGTCCATACCGATGTATTCATCGATATTTTCAGGGTCAATTACACCGCAGTTACGCAGAACTACACGGTTCTGTGTTTTGTAGAAAGCAGTATCGTTAAGAGAAAGATTAGCAATTTCTTTTTCTTCCTCGGTTCCGTCTGTGTAAACAAGACGCTCAACAATACGACCTTTAAGAAGATGCTCGCTAACAATTTCAGCAACATCTTCTGCGGTTACACGGCTGTAGAATGTTCCGTCGGGATGAACAATAACAACAGGACCGAGAGCGCAAAGACCGAAACAACCTGTCTGAACGATTTTAATTTCGTCAGTAAGACCGTTTTTAGCAATCTGCTCTACAAATGCGTCCTGAATAGACTGACTTCCCGAAGAGGTACAACCGGTACCGCCACAAATTAGTACATGTGCGCGAATCATAAACTATACCCCCAATTTATCCTTCCTGAGCAGTAAATTCAGCAACAATTTTACCGCCCTTTAAATGCTTTTCAATAACCGTTGCAACTTTTTCAGCGGTCATATGAACATAAGTTACCTTCTCGCCGTTCTGATGAATCTCAACAATGGGTTCATACTGGCAAAGACCGATACAACCGGTCTGGGAAACAGCAACCTTATCGTTAAGGCCTGCCTCGTTAACGCCCTCAACAAAAGCGTTGAGTACGGGACGCGCACCGGCAGCAATACCGCAGGTAGCCATACCGACTACTACACGGATATCATCTACACCTTCGCGCATAACAACCTTATTTTTCATTTTGTCTCTGATTGCCTGAAGTTCAGCTAAAGTTTTCATAAGCTTCTTCCTTTCCTATTCATTTATCGGACCGTCATACTGCTCTCGCAGGTATGCATCAATCCATTTAATAACATCATAACTGTTAAGAGGTACACCCTCTAAAACACTTCTTAGCTCCCTTGTATCAAGGACCACTTCCCTTTCCTCTGTCTTGTGAACAAAGAGAAAATCAAAATCGGGATGCCCCTGAATAAGTGTCACTATTGTGGAAATAATATCACCTAAAGGAGTAAAATCAATATGGTCTTTATAAAATTCTGCCGTAACAGTGGTGCCGTGATTTTCACTATCATCATCGATACTGACAGAACTGACCGTCATTTTACCGCCTGTCTGCTCTGCCGCCATTTTTAAAAGCGGAAGACCGAGACCGACCTTTCGGGTAGTGCGGGTAGTATAGAAGGGATTTGTAACTCCCTCTAATATTTCCCGTTTCATACCACAACCGTCATCCCTTATAACAATGGTCAAACGGTTTTCTTCTTCGGTAAGCAGTATCTCAATAAGACTTGCCTTTGCCTTCACCGAATTCTCGGCTACATCGAGAATATTAAGGGATAGTTCTTTCATATTCTCACCTCAGCATTTCGAAAAGTTTTTTGCGTACAAGAGAACTGCTGTACGGCTCATCATCAATATCTAAAAAATCATTTTCCTCACGGATATCGGTAAGATAATGAGTATCAGAGCCAATAAGAATCTTTTTACCTTCAAGATTATATTTTTTCTTATAATCCTCTATATCGGCATTGCCGTTAAACTCTACACAGGAAAAGTGGGGCTTATCCGGCAGAGTACCCAGCACCGATATAATGCCGTTTGCCTGTCTGTCTATATGGGCGGGATAGCATATACCGCCGTAGTCTTTAACCAGCTTTACAGCATCCTCAAGACAGATAGAAGTGGCAACGGGTAAAAAATTTTCTTCTATACCTATTACTTCGTCATTACCGTCCATAATCATCTGATGCCCGAAAATATCAACTCTGTTTTTAAAGGGAGTTCTGAACTTATCAAGCATTTTATCAAAATCCATAGCAGAGCTTAACTCCTCAAACAAACATACAAGATGAATGTCCTCGGCAGTAGTTAGCTCCATACCCGCTATTGCTATTATACCGTTTCGTTTGGCGGCTTCAAAAAAAGCAGGACAGTTTTTACAACTGTTATGGTCGGTAAGCGCCATAATATTTATATTGCAAAGACTTGCCATTCCGGCAAGATTATTCGGAGTATTATCATCGTCTGCACAGGGTGATAAACAGGAATGAACGTGAAAATCGTAATAATAACGGCTCATTAAAGGATCCCCGAAAGTGCTATTGCCGTTTCGTAAGCACTTTTTGATATAGAGAGAATATTAACGCCTTTTTTTTCGGCTTCTTTAATAACACTGTCTTCAAGGGTTACACCCTCAGCCAGAATTACGCAGGAAACATCGGTTAAGCTTGCCACGGCAATAACATTTATGTTAGACATAATGGTTATCCAGGCATTGTCTGCCTCTGCACTGCTCATAACCCAGCTTAAAAGGTCGCCGATATAAACACCGTTGATTTCTCTATCTGCATCGGGTAAGGTCACAGCAGAAAAACCGTGACCGATAAGGGACGAAACCGTCATTCCTCTTTCCTCCGTAAACTCTCACAAATAACACATTCCTTAACATCAGCCAGACCTTTAACAACATCCTCGGCAAAAGCTCTGCAGGTGGGCGCTCCACAGGAGCCGCAATCAATACCCGGCAAAGCTTCTCTCAGTTTCTGTATATCCGCCATCATTCGCATTGATTCAGCCATATTGTCGCTGAGTCTGCTGATAGGGTTATATTCAGGCAAATCGTTAAAGAAATATGACTCCGGAATATACTGTTTTTCCTCTTTTGTAAGAGAATTTTGTGAAACAGGCAGATATCTTTTAAGACTGTGCAGCCTTGCCTTTGCAATAAAGGGGTTCTGCATAGTCATGGCGCCGCCTACACAGCCGCCGGTACAGGCATTAAGCTCAATAAATTTAAGAGGCGGTATATTGCCGTTTTCAATCTGGTCAAGAACGCGGTTAACATTCTCAATACCATCGGCGGCAAGATAGCCTTCATTAAACACAGCAGTAGATTCACCGCCGCTTGAAGCCCAACCGATACCTATCATACCCGACTCGCTGAGTACTTCAGGCTCAACATCCTGTTTCATTTCATTTATAAGCAAGAAATAAATATCGCTTATAGATACAACCTCATCCACCAAGCTTTTATAATCGGCAAAGCCGTTTTTAACATAGCTTGCCTTTGCAGGACAGGGTGAGATAAAGCACACGCCGATTTCATCATCCGAAAGCTCGGGATGATTTTCTTTTGCGCGAACACGTGCAAGACGCGCCGCAACCTCCATAGGAGGAAGCATTCTCATTAAATGGTCGTTAAGGGACGGAAAACGAAGTCCTATTAACCGAACAACAACCGGACAGGCGGAGCTGATAACAGGGGTTTTAATACCGTCTGTTTTAAGGTAAACACGGGTATACGCCGAAACAAGCTCAGCAGCCTTGGAAACCTCAAAAACATCGTCAAAACCGATTTTTTTCAGTCCGTCCAGAACGAAGTTCACATCATCTAAATTTTCAAACTGTCCGTAGAGCGAAGGAGCAGGAAGAGCAATCTTCCATTTAAAACGTTCCATTGATTCAAGCTTAGAGCATACTGCCTTTTTCGCTTTATGTGGGCACACTCTGATACACTCGCCGCAATCAATACAACGTTCCTGATTAATAACCGCATGGCCGTCGTGAATACGAATAGCCTCTGTAGGACAGCGTCTTAAACAGGTAGTACAGCCGGTACATTTGTTAGGGTCCAACTGCACAGAATGTTCATAGGTGTACATATTTTAAATCTCCAAAAAGTAAAGTTGCGCCGTTTAAACAAGATTAACCCGCATAGTAATTGTGGTACCCTCGCCTACAACCGTTTCAATCTTCATAGAATCGGTATATCGCTTCATATTAGGAAGACCCATACCTGCGCCAAAGCCTAAAGAACGGATCCCATCAGGCGCGGTTGAAAAACCCTCCTGCATGGCAAGTTCAACATTCTTTATACCGGGGCCCTTATCCTCAAGCACGATTTCAATATAGTTTTCGGTTACTTTAACAATAGCAACACCGCCCTTGGCGTGAATAACCATATTAATCTCGCCCTCGTACATGGCAATTGAAACACGGCGTATAATTTCTGACGGAATACCCAATTGACGCAGGTTTTTCTTTATCTGAACCGACGCCTGACCCGCTGAAGTAAAATCGTCACCGTCTACTTCAAAGCGGAAAAGTAATTCCTCAGACATTTGGTGCCTTCTTTCCTATAAGCCCGTTCTGATAAAGAAGACCGCAGGCATTGAACATACGTCTTTCAGTAGACATAAGCACAATTCCGCTTTCTCTTGCAAGCTCCAGCATTTCTTCACTGGGCTTCTTTGAACGGACAAATACTATACAAATCATATCCATCATCTCAGCAGTTCTGATAACCTGAGGGTTAACAAGACCTGTGAGAAGAACAGCCTGGTCCTTAACATAGGCCAGAACATCACTCATCATATCACTTCCGCAAGCAGAATAAACATGACGGCCTATCTGGTCCTCGCAACAGAGAACTTCTGCATCCAGTATTTCTTTAATAGTACTGATTTTCATAAATTCCGTTTTCCTTTAATAATTAATCAGCATACTTAGCCAGAATTCCGGGAACATCTGCACCGGTAAGTCTGCCGTAAACATCTTCATTAACAGTAAGAACGGGTGCAAGACCGCAAGCGCCTATACAACGGCAGGCAGTAAGAGAGAACTTTCCGTCCTCAGTGCACTCGTCAGCACCTATACCAAGAGCCTCCTCAAGCTTTTCCATAAGCTCGCCGGCGCCCTTAACGTAACAAGCGGTACCAAGACATACAGAGATGTTGTACTTGCCCTTTGGTGAAAGGGAGAACTGAGCATAGAAGGTTGCTACGCCGAAGATTTTTTCCATAGGTATTTCCATACCCTCAGAAATCATCTCCTGAACTTCCATAGGAAGATATCCGTAGATATCCTGAGCTTCCTGCATTACGGCAATAAGACGGCTTTTGTCGTGCTTATTTGCTTCAATTACTTCAAGAAGCTTCTTTTCCTGCTCCGGAGTACCCTTAAAGGGGTAGTTGCTTATTTTCTTTTGCATTTGCCATATCCTCCTTAGCAAAATATTCAGCTGGCAGTCTGCGCAAAACAGACTGTGCGCAGAATACTCCATACTATGTCATAAAGTATAGCATATTCTTTAAAATATTTCTACCCCTTTTTTGAAAAAATGTTATTTTTTTAACATATTTTTTCAAATTTGACTAAATTTGTGTTTTGTAATATAATAGTCAGGCGATTGGAAGTGATAAAATGGAATTTTTTAAAGAAAAAATAACCTCTGTTTACAGCAAAGAAATAAGTGAAAAAATATTTGAGGGTTCACTTAAAAAGCGTAAAACCACCCTTCGCATAAACACCTTAAAAACAACTAAAAAAAATGTATTAAGCATTTTAAAAAGTGAAAATATAAATTTTAAGATAAGCAATTTTTCGGATACCGCCCTTATAATAGAATCAGGAGAAGAAAAGATAAGAACACTTCCCTGCTTTGAAGAAGGTGAAATTTACCTGCAAAGCCTTTCTTCACAGCTGCCGCCGCTTCTTCTCTCTCCAAAAGAAAAGCAGGACATACTTGATATGACCGCCGCCCCCGGCGGAAAGACCAGCCAGATAGCTATGCTTTGCAACAATAAATGTAATATAACCGCTTGTGAAATGAACTTAAACCGCGCAGAAAGGCTTAAGTATAACCTAAATAGACAGGGCGTTACCTGCGCAAATGTTATGGTTACCGATGCAAGACGGCTTGAAAGCTATTTTTCCTTTGATAAAATTTTACTTGATGCTCCCTGCTCAGGCAGCGGAACTTTAAACCTTAATAACCCTAAAAGCTTTTCGGGATTTACGAGTGCTCTTATAAACAAATGTATTTCGGCGCAAACCGCCCTTTTAGATAAAGCCCTTTCGATACTGAAATCGGGCGGCGAAATGGTATACTCTACCTGCTCGATACTTCCGGAAGAAAACGAGAGGATTGTAGAAAAATTACTCAAAAAGCATAACTGCTCTACTATTGCACCGAATGAAGAACTGATAAAAGACCTACCCCTTCTCCCCTGTTCACTTGAAAACGCTGTCTGTGTCTGCCCAAATGAAGAATATGAAGGCTTTTTCCTTGTGAAGATAAAGAAAATGTAATTGACAATATCAAAAAGCTGTGCTACGCTCAACTTGTTGGACTTGTAGGCGTATTTTCCGCGGTTGGTTTCAATTATTTGAGTATACTGCGCACGAGACAAGTCCGTCATTATCGGAGGTAGGATAGCCTGTTATAGAATTCTCTGAAATTCCAGCAGGCGTGCTTCCGATATTTTTATAAATTGACATAAGACCTATTTTTATATATAATTTAACTAAGGAAAGCAATTCATTTGATAGTGAAGGCACAAGGCTGCCGGAACTTCTTAGTGATTTGTCTTTCTATATTCAAGACACCGTTTGTAAGCGCGTAACCTACGGGCCGCGCTAAACCGTTAATTCGGTTGGCGGTGTCTTGATTTTTTAAAATATTTATGATATACTGCATACGGAAGCTGACTTAGGGATTTTCGTCGAATGATTTTCATTCGGTGGGGTCCCCATGAGGTCAGCTTCTTTTTTATATTAGTAATGCGGTATACTATTTTCTGTTTATGTATTGACAACAGACTTCGTTCAGCTTATAATATCAGCAGAAGAGTTATCGTTGATATTGCTCTGGTATTGGACCGGAGAAATGCCCTGCGATGGCTCTTTTACCTTATTCAGAACAAACACTTTAAAAAATATTGCTTTTTAAAAAGAATTATGATACACTTTATAGAGACATTGTCTGTTGGCGACAAGCCTGAGTTATTTTCAACTCCGCCCGCCCTTTCAGCAGTGTCTTTTTTTCGTCAAAAACCATTTGTGTGCCCTTTTCATTTAAAAAATCAGGATTAACAGAACTATATGTAAACTCCTTATCATAGTCTTGACAAAATCAAAAAGCTGTGCTACACTCAACTTGTCGACATTTGAGGCGTAATTTCCTCGATACGCAGTTTTAAACTGAGAGTATTGAGCACGTGATGATGTCGACATTATCGAATCTGGATAGAAACTGTGTAACGTTAATTGTAGCCTATTAACATTCAGTCAGTCTTGGATTCTTTTTTTATATCTTGACTTTGCATATTTTTTAAAATATAATACCCTTGTGGAGCTGATAGCCGTTTTGGACGTACGCCTCTTGGGCTTTTATGGTCATCGAGAAGTTCAGTTCCTCATTTTAGGCAATCCGTTTGAAGTGTTGGGATGTTTCTTCCCGGTGGCACTTCCTTCGGGTTGCCTTCTTTTTTCTGCATTTCCAAACAGCCAAATTGCCATTGACAATATTAACTGTTTATGGTAGCTTAATTATCAAGGTAGGTTTTCTGTTGTAGAACATTTGAATTTTATTCAAATAGTTCACATACGCGGGACCTACTTCTATTAGACATTGGTGGTACTTTACGTATCGTTTACAACAGTATGTAAGACTTGCCGAATGTCCGTTTTAAGCTCCTCGGCCCCTGTCGTAAGCAGGTCAGCTTGGGAGTTTTATAAAAAATACTGCCTGATGCGGCGGCTGTATCTAATACAGTTTGACCGCCATTTACGGGCGGTGTTTAACGCAAAGACTGGTATCAGGCTTGTCGATGCTTGATTTTTTCAAGTATGGTATTGCCCGTGACGCCGGTCTTTGTTTTTTGTCAACCAATTACTATTGACAGAGTTTTTATTTTGTGGTACACTGACAATAGAGTTGGAATTCTGCCCCGAACCTTTCTTAATGTTTGAGTTCACTTGGACGTTTCCAACTTTTTTGTTTTTAAGCCTTACAAAGCATTATTTTTATGTTGATATTTTTGCACTAATGGGGTATACTATTATTAGAGGTTGACCACTTTATATCTGAAGCACCGTTTTCGGTGTGAGGTAGGTACAGGTCAGCTTCTTTTTTCATGACATTAGCGGTTAATTATGTTATATTGACCCTCGGCAGAATCATTCTTCCTACGTTGGGAGCCTCGCTCACCATAGTAAAAGATGATTCTGTTTTTCTTGACATTAGCGGTTAATTATAGTACACTATCTTTCACAAGGCTAATGACTTTGTCCCGCTCGGAAGGTTGTATTCCTATGCTCGATAAATTATAGTTTACCTTGTCAGACTTTTTGTTAACAGTTGTCGGAGATTTATGCAGCCGAGAATTAACTTGCAGAAAGTCTTTAATTTTATAAAAACAACCTCTGAGTTTCTCAGAGATTTTCTATTTTAAATTCTGTTTTCTTAAGTAAATATTTACCGTCTGTCCGGCACGTGTAGCCATTTCACTTATTTCGCATACCAACTTCATAACAGCTCTGGCGTCATTCTGCTCGGCCGCCATTCTAAGTAAGGTTTCACCAATAGCTATATGCTTTTTACCTACCTTGCCGTCACCGTTTACGGCCGCTTCCCATTGCTTTACAGCCGTACCGTCCTGTACCGCTAAATCTGCTTGGGTTTGAGCCTTCTTGTTAGATATTCTTTTGTAAGATAAAGCATTTTTTAAAACCTCTGCCAAAACATCCGTTTCAATATCTTCAGGTAATATACCACTTTCAATAATGGTCCTTACCATTCGCCTTACATATTCATCGTCAGTAACCTTCTTTGGTATCTGTTTTTTGTTTTCGGCAAGCTCACCTGTTTCAAAAGCACCATATTCCCCTACAGCTTTCTTTCTTATGTTCTCTATTTCGGCATCATATTCTTCCTTGGTTATTTCACCCTTAAAATACTTATTAGTGACTTTTGTAGCCTCTTCAGGTATAACGATGCCTTCATTATCAGAACTGCTATTTTCTTCAGGAACTTTCTCAGTTTCTTCCCTTTCAGAAACATTTTCCTCAAGGTCTATGGAATGTTTTTCGTTTTCCTGCATAGAATTACTATTGACAGAAGTATCTTTTTGTGTTACTCTGTTATCGGAAACTGTACCATGACTCGCTTCGGGCGTATTGTCAGCGGCTTGTTCAGCTGTCGGCGTGGCAAGGTTTCCTTTTTTATTTATGTATGCTGTTTGCACAAATAAATCTAAATGTTTGTCAGATACTACAGCTGTTACTGTCATTCCATCTTTGACAAAGTTTATAGCCGCTTTACCATTATATAGTTTATCGGAAAGTTTTATTGTATCAGGCGACTCAATAACGGTTGGAATGTACAAGAAATCGTTAGGCATTACTGCTCGTTGTCCACGCTTAATTTCCGTGTCTTCATCTCCGTGGTCCTTAGTAATTTTCCTTATTTCGTTAGCTGATAAAGAACAATTATAATTGGCAACATCTATACCTGTATGATATTTGATAAAATTTCCAAGTTCTACTGATACCTTACCAAAATACAACTTTTTATTTGTGTTTTTTATACTCAATGCATTGTATATAAACTCCTTAAATTGAGTATCATTTTCATAAATCACAATTCTTTTGCTGTTTTTCCAGTTATCTATTTCATGTTCCGTATATTTTTGCAACGAGAATTTATTACCTCCGCCCTGGGCGGTTTTATTTTTGCCTATTTTGGAATCATAAACCTGTTTTAAGCGGCGTTCGAGATATTCAAGTTCGTCAGCTTCTGTAGCCTTATTAAAGGTTTGTTTTATATGGTAAATAAAATTCCTTATAAGGTCCATAAATCTGTCAAATACCGTTCTCTGCTTCTCTGCAAGCTCTTTTAATGCTTCAATACATTCAGTTTCACTCTCTCGGCTTAAAAGTCTTTTAGAAACAAAATTACATATCATCTCCCTTTCAGCCGCTTCACCGTCGAATTCAGCACGCTCTTCATCATTCATTTCCTCAGAGTTCTTATATACTTCATATATATGACCTCTGTATATAAGCACTGCATCCTTGCCGGTAGCCGCTTCCCCAATAATACCCTTCTTCTTAAGCTCGTTTATTTCTTCTTCACAGAACTTTATAAAATTCTCACTGCTATTAAACAGATACTCTTTAAACTTCTTATACAGCCTTCTGTTCTCAAGGTCGTGGGTGAATTCGTGCTTTAACACCTCAATATACATTTCGGTAAGAGTAAGGTTCGGATTAATAAATACCGTTCTTGTGTCAGGGTTGTATTTTCCTCTTTTTATTCCTTCATCCCATTCAAGCGATAAACCAAATAAATCACAAAGACTCTTAACCTTTTCTTGCCGTTCGCCCTGCTTTTTCCTATCCGCTTCCGAAATTTCTTTAGCTTTAGAGGTATTATTTTCACTTTCCTGCATAGACTTACTATTGACAGTAGACTTATTTTGGTCTATAATGTCAGTAGAGACATCGTTTTTTAGAGCGTATCCCTCGTTTGGTTTGGGGCGCTCCAAACCGTTAATTCGGTTGGCGGTGTCTCTTTTTTTGCTCCAATCTGTTATGTCATAAATATGATAACCGCCATCGTATTTCGACCTGCCAACATTTAAAAATAGGGCAAACCTTTTTCCTTCGAATTCGACATTTATGCCATAATATGCAAAATAATCAAATTTATTATGAATAACATTAGTATCCTCTGCAAGTTTCACAGCGTTTTTTATTATTTCTTCTAATTGTGCAATTTCGGCCGTTCTTTTCTTGTTAGCTTGATATGCTATATGCTTTGCATCTCTTTTATCTATAATCGCATTTAGGCCGTCACTAAGTCTTAATTTTTTGTTGCCAAATTTTTCAAAAATAAAGTCTCTTATAACTTTATATTTTGATTCAGAAGAAGATTTAATTCTTTCCGCCAATTCACTTTTTTCTGATAAAACTATAGTTGGTAAATTATTAATATCCACCTCACCGCTCTCAGCGGTGTTTTCTTTTTTAGCGGCAGCTTCCTTTTCCTTTATATACTGTGAATACGGAATATCTCCTGCCTCAGCTTCCTGCTCTGCAGTGGTTTTTTATCACCAATAAAATGTTGACATATCTTATTTCTTTGTTATACTTATTTATATCATCAAATCTTATTAATAGAATCTTTATCTTTAAGGAAGGTAATTCAAATTGATTAAATTTTTTATTATTATAATTATTTCTTGGTTGGTAGGAGTGTTTGGATGGGCTCAAATAATCGGGTGCATACAAAACATTTTCTATCGTAAAAGCCTTGTATTACCTCTAATCTTATGGGTAATTATTATGTGCGTTGTTGCATTTTTAGCTATATCAGTATTTGACAGTATGATTGCATTAATTATCGGTTACATAATATCTTTAATTCAAGCATTGTTCACAGGGAAAATAGAATAACTTAAAATCTAATCATTTACTATTTTATAAACGCCAGTTGAATTTGATGCGATATAGTAACAACCTCTGAGACTATTGCTCAGAGGTTGTTTCATTTTGTTTATTCACATTAATGATTACTCGTCTTTTTCCAAGCTTTCTATTAATTTAGCAAAGCTTGTTCTAAAGATTTCAGTATACATTTCTTCTTTCTTTTCATCAATTACTCCTTGCTTTTTATATTGACTAATAAACCCCGAGGCAGCTACATCCGCGCATGCTGTTAAATCATCTATATTTTCGTTATTGCTTTTTAAAATTTCAAAAACACAAGCATTTGCAAAAGCATTAATATCATTGATTAATTCAGGAACATAACTTTCCGGTGTTGAAGTTTGATGTGCAATTTCATACAAATATGCTTCACCTATTTTTCCGTATATTTCATCAGTATTAGATTTTTTATCCAAATAATATTTCAAAGAAATAGACATATCAAAAATCGAACTCATGTAAGCATTTTCACCGACAAGAACACGAAATACATCACCTATAGTTGTGCACACCACGTAAGCCAAACCACTTGCTTTTATCTTGACAGCGTATTCTTCTATTTCATCCAATAATCCTTGGGTTTCAGTTCTATCAGCACCGCTATACATTTGGTACGGTGCTATCTCGTTAAATGATTTGATTATTTTTCTTGCACTATAAAAATAACTCACAACATCCATTGTTTTTTGTTGTTTGTTATTGTTATATTCTTTATAGAGTTTATAAACTTTTTCGAATTGTTCTTCCGGCAAATTATGGTAAGCATCGGATAAATTTACCAACAAATTAACAATTTGACTTTCTGATAATTTTCCTTTACCCCCTACCCGTATTTTTTGCATAGTAATGGTTGCTTTTATGTTTTGTAAAAAACCCATAATATACTCCTCAAATCATTCTTTTTTAACTTATATCAAATTTGACTTTTCTTATTACATATTTACCGTCTGTCTTTTTATCGTAATCAACATAGGCGCCGCAGTTTTCACTATACAGCAAAAAGGTTTTTCGCATAACGCCTTTTTCACGCTTTGTCTGCTCATTACCCTCTAAATACTGACGGAATTTTCGAAGTCTTTTATCCTCTCTCATAAGGCAGGACGGCAATGAATTTGACTTGATATTTACAGCATAATCGCAAAGCAGTAAATCCCGAAGTTTTGTGCTGTCGCTTCCCTTTTCAAAGAAGGCATAAAGGCGGTTTGTATACTCATTTAAAGAACAGCTATCCATACCCGTAAACATACCGAGTTCAGATAAAGTATCAAATGGGTTTCTTTTCTGCACATTAAAAATATAATGGGCAGTACCCTTAAATCTACCGCTGTTTATAAAGCGCTCCAGCGCGTTTTCAAGACTATGAAGCATTGTAAGATTACTGCTACTCAGCCACGGAGTGCTTTTAACCTCATAGGGCGCACCTTCCTGATACTCGCAAGGATAATTTTCGGGTCTCTCTCGCATATCTGCGCCGTGAAGAAGTTTTAAAAAGCCAAGCTGCAGCATATCGGCATTAAGGTAAAAGGCGGTATTAAAGCTATCTCTAAAAGACTTAAAATCTTCAAAAGGAAGCCCTGCAATAAGGTCGATATGAATATGTATATTGCCAAGGTTTATTAATGCTTTAATATTTTCTTTAAGCCTTTTAGTATTGGTTTTGCGATTAATTGCCGCAAGGGTTTTGGCATTAAAGCTTTGCATACCTATTTCAAACTGTATAAGCCCTTTAGGCGCGGTTTTTAAAACTTCGAAATCATCAGTTTTAAGCAAATCTCCGCCTATTTCAAAATGAAAGCAGACGTCCTTTGGAATTTTGCCCCCGTAGTTTTCTATTATAAAGCTCCAAATCGCTCTTGCCCGTTTACCGTTTGCATTAAAGGTACGGTCAACAAATTTAATTATTTTACTGCCCGAATTTGAAATATTAATTATATCCTCAAAAGCGCGTTCAAGAGGAAAAAACCGTACACCGCCACAGCGCCCCGAAAGGCAAAAAGCGCAGGAAAAAGGACAGCCACGGCTTGTTTCTATATAGGCGATTCTGCCGCCAAGATTTTCAAAATATTCCTTAGTATACGGATTATATGGCACAGTGTCTGTTACATTAGGTTCGCTTATTTTAAGACCTTTATTTTCTCTGAAGCAAAGTCCTTTAATTTCACTTAAATCGCCTTTACTGTACAGGGCATTTAAAAGGTGAGCAAAGGGCTGTTCACCCTCGCCCGAAACAACAAAATCTATTTCTTTATTATCGCTTAGAATTTTATACGCGCAATAGGAAACCTCTGGCCCGCCAAGAACTAAGAGTGAATCCTTTAGTTTCTTTGTGAGCTGTAAAACCAAGGTGATATTCCAGATATAGCAGGAAAAAGCAACCACATCTGCCCTTTCGGCTTTAATGCGCTTTAAAACGGCGCTTATTTCCTCATTTACCGTTCCCTCAAGAACCTTTATCTTTATATCTTCAGGACAGTTTTTCTTTACACTGCTAAGCAGATACCAAGGGGATAAAGAAGAATGGATATACTGAGAATTTAAGGATACAATTACTACCTTCATTTTTTCAGATACGCCTCAAGTCTGTATATAGGAAAGCCGAGGGAAGAAAACCTTTCCTCATATTCCGTTACAATATTGCCTTCAAAATCACTGCTGTGTAAATCAAGGGAAATATTCTGCAGTGTATAACCATAGTCGCTTAAGGTTTCAAGCGAATATTCAAAAAAGCCTCGGTTATCGGTCTTCTGGTGAATCTCGGCGCCGTCGGTCAGAATTTTATCGTAAATTGCAAGGAAATGAGGCGCTGTAAGTCTATGTGAAGCGTAAGCTTTTTTAGGAAAGGGACAGGAAAAGTTAAGATATATTCTGTCAATGCTGTTTTCCTTAATATATTTAGGCAGATATTCGGCGCCGCATTTTAAAAAACGGACATTAGGAAGCTCTTTACATTTTTCGCAGGCGGTAACTATTACATTAGAGCTTTTTTCTACTGCAAAATAGTTGATATCAGGGTTCTGCTTTGCAATTTCACAAACAAACTGCCCTTTACCGCAACCCACCTCAAGATGAACAGGGTTAGAGTTACCGAAAAGCTCTTTAAAATCAATATATTCTGGCTTTTCTGCCGCATTCTTATAGTTTCTGTCATCGGTATATTTTATAAGCAGATTAGAACAAAGAGAAAGCTTTTCTTCAAGGTTCTTCTTTTTTCTCATTCTCATAAGGCAAACACCTCTTATTTTTGATGAATTTATAATACCTCAAAAAAGGCGTGTTGTCAATTTGAAAGCACAAAACTATTGACTTTTACAGGTCGTTATATTATAATAGCAAAGACATATTTCGAGGTGTGGCTCAGTTTGGTAGAGCGCTGCGTTCGGGACGCAGAGGTCGTGGGTTCGAATCCCGTCACCTCGACCAAAATCAAAAAATCCGCTGATGAAAATCGGCGGATTTTTGATTTTGTACTATTCATTTTTCATTATTAAATATTCATCATTCATTAAAACGGGTTTTCTTACCGTTAATACTCTAACATTTGTTTGATATCTGTTTACATATTAACAGAATACTCCTTCTTGAAGCCGTGGGCGCCGAATATCTGCCACTGCCCAACACCAAGTCTTTGCAAAATCGCTTTTCTTTCTTCCAAACATAATTTAGAGTCTGTATCAACAGAAGTCATAAGTATTGGTGCATATTGATTATATTCAGCTTGCTCTGCCGTTAATCCGTGAGTATTGATATAGATGTCGCCCGTAAAAGCAATGTGCTTTGAATAGTCTATCAATACAATCTCACCCGGCAAATGTCCGCCCTTACCCTCATATACCTCAAAATGCAATTCCTCAAAATCAAAGAAGCCGATTTGTGTAAGAGGTTCGGTCAAATTCTGAACATCACTCCATAGTGTTGTTATTTTATCGGGACTTACAGCTTGATATGAGGTTAAAATTTTGCAAATATTTATATACGGCTTGTTGAGAGGATTTAACTCTCTGTATCCATTCTTACCTTCATATTCATTTGCAAGACATTTTGCCGTCTTTGCGCTTGAAATCACTTTATCAAACAGAGGAAGCAAACCGCAATGGTCAACATCGGCGTGGGTTATCAAAATTGTTTTCTCCATTAGTTCAAACTCGGGAAGAAGGTTTTTGAAAATATCAATCATCTCGTCACTGTAACAAGCATATCCGCTATCAACAAATAACACCTTATCATTACTTTTTATGATTGAAGTATTACTTCCGCAAGGTGGCTCAATAAGTATTATTTCGGTATTATCCGTTATCTTATGAGTGCTGATGCGCGGATTAAAGTTTTTGCCCTTTGACGCGCCAAGAAGCTCTGCAAACTTGCTGATACTGTCAAAGGTTCGGTAAGGAGATAACCCTTGTTCGTCAAGCGTCTGCATAGCGAGGTTTACATGTACCAGCAATTCACGGCTCACTTCTTCCGGAAGCCCCATTGTCTGAGACAGCCCCATAACATAGGTGTTATAGAAAATGCTGTTATCGTACACCTTTTCCGAACTGTTATAGTTAATAACCCGTACCTTGCAAAGTTTTTCCGCTTCCTTTAGAAACTTTGCAATTTTATCCGAATCATCAACATATAAACCCATTTTGAAATACTGATAATCCGTTCCGTTTTCTTGAGAGCTGATGTAGGATATATTAAAATTAAATTCATTTATAAGCTCTAATACATTAGTCACACTTCCGGGAACATCGGGAAGGCAAAACTCTATTAACACAATACTCTTTTTATTTGTATTACTCTGTAAATATCCTATTTTTTCAAGCTCGGTATCGGCTTTCTTTAATTGCTGTTCTGTGCCTTCTGCATCAATAAACAAGGTGTGTGAATCTACCGCTTTATTATAGCTTACACGGGTGATGTTTATACCCAACTCGGAAAAAAATTTACTTGCTTTCAAAAAAGCACCAATATGATTTGGCATAGAAGTTACATATGTCTTTTTCATTGTCTACCCTCGTTCATCTGTGATTTGTTTCATCAGCAGATTTTTATATTTCATTTATTTGCCGGTTAGTAAACCAATTGCAAAGTCTGCATATGGGGTGCGCACCTGTCCCCGTCGGGTAACAATAACAGGCTGGCGGGAATAAAGGTTGCTCTTAACAATATATAATGACAGATTATCGTCAAAATTCTGACTACGTACGAACTGCAAAGGCAGTAACGCTACTCCCACCCCTGCTCTTGCCATAGCCCAGGCAGTTGCAACTCCGTTTACTTCGGCGGCGATTGTAGGATATGCATTAAAGGTGGTGCACAAACCGTCAAACAGCTGACGAAGTTCCTGACCGGAACTAAGCACTACAAAAGGCAAATTTTCAAATTCTTTGAAATCTACCGTCACGTATTTTCCATCATTAGCAACAGGTAAATCACCCACCATAGTATTGTGAACCGCCAACACCAATGTATCAGGCTCTAATGGTGTTACATCAAACAAGGATGTGTCCACCGGCAGATTAACAACAGCAAAATCATACTTTCCCTCGGCTGCTTCTTTACGCAGTTGGGTGCTGGTAACCTCTTGCAATGATACTTGAACACCGGGATAACGGCTACGCATCTGCTTTACCAGTTCAGGCATAAGATACAGACTGCGAAAGGGAGTTACACCAATAACAAGGCGTCCGTTTTCTCCGGAACTGAATTGACCCAGTGCTTTGCGCAGTTGTTCCTCTTTATATACCAGTTCTTTTGCATTGCGAACAAAATACTCTCCTGCAGGTGTCAAGGTTAAGGGTGAATGATTGCGGTCAAACAGTTTAACACCCAGTTCATTTTCAATGTGCTGTATCTGCTTACTAAGTGCAGGCTGAGTAATGCCAAGTTGTTCTGCCACCTGAGAAAAGCTTAGTGTTTCTGATAGCGCCAAAACGTATTGTATTTGTTTTGTATTCATTCTCAATCACCTTCTTGTCACGAAATACATATATCTTTATTTTTATGATACATCTTCACATCATAAAAATCAACATATTATTACTAAAAATTATAATTTCTATTGACAAAATGGAATAAGACGACTATAATATTCCTTGTTAGGAATAATTCTTATAACCTAAAATTCATCATAAGGAGTTTTCGCTATGGAATCTTTACTGTACTTAGGTATTATGCTGGCAGTCATCTGTATATGGTTCTTAGCCTTTAAGCGTCCCGTTTACGAGGCTGTTCTTTTGGCATTTATCGTGCTTTTGGCTGTTACAGGTACATGGAACAACGTTTCAACCTACATAAATGAGGGCTTATCAACCTCTCTGCTTTATTCAATGGTTGCATTTGTTGCTATGTCTATTCTTCTTACTAAAACAAAAATTGTTGATAGCTGTATTGCTGTCATCCTGTCCTTGATTGGACGAATAAGAGGCGGCGCAGGATATACTGCTATTGTTGCCAGTGCTTTTATGGGTGCACTATCAGGCTCAGGCCCCGGTAATGTAATGGCTACCGGTACCTTGACTATTCCTGCTATGAAGCGTTCCGGCTTCCCAGCTGAGTTGGCCGCCAATATTGAATCAAATGCCAGTTATTTAGGCAATATGATTCCGCCTTCATCTAATATAGTAGCGGCAATGGCTGCCTTTACAACCTTTGCTGCAGGAGCCGGAATTGCCGATGTTACACAAGGCCAGTTCTGGATTGTGCTATGGGGTATTTCCTTTTGGTTTATTGCACAGCGCTTAATTATGGTATGGGCTTTCTGCAGATACTATAAGGTAAAACCCATTAGTAAGGAAGAACTTCCCAGTCTTAAAGAAACCTTCAAGGCCGGTTGGCAGGCTTTGCTATTGCCTGTTATTATTCTGTTGCCTTTCATTTTGGATGCAGCTTTTTCCGGCAGTTTCTTCACAGTACGTCTTGGTACAGAGGGCGCCAAGTACTTATCTAAGTCTGTACTGTTATTCGTCGCAGGTATCTCTTCTATTTATGCCTGTCTTATTGTAAAGGATAAATCCACCATTACTCCGAATAAGATTGCAAAAATGTTTGCAAACGGTGTTAAGTCAATTTCCCCTGCTATCGGCGTATGTGTATTCGGTTATATGATTGGTGCAATGTTTAGTGACCTTGGCGTTGCCGAAAAGCTGGGTGAGTTAATGGCTACCTGGAATTTTGGTAAATTTGGTATGGTACTGGCTATCTGTGCCATTACCTGTGTAATGGGTATGGTTGTACCGGGCTCTTCACAGGTGGTTATATTCGGACCTGTTTTTATCACCTTGCTTTCAAACGTAGGTGTTAATCCCTTATTAGCGGCTGCAATGCTCCCCTGTATTTGCGGTGTTATGTGCGGCATTACTCCGCCTCTTGGTCTGGGTATGTACGCAGGTATGACTATTGCTCAGTCCGATTTCAGCAAAACCTTTAAAAACAATTTATGGTGGGTGGCCGCCCAATTCATTTTACAGGTTGTCGTACTGATGGGCTGGTTGCCTATCTTCGGATTATAAGGGAGGAAATGCTATGAAAGAATTTTGCAAAAAGCTATCTAATGTGCTTAAGACTATTTTTGGTTACGGTATAATGATTTCATTGTTTGCCGGAGGCCTTACCTTCTTTGGTTATGTAGCCGCCCTTATTATCGGCGGTGATGTAGCTACCGCTATTTGTGCCTTTATCTACAAAAACATAATTCCTTATATCATTTATCTGTCTGTTCTTATGGTGTTGCTTGGTCTGGTTGCTATGTATCTTGCAGGCGAAAAGGCACTGACCCCCGAAAAGAAACATAGACAAAAGCACGAAGGCGAAGTTTAATATTTTTAAAGCATTAAATAACAAGAACCGCACAAATTGGGACAGTCCAATGTTATGCGGTTCTTGTTTTTTGTTATTCAGTATCCATATAGCCATTTCACTATCAATACTCCGGATTTGACTTTTTCAGTAAAAAGATATAAAATAGTAGTGTATGCAATAATCTATATAGAAAGTAATATAATTTATGAGAATACTTGCAATAGGCGATGTATGCGGCAGTATAGGCTGTGATACAGTAAGGAAAATTCTTCCTGCCTTAAAAAAAGAGAAAAAAATTGACTTTACCGTAATTAACGGAGAAAATTCTGCCGACGGCAACGGCATCACACCACCCAGTGCAGAAATGCTTTTTTCCTGTGGCGCCGATGTTATAACGGGCGGCAACCATTCGCTTCGCAGAAAAGAAGTGTTTGATTTAATGGAGGAAAACAGTTTTCTTCTGCGCCCCGATAATTTGCAGAGTGACCTTGCAGGTAAAGGTTTTTGCATTGTAGACTGCGGCTGTTTAAGCGTTGCGGTTATAAATCTTGCAGGAAATATTTATCTTGAAAATCTTAATGCCTCTTCCCCCTTTGAAAGAGCCGATGCTTTAATAGAACGGGCTAAAGAGCAGGGTGCAAAAATTATTCTTGTGGATTTTCACGCCGAAGCCACCAGTGAAAAACGTGCCCTTGGAATATACCTTGACGGCAAGGTGTCTGCCTTTTTTGGAACACACACCCACGTTCAGACAAATGACGCGCAGATTTTACCTTGTGGTACGGGCTATATTACAGATATAGGTATGACTGGGCCTGTTCAGTCGGTGCTTGGTGTAAAAAGCTCTACTATTATTTCAAGGCTTAAAGACAAAAATACCAGTGAAAAATTTACTCTTGCCGACGGGCAGTGTATGCTGTGCGGCTGTATTTTTGAAATCGACAACAAAACGGGGCTGACAATAGCCACCGAACTTATAAATATTCTTTAAAGGAGAATTTCTTTGAAAGCAAAAAAGATAATTGCAGTGCTTCTTGCTTTGACGCTTTTCTTTATTACCGGTTGTAAAGGTGGTAATAAAAATCCTCAGGGCAGTAGCGGTGAGAACGGCACAGACAGTGCCACTTTTACCTTGCTTTACTGCAGTAACGATACCTTTAACCCATACACGCTTAAAACAAAGGTTAATATGGAGCTTTGTCAGCTTCTTTATGATTCATTAGTTGTACTTGACAACGGCTTCTCCCCTGTTTATAAGCTTGCCGAAGGTGCAGTTCAAAGCGGAAATGTATGGACTGTAACCCTTAAAAACGCCGTCTTTTCAGATAACTCCCCTGTAAAGAGTGAGGATGTTATTTATTCCTTTAATCTTGCAAAGGCTAATGCTGTCTATTCGTCAAGTCTTTCACACGTTTCTTCGGTAAGTGCCGAGGGCAGTAAGGTGATTTTCACCCTTTCTTCAAACGATCCGTTTTTTGTTAACCTTTTAAACTTTCCTATTATTAAATCAGGCAGTGATAACATAAGAAACGAAGACTCTGTTCTACTTCCCCCCATAGGCGCAGGACGGTATGTCTTAAATGATACAAAAACCGCTATTCAAAAAAACGCCAATTATTACGGAGCTGCACCTAAATGGGCAAGTATTTCATTGGTTGATGCGCCTGACAGCGAGTCGGTTGCCCACTATGTTGAGGTTGGCGCTACAGACCTTTATTATGCCAGTGCAGGTGACAGCGATATTTTCCGTATGGACGGCAAAAAATTCAGCATTAACCAGAACCGACTTGTTTATCTGGGTGTTAACCTTAGTAATCCTACCCTAAACAACATTAAGGTTCGCTACGGAATATCTGCCGCAATAAACCGCGAAAAAATAGTGAGCACCGCTTATTACGGTAATGCAGTTGCCGCGAACGGCCCTTTTTCACCATTTTTTAAAGAAACTTTAGGCTATCAGACCATAGAAACTTCGTCAAATAACAAAATAGCTATTGAGAATTTGGAACAAATAGGTTATAATATATTAGATAATGTCGGAGTAAGAAAGAACGCAAACGGCAATTCCCTTTCTTTTTCTCTGCTTATCAACAAGGATAACCCGTCGCATACCCTTGCGGCAAATCTTATTAAATCTCAGCTTTCTGAGGCAGGTATAAAAATATCGGTTAAAGCTCTTAGCTACTCGGCATATATTTCTGCCCTTAAAAGCGGAAGCTTTCAGTTATATCTTGCTGAGGTTAAAATCAACAATAATTTTGACATCAGCCCTCTTATTACACCCGGAGGCAACTGTGCCTACGGTATGACAGCAAGTAACACCGATGCAGGTCTTACCGATATTATGAACAAATATAAGTCAGGCCAAGCATCAGTTTCCGACGTTATTACTGCAGTAGGCTCACAAATGCCCTTTATACCTTTGTGTTATCGCTCGGGTATGATTTTCTACAGTGAAAACTTAGGGGATGTAAATGACGCTTCGGCTGACGATTTATTTAAGTTCACTCAAAACTAATTTTCCTTTCAAGGAGGTTTATTACTTATGATTTCTTATGAAACTATGACCGGGACCGTAACCATTTCAAAGAATTATCTTTCAAAGCTTATCGGTCACGCCGTTACTTCCTGTTTCGGTGTTGCCGGTATGAAGCCGGGTAGTGCAAAACAGCACATTTTTGGGCTTCTCAGCAAGAAAGAAAATATTGATAAAGGCATTACCGTAACGGGAAATGCAGACTCTGTAAATGTTGAACTTCATATCGTTGTTACCTACGGTATGAACATAAATGCTATTGCAAAAAGCATTGTTCACAAGGTTAAATATGTGGTTAAAGATACCACCGGTATCGATGTTAAGAAAGTAACTGTCAAGGTTGACGGTATAAAAGAATAATTGAGGTGTATACAGTGTTTAACGGAAATATTCTAAGAGATGCTATTATCTCTGCCGCCAACAACATTTCTAATCAGCAAAAGCAGGTAGACGAGCTTAACGTTTTCCCCGTTCCTGACGGTGATACCGGTACAAATATGTCTATGACCCTTTCAAATGCCGCAAGAGAGCTTTCTCGCATTGAGGGAGAGAGCGCTGAAAAGGTATCTGCTGTTACCGCTTCCGCTTTACTTCGCGGTGCAAGAGGAAACTCAGGTGTTATTACCTCCCTTCTCTTCCGCGGTTTTGCAAACGGCTTTAAAGGCTTTGAGAATGTTGAAGCTGAGAATCTTAAAAATGCTTTTGTTTTCGGTGTAGAAGCCGCATACAAAGCAGTTATGAAGCCAACCGAAGGCACTATTCTTACCGTTGCAAGAGTTGCAAGTGAATATGCTACAGAAGCTTTTAATGCAGGCAAAGACGCTTTAGGCGTGTTTGAAGCCGCTCTTGAGGGCGCAAAAATTTCTCTTGACCAGACCCCCGAAATCCTCCCCGTGCTTAAAAAGGCAGGGGTTGTTGATGCAGGTGGTAAAGGCTTTGTTGTAATACTTGAGGGTATGCTTTCGGTACTTAAAGACGGCAAGATTATCCCTGCCGTAAACTCTGCCGCTTCCTCTGATGATACCGAAGAAGAAACAGGCAGAAACGCCGCCGCAGAGTTTGAGGGTGAAATCACCTTTACCTACTGCACCGAGTTTATTGTTAACCGTGAGATTGAAGACAAAAAAGAGCCCTCTGAGCTTCGCGCATATCTTGAAACTATCGGTGACTGTGTTG
>JAZNQX010000071.1:0-18568 GCA_045590395.1 Acutalibacteraceae bacterium
TTTTTACTGTATTATAATTATCAAGTATTTAAAATATAGAGGAGTCTTTAAAATGATTCGTGTTGGTATTTACGGTTACGGAAATCTTGGCCGTGGTATAGAAGCCGCAATAACAAAAAATGATGATATGCAGCTCGTTGCTGTTTTTACCCGTCGTGACCCCTTAACCCTAAAGCTTAAAACCGACAATGTTCCTGTTGTAAGCGCTAAAGATGTATTAAATTGGAGTGATAAGATAGATGTTATGGTGCTGTGCGGTGGTAGTGCAACCGACCTTCCTGAGCAGACACCGTATCTTTCTCAGTATTTTAATGTTGTGGACAGCTTTGATACCCACGCTAAAATACCCGAGCATTTTGAAAATATTGATACTGCCGCAAAAAAGGCAGGCAATACTGCTCTTATTTCTGCAGGTTGGGACCCTGGTATGTTTTCACTTAATCGTCTTTATGCTCTTTCTGTTTTGCCTGACGGTAATGATTATACCTTCTGGGGCAAGGGCGTTAGCCAAGGACACAGCGACGCTATAAGAAGAATAGACGGTGTTATTGATGCAAGACAGTACACTATTCCTAAGGAAGAAGCACTGCGTTCTGTCAGAAACGGTGATAACCCCAAACTTTCTACCAGAGATAAGCATTTAAGAGAATGCTTTGTTGTAGCAAAAGATGGCGCTGACCTTGAGAAAATTGAGAATGAAATTAAAACTATGCCTAATTATTTTGCCGATTATGACACGGTTGTTCATTTTATAAGTGAGGAAGAACTGAAGAAAAACCATAGCGGTATTCCACACGGTGGCTTTGTAATCAGAAGCGGTAAAACAGGTCTTAATAATGAAAATTCTCATATTATTGAATATTCTTTAAAGCTGGATTCTAACCCCGAGTTTACCGCCAGTGTTATTACTGCTTATGTGAGAGCAGTTTATAGGCTGTCGAAAGAAGAGAATTTCGGCTGTAAAACTGTCTTTGATATTGCTCCTTCATATCTTTGCGCGCTATCTGGAGAAGAAATCAGGGCAAAGCTTCTTTAATATAAAAGGTTTGACTATTTGGTCAAACCTTTTTACATAATGTTATTGGCGGTGTTTTATGAATAAATTTCTTTTGAAAAATACCGAAAGTCTTGAAGGCAAAGTTGTTGCGGTTACGGGAACAACAGGCGGAATAGGTGAGCAACTGTGCAGATATTTGCTGTCCTTAAACGCTACACTTGTTTGTGTTAACCGTAGTCGTGATAAAACTAAAAAACAAATCGAAACACTTAAAAGTGAGTTTAGTAAAGCGAAGATATTTTTCGTGTGTGCTGACCTTAGTGATTTTTCCTCGGTGAAATTGGCAACTGATGAACTTGTAAAACTTGATATCGACATATTCATACATAACGCCGGTGTTTATCATGTGCCGCGATATATAACAGATGTTAACTTCAACAATATTTTTACGGTCAATTTTATTTCTCCTTATTATATAATCAAAAAATTGCTTCCCATATTGCGCCAAAAAGGCGGTAATTTTGTGGTTACCGGCAGTATTGCGCATAGATACAGCAAAACCGACGCAGAGGATATTGATTTTCGTACGCGTAAAAAATCAAGTCTTGTATACGGCAATGCTAAAAGATATCTTGTGTTTTCGCTTTACGAGCTTTTTAAAAGGGAAGAATATGACGGACTGTCGATAGTTCATCCCGGTATAACCTTTACGGGCATAACAAATCATTATCCAAAGCTGATTTTTGCACTTATTAAATATCCAATGAAAGTTATATTTATGAAGCCTGAAAAGGCTTGTCTGTCAACAATGCTGGGTATTTTTAAAAGTACCCCGTATCTTTGTTGGATAGGACCGCGTTTTTTTGATATTTGGGGATTACCAAAACTTAGAAAACTAAAAATAAGCCGCACAGAGTGTGAAAGTATAGGAAATACAGCAGAAAGAATTTATGAGGAGATAGCTTATGAACAGAATAAAGAATGTAAAACTGTTTCTCTTTGATATGGACGGAACGCTATATCTGGGAAATCATCTTTTTGATTTTACCAAAGAGCTGTTATCAACCATTAAAGAGTGCGGCGGCAGATATATGTTTATGACTAATAATTCTTCAAAAAGTGTTGCCGACTATATTAAAAAGCTTTACAAATTAGGCATTAAAGCAGAATATGAAGATTTTATAACCTCTTCTCAGGCTACATCGTTTTTTATTAAAAACAATTATCCTGATGAAAAAATATATGTTTGTGGAACAAAGTCGCTTAAAAATGAACTTATAAATGATGGCTTTTGTCTGACCGAAAGTATTGATGAAACTACAATGATAGTTATGGGAAATGACACAGAGCTTACCTTTGAAAAGCTTCATGATATTTGCAAAATACTTCTTACAAAAGAAAATATTAAATATATTGCAACTAATCCCGATTATGTTTGCCCAACGGAATTCGGCAGTGTGCCTGACTGCGGAAGCTTTTGTGATATGATTTATAACTGCACAAAAAGGAGACCGCTGTTTATAGGCAAACCTGAACCTATAATGCCTAATATGGCAATGGCTATTACAGGAATAAGCAAAGAAAACACTGCAGTAATAGGCGACAGAATTTATACTGATATAAAAAGCGGTATAAACAGCGGTGCTTTAAGTATTCTTGTTATGAGCGGTGAAACCGATGAAACTATACTTAACGAGAGTGAAGATAAGCCCGATATAGTGCTTAAAGACTGCGGAGAAATAATTAAAATTTTAAAAGCATAAATTAAAACCAAGGGTGAAAACTCTTGGTTTTTTATTTAGTAAAATTAACAAGATTAGCGCGTTGTTTAAAAGCAAACTTTTGCCGATTAGCAATACGCTGTAAAAGGAAAAAAATGGTTAACTTTTTGTGATAATTGTCAAAGGTATCGTTGACAGAACATAAATTTTGTGATATATTAACAATATAAGAATATCGAAAAGGAGAAGATTTAGATGAAAAAAGTTTTAAGCGTTTTAATTGTGGGTTGTATGCTACTCACCATGCTTAGTTTTCCGGCAACTGCAGTTGAGCCTGGTCTTTATTCTGCCTACTATAGCCACATTAAAGTTGAAGGCAGTGATATAAACTTCAGCGATACTAATGTTATTGATGGCACTACAGTTAAATCCGGTTTGGTACCTCTCCTTAACGAAGGCAGCGGCTATAGAATAATTCCTGCCTACGGTAAAATGATTAATTGGCCTAACGGTGTTGTTGTTCCTCATAAGGGCAATGTTGCTTACTTGAATAGAAATACCGCTGTTTTAGGCGGATTTATATCTTCTCCAAACACTCCTGAAGATACAGAGGTTGGCTCTTTGAAGATGGTTTCCTCTGCCGGTTACGATTGCTATGTTGCAACTCTTAATGATGCTAACGGAAATCCTATTCTTGCTAAAGCTAACACAGAGTATGTTGTTCGAATTGCTTATGTCCAGCAAGGTGCAGGTCTTACCAGAGTAAATATCAGCGCAGGTAGAAAGACAGCCAATGCCACAACTACACAGGCAGTACAGCAAGATGGCCTGATGACAAATTACTCAACTTCCACTGCTGTTGAAAACAGCATATTTGATGATTTTAACGCTTCAAGGGGAACGTTCTTGGGTAGCCTTTCCGAATACTTTTACCCAGGTGTTCAGTATGCAACCTTTAATTTTATCACAGGTGATATGTCAGACGCTATTCCGGAATTCAATCTTGTTATTACTCCTCAAGGCCTTCTCGGCAGATACGATGGAACCCATTATGCCGGCGTTCCTCAGGACGAAAACGGTGGTAACAAATGGACTTCTTCTAACTGGGGCAGATATAAAATAGTAGGTATCCCCGAATTTAAAATTAAGAGTATTGAATTTATGGAAGTTAATAAAGGCGAGACCGTTGTTAGCTTTGTTAAGTCTGATGAAGAAATTCTTAAAAAAGCTACCGCCGGTGTTGAGTTTTCCGCTTCCAACACTCCTTCAAACTTCGAGGGCAAATGGTATAAAACAACTGTTGACAACAAAGCCGATAATGTAATATCTGCCTTTCCTTACGCTCACGCCTACGTTTATGACTTTAGTGCTCTTGAACAGAGCCATAGTAAGAGAGAATATTTAGGCTCACGTGGTATATATGTAACCAAGTGTCTAGATAAAGATGTTCTTAGGTATAAACCCTTTACCTACCACGAGTATTATTTGGAATACAATACCGGCCTTTCTACCGGTAAATATAACCCCGATTTCACTATAGAAGAACAATTAGCCGATATGAATAAGGTTTACACAACTGAACTTTGGAATATGTATCGTGTGCCTACCGATGCTCTCCAAAATGGTAAAACCTACAAAGTAACTGTTACATATATGGCTCCTACCGCTCCTAACGGTATGTCTATTCAGTTTAGTACTGGCTCTGACTCATCAGCTGTTGCTAACAATAATTACCTTGGCAACTTAGCCGTTGAACAGACTGACGAATGGGTAACCAAGTCTGTTTATTTCGTTGCCAATCTCCCAACTACCATAACTGAAAGCGATAATGGTCTTGATGATACCTTCACTGTTAAATCCAATATTCTTTATCTTAATCCCTATAGCGAAATCAAAGAAGCCGATATAGTAGACGACGATGGTATATTAGAATTTGCAGAGGGCAAGCGTCCTGAGCTTTTAATCAGTGAAATCAAAGTAGAAATTGTTGAAGATGCACTTACTGCAGGCGGTGCCGCTTGTCTTAAGGATGATGTTGCAACTGATAATCATCAGCAAGCTATCCGTATGTTCTTTAACTACAAGACCAGTGCTGACGGGTCCAAAATTATTATAGACGGTAATGAATTCGAAATAGTTTCGCGTGGTGTAATCTACAAAGACGGTTCCAACTATGCTACTAACAACACCTTTGACCTTATTCTCGGTGGTGTGTCTTCTGAATTTAATGTAGATAATAAAACCTTTATTGCTGTCAAAGATAAGAATTTCACTAATTGTTGGGACTACAATGACGAGTCTGGCGTTCTTACCTATTCTAACTACATAACAGGCTTCGACCTCGAAACCCAGTTAAACCTTAAGCTTATCGCTCGCGGTTTCGTTGAGTATGTAGGTGAAGACGGTGCGACGCACATTCTTTACTCTGCGGCTATCAATCGTAGTGTAAACGGAATTAGAAATTCTATTGGGGGTTCCATAGAAAATTTCTAAGCTAAGCAAAAAAATCCTGTCGATTATTTTCGACAGGATTTTTGTTTTGAAAGGGTTGAACAGATTTGATGCACTTTGATTTTTTATCCTATGTGTTCGAACTCCTACATACTATTGATAATTCGTCGGCAAAGCCGACACCGAAATTATTCATTATTCATCAGCGTTAGCGACTTCATTATTCATTACGAAAATCCGTTTTAATGAATGATGAATATTGAATGATGAAAAATGAATAATACAAAACAAAAATCCCATCGACTAAAATCGACAGGATTTTTGTTTTGGCGGAGGGTGTGGGATTCGAACCCACGTGAGATTGCTCTCAAACGGTTTTCAAGACCGCCTCGTTATGACCACTTCGATAACCCTCCGTTTGCATCATATAACAAAAATGTATTTCGTTAAAGACCTTAACGAGTATAGCATAATCCATTTTATTTGTCAATACTTTTTGTTTTAAAAAAGGCCATTATATTGTTGCCTTTTAGAATTTACTGTGATATAATTATCTCGCATTATCTGTAGCAATATAGTTGTTTTTTTATTGTGTCGTTAAATCAAATAATGTTTATTGCTTAAGGGGAATGAAAATGATAACATTTGATGAACATAGAAAAATATTTCACTTAAAATCCAATAATACAAGCTATGTATTCGGTTTTTTTAAGGACAAGTTTTTAGTACATCTTTATTGGGGCAAAGCTTTGACTTTCTCTGAGCTTGACTTTCCTATGTTTATTGATGAAACCAAGCACAGAAAGGCGATGTCTTGCTGTGATTATCCCGAATATGTTATTTCAAGAGATAACCTTCCGGGTGAATTCAGTACCTTTGGAAATACCGACCTTCGTACACCCGGCTTTCACGCTACATATAAAGACGGCTCTTTTATAACCGAGCTTGAATATGAAAGTCATATTATATATAAAGGTAAAAAGGGAATTAAAGGTCTTCCTGCAACCTATGTTGAAAATGATGACGAAGCCGATTCGTTGGAACTTACTTTGGTTGATAAGCTTACAAACCTGAGAATTGTCTTATGCTATACCGTATATAATGAGCTTGACGCCATAACAAGAAGTGTTCGTGTTATTAACAAAGGTAATGACAGAGTTCAGCTTGAGTCTGTTCTGTCGGCGGTTGTGGATTTTCTTGATAAAGATTATGATTTCCTTCATTTGCCCGGTACAAGTGTGCGCGAACGTCATCCTGAACGTGTACCGCTTTTTAACGGAAAACAAATCGTTGACAGTGCCAGAGGCGCAAGCTCAGCGCATCATAATCCTTTCTTTGCTCTTGTCAGAAAAAATGCCGACGAGCATAGTGGGGAAGTGTACGGCTTTAATTTAGTTTACAGTGGCAATTTTACTGCCGGTGTTGAAGTGGATTCCTTTAACGTATCCCGTGCTTTTATTGGTATTAACCCCTTTGGTTATCGTTGGCAGTTGGATTGCGGCGAAGAATTTTCCTCTCCCGAGGCCGTTCTTGTATATTCTGATAATGGTATCGGCGGTATGTCGCGTATTTTCCACAAACTTTACCGTACCCGTCTGTGTCGCGGCAAATTCCGCGATATTGAACGCTATGTACTTATTAATAACTGGGAAGCTACATATTTTAATTTCAATGAAGAAAAGATTTTAAGCATTGCCGATAAAGCGGCTGAAGTAGGCGTAGAACTTTTAGTTCTTGATGATGGCTGGTTTGGTAAGAGAAATAACGACAAATGTTCTCTCGGCGACTGGTATGTAAATGAAGAAAAACTGCCAGGCGGTCTTAAAAGCCTTGCGGAAAAACTAAATCAAAAGGGAATGAAGTTCGGCCTTTGGTTTGAGCCTGAAATGATTTCTCCCGACAGCGAACTTTATCGTGCTCATCCTGACTGGTGTATTCACGTTAAGGGCAGAGAGCGTACTATGGGCAGAAATCAGCTTGTACTTGACCTATCCCGAAAAGAAATTTGTGATTATGTTTTCGATAGCCTTTATAATATTTTGTCTACAGTAAACATTTCCTATGTGAAGTGGGATAATAATCGCAGTATGACTAATATTGGCTCTGCTGAGCTGCCTGCTGACAGACAGGGTGAATTCTACCACAGATACTTTTTAGGTCTTTATGACCTTCTGGAGCGCCTTTATAAAGCATTTCCCGATGTGCTGTTTGAAAGCTGTAGCTCAGGCGGAAACCGTTTTGATGCAGGTATGCTTTATTATATGCCGCAGACCTGGGCAAGTGATGATACAGATGCTGTAGAGCGTCTGTATATTCAGTACGGCACCAGCCTTTGCTATCCCTACTGCAGTATGGGTGCCCATGTGTCCATTGTTCCAAATCATCAGGTTGGAAGAGTAACTCCCATAAGTGCCCGTGGCGCTGTTGCTATGCAGGGACAGTTTGGATATGAGCTTGACCTTAATAGATTAACAAGCGAAGAAATTGAACAGGTTAAAGAACAGATAAAGACCTATAAGCGCCTTGGTGAAGTATTCCATAAAGGCGATTTATACAGACTTGTTACTCCTGATAATCATTTCTTCGCCAGTAACCAGTTTATATCAGAGAACGGTGAAACCGTTGTTGTTGTTAACTGTGTAATGCGCGCTATGCCAAATCCTCCTGTAAAGTATCTTAAGCTTCAAGGTCTTGACAGAAACGCCCGTTATGCCGTAGAGGGAACTGATATGGTTTTAGGCGGCGATATACTTATGTCGGTAGGTCTTAGGTACGAGCTTAACCGCGACTTTGCCACAAATATTATCGTTTTAAAGAAAGTATAATCTACATTTACCTGCTCAGTTTTTTAGATGGGCAGGTGAATATTTTATATAATATGTTTAGAAATTAACAAATAACTTTAATTAAATAAAGCATAATATAAAATATTTTGATAAAATTGTAACAAAGTGCTTGACAAAGCAATATATTGTGTATATAATGGTATCAAACCTATTAATTGGAGGAAAAAAATTATGTCCAGAGTTTATAATTTTAGCGCAGGTCCTTCTATGTTACCTGAAGAAGTATTAAAAACAGCCGCCGCAGAGATGCTTGAATATGGCAACAGCGGTCAGTCTGTAATGGAAATGTCTCATCGTTCAAAAGAGTATCAGGCAATTATTGATGAGGCAGAAGCTGATCTTCGCGAAATAATGAATATTCCTGATAATTATACTGTTCTGTTCCTGCAGGGCGGTGCATCTACACAGTTTGCTATGGTTCCTATGAACCTTATGAATAAGAATAAAAAGGCTGATTATGTTGTAACAGGTCAGTGGGCAAATAAGGCATATAAAGAGGCTGCACGTTACGGTAATGCTCGTGTTATTGCTTCTTCAGAGGATAAGACCTTCTCTTATATCCCCGAAGTAACTGCCGATATGATTGACCCTGAGGCTGATTATGTTCATATTTGTATGAACAACACTATTTACGGTACAAAGTGGAATAAGCTTCCCAAAACAGGTGATATTCCGCTTGTTGCTGATATTTCCAGCTGTATCCTTTCTGAGCCTATCGATGTTTCTAAGTTTGGTGTTCTTTATGCCGGCGCTCAGAAAAACGTTGCTCCTGCAGGTCTTACTATTGTTATTATAAGAAATCACCTTATCGGCAACGGTATGGATATTACTCCCACAATGCTTAACTATCAGACTCATTCTGATAACGGCTCTATGTTTAATACACCTCCTTGCTATACCATTTATATTGCAGGTCTTGTATTTAAATGGATTAAGAAAATCGGCGGTCTTGACTATATGAGAAAGGTTAATACAGAAAAGGCTGCTATGCTTTATGATTTCCTTGATAACAGCAAACTCTTTAAGGGCACCGTTGTGGCAAATGACCGTTCTCTTATGAATGTTCCTTTTGTTACCGGTAATGATGAGCTTGATGCAAAATTTGTTGCTGAGAGTAAGGCTGCAGGCTTTGTAAACCTTAAGGGTCACAGAAGTGTAGGCGGTATGCGTGCTTCCATCTATAATGCTATGCCTGTTGACGGTGTTAAAAAGCTTATCGAATTTATGAAGAAATTTGAGGAGGAGAATGTATAATGTATCCTATTAAAACCTATAATAAAATTTCACGTATCGGCCTTGAAAGCTTTGATGCTAAATATGAAGTAGGCGATGAGGTTGTAAACCCCGTAGGTGCTGTAGTTCGTTCTGCAAATCTTCACGAGGAACAGTTTGACCCTACACTTCTTGCTATTGCTCGTGCAGGAGCTGGTACCAATAATATTCCGATTGACCGTTGCAGTGACGAAGGTATCGTTGTTTTCAATACCCCCGGCGCTAATGCAAATGCTGTTAAAGAGCTTGTTCTTGCAGGTTTACTTCTTTCTTCCCGTAGAATACTTCCTGCTATTGAGTGGGCTAAAACCTTAAAAGGCAACGGTGACCAGGTTGGCAAAATGGTTGAAAAGGGCAAGGGTGCTTTTGTTGGTCCCGAAATCCGTGGTAAAAAGCTTGGTGTAATCGGTCTTGGTGCTATCGGTGTACTTGTTGCCAATGCTGCTAATCAGCTTGGTATGAAAGTTTACGGTTACGACCCATTCCTTTCTCTTCAGAACGCTTGGAACCTTTCTCATCATATAAACCGTGCGACCGACATGAAGGAAATATTTGAAAATTGTGATTATATTTCTCTTCATATTCCGCTTAATAAGGACACTAAGGATACAATTAATGCAGATGCTCTTGCTTTAATGAAAGACGGCGTTCGTGTTCTTAACTTCTCACGTGATGCACTTGTAAACAGCGCTGATATGATTGTTGCTCTTGAGCAGGGTAAGGTTGCTTCTTATATTGTTGACTTCCCGACAGATGAAATGATTGGCGTAAACGGTGTTGTATGTATTCCTCACCTTGGCGCGTCTACTCCCGAATCTGAGGACAATTGTGCTGAAATGGCTGCAAAAGAGCTTATAGATTACATTGAGAACGGTAATATCGTTAACTCTGTAAATCTTCCTAACATTTCTATGCCTAAGAGCGGTGAAAAGCGTATTTGTATCATTCATAAGAATATTCCTAATATGCTTACCGCTATTACCACTATAGTGGCAAAGGATAATGTTAATATCGAAAACCTGCTTAACAAATCAAGAGGCGAAATTGCATATACAATGCTTGATGTTAACGAATGTGATACCGATGTGATAAAAGAGCATTTATCCGCTATTGACGGTGTTATCAGAGTAAGAATTATTTAATTTTTAAGCCCCGAATTTTCTTCGGGGCTATCTTTATATATATTGACTTTTTCTGTATAAATAGTATAATAAATATATAAAACTATGAAAGAGGTCACGATATGAAAAAAATTGTTACTTTCGGAGAAATTATGCTTCGTCTGGCACCTAACAACTATCTTAGATTTGTCCAGACCGATCAGTTTGAGGCTACATACGGCGGTGGTGAAGCAAACGTTGCAGTTTCCCTTGCCAATTACGGTATGGATGCTGCTTTTGTTACAAAGCTTCCTGCACACGAAATTGGTCAGGCCGCTGTTAATTCTTTAAGAAAATTCGGCGTAGACACATCTAAAATCGTTCGCGGCGGTGAAAGAGTAGGTATATACTATTGTGAAAAAGGCGCATCTCAGCGTCCTTCAAAGGTAATATATGACCGCGCTGGCTCTGCTATTTGCAAGGCTACCACTGCTGATTTTAACTGGTCTGAAATTTTTGAAGGTGTTGACTGGTTCCATTTCACAGGTATCACTCCTGCTCTTGGCGACAATGTTGCTGAAATCTGTATGGAGGCTGTTAAAGAGGCTAAAAAGCGTAACATTACTGTTTCTTGTGACCTTAATTACCGTAAAAAGCTTTGGTCTAAAGAAAAGGCCGGCGAAGTTATGGGCAAGTTAATGGAATATGTTGATGTTTGTATCGCTAACGAAGAAGATGCTTCTGATGTATTCGGCATTAAGGCAAGTGACACCGATATTACCGCAGGTAAAGTTAACCACGAGGGTTACAAAGAGGTTGCTGAAAAACTAACCCAGCGCTTTAACTTTAAGGCTGTTGCAATTACTCTTCGTTCTTCAATTTCCGCTAATGATAACGACTGGGCTGCTATGCTTTATAAAGACGACAATTTCTATTTCAGCAAGTCATATCATATGCATATAGTTGACCGTGTTGGCGGCGGTGACAGCTTCGGCGGCGGACTTATCTATTCAATGCTTATGGGCAAAGAGAATCAAGATGCCATTGAATTTGCGGTTGCAGCAAGCTGTCTTAAGCACTCTATTGAGGGTGACGTTAATATGGTAAGCGTTGCGGAGGTTGAAACTCTTGCTACCGGTGACGGTTCTGGACGAGTTCAAAGATAAAAATTAAAACAAGGTTCAATTATTTTGAACCTTGTTTATTTTAGGTGATATTATGCGTTTTTCAAATTTACACACCCACACTGTTTTTTCTGATGGAATAGGTACAGTCAGAGAAAATATTGAATCGGCAATATCTAAAAATATGCTATCTCTCGGTTTTTCGGACCATAGCTTTACTGCCTGTGATACAAGTTACTGTATGAAACTTGAAAACTATGATAAATATTTTGAAGAAATTGCAGATTTTAAGGCAGAATATAAGGATATATTACCTGTCTACACAGGTCTGGAAAAGGATTATTTTTCTGATATTGACAGAAGTGCTTACGATTATATAATTGCCTCTGTTCACTATATAATTAAAGACGGAATTTGTTATCCTATCGACCATTCTGCAAAACAACAGCTTGACTGCATAAATGATGCATTCGGCGGCGATTATTACGATTTTGCAAAATGTTTTTTCGGTATGGTGGCAGAACAGGCTTCAATAGTTAAGCCCGATGTTATCGGTCACTTTGATGTTATCAATAAATTCAGTCAAATGCCTGAGAATGATATTAAGTATATTAATATTGCAAAAGATGCTTTGAAAGAAACCGCCAAATACTGTAAAACCTTTGAAATTAATACCGGTGCTGTTGCAAACGGATACAGAAAAAATCCCTATCCTAACCGTGAACTGCTTGAACTATTGCTTGATATCGGTGGGGAAGTGGCTATTAACAGTGACTGCCATAACCCTGTAAAACTTGACTACTATTTTAATGAATCGGTAGAGCTACTTAAGAATATTGGTTTTGACCATTTCTGCGTCTTTAACGGAAAAGATTTTGATAAAGTGAATATTTAAAAAAAGAAAACCGTTTATCAGTTGATAAACGGTTTTTATATATATTAGCAAATGATTTTTTTAAGGTCATTATATGTATAATCGGGAATGATCATATCAGCGCCTAATTCTTCGTGAAGCTGTCTTTGGCGTTTAGCCTCAATGGGAAGAATACTAAGGGTTACGGCGCCAAGCTTTACACCGGCAGTAATTTCGCTTCTGCCGTCACCAACAACAAGAATGTTCTCGCCGTTAATATTAAAATCCTTTGCAAGACGGTACATTACATCTTCCTTGGGGATTTTTTCATCCCAGCTTGAGCCTAAAATATCATCAACAAGCTTACCTTCACCGATGTCAAAACCAAGACCTAATACCTCTTCGTACATTCCCATAGGCGGTTCGATGCTTTTATCAACAACAGCGCCGGTTACAAAATAGTTTTTTACACCGTTATCATAAAGGTACTGCATAAACTCTTTAGAGCCTTTTATAAGGAATTCTTCGGGGTTTTCTTTTGCTTTTTTAAGATTATTATCTCTGCAAAAACGGTTTAATACCTGTTCGTATACCCAGAAAAGCTTTGGAGTTACCTCATTTAAATAATCAAGATATTCCTGAGGCTCGGTAAATGAATCAAATTTTTCTTCGCCTTTCCAGATAAGATTTATTATCTCACTGTTAGTTTCACTGTCAAATTCGCCTTTGTTTATTTCCTGGTTTCTTCTTATAGCCCATTCCATCTGGGTAAGGGCAGAAAGACCTGCACTCTCTATACAAAATCTATCGGTTTCCTCTAAAATTTCGGTATCGCAAAGAGCTACAAGACGGTTGATATTATCGTCACTTGTAAGATTCTCAGGAATTCCGTTATGCGCGGTATCATAAAGTACACGGCTCATAACCGGCGGCCAGTTTCTAATTAAGGAATGTGTGCCGTCGATATCGTGAAATGCGTAAAGAATTTTTCTGTCTTTAATTTCTTTTAAAACCTTGGTTTCGGTTGCGTTTGCTGTGTTGATTATCATAATGTTCCTCCGTAAAAAATAGGTAATTTATATGTTAAAAATACTACTGCCGTTTTTATCTATAGCTACGATAAGAGGGAAGTTATTAAACTCAAGTTTCTTTACCGATTCGCACCCTAAATCTTCAAATGCAATTACTTCGCATTTGGAGATACATTTGGCGGCGAGAGCACCTGCACCGCCTATAGCGCATAAATAAACAGAATTATTTTTAACAATTGAATTTATAACCTCAGGTGAGCGTTGCCCTTTTCCAATGGTGCATACAAGACCTCTGTCTAAAAGAGCAGGTGTGTAACTATCCATACGCGAAGAAGTTGTGGGCCCGCAGCTACCTATAGGCAAATTATTTGGTGTAGGGGTAGGACCGACATAGTAAATAACCGAACCGGCGATTTCAAAGGGTAGCTTTTTGCCTTGTTTTATAAGCTCAAAAATTCGTTTGTGGGCGGCATCGCGTGCAGTATAAACTGTACCCGATAAAATAACTTTGTCGCCCACACAAAGATTTTTGATGTTTTCTTTTAACTGATTTGTGTTTAAAGTATATGTTTTCATACGTTAGCATTAATTAGCTTTTCAAATTCACCGTTTGCGGCAACATTTTCTTTTTCGTTGCTGTCAATACGTGATTTGATGCTTTCAAGATTTTCACAAAGTGTGCTAATTTCCTTTGCATAGGTGTCAGCCGCTGCATTAAGCTTTGTTTTAACTTCCTCCATAGAAAGCTGAGTATCGTCAAGTGCTTCAAGACGCTGATGGTTAGCTTCTTCTATTAGCATACGGCTTTCGTTAGCATTGTCTATAAGTATTTTTGAGGTAGTTTTAGCAGTAACATAAATACGGGCAATATTATCGCTCATTAACCGAATTTGCTCTTTCTTAGCATCATATTCATTTGCTTTTTCTGATAATTCGGCGTTAGCTGAAGTAAGTTTTTCGTTAGCAGATTTTAATTCTTCAACCTGTTTTGTAAGAGCGTCGATTTTTTCTTTTGCAATTTTATCGGTTGCGGCAATATAAGCCAGAACATCATCGGTGTTGAAGCCGAAAAGGCTTTTTCTGAATCCCTTAGGCATAAAAATCCCCCCTTATTTTTAATTTATTATAACAACAATGAAGCAAATTTACAAGTATTATTAAATATTTAATAATAAATAATAAGTATTGCTTGAAAAATTACTGCATTTGTTATACAATATAAAATGCATAATTATGAAAGTTGGTGCCCTATGAACAGAACTGAAGAAAGAGAACAGGCATTTTTAATTGTTTTTGAAAAGATATTCAGAGATGAGGATATAGCCGAGTTAATTGAATATGCAAAAGAAGCCAGAGAATGTGACGATAATGAGTATGTAAATGATGTTACATTCGGTGTATATGCAAATATCGATGCTATTGATAAGTATATTGCAGATAATTCTAAAGGCTGGTCTATAAAGCGCATTTCTAAGGTTGGACTTGCCGCAATGCGTATTGCTGTATATGAAATGCTGTACCGTAAGGACATTCCTGTTTCGGTTTCTATTAATGAAGCAATAGAGCTTATTAAAAAATACGCCACTACCGACGACAGCTCTTTTGCTAACGGAATTTTAGGTACTATTGCGCGCAGTATTGAATAAAAATTGATTTCGGAGATGAATATATGCAACAGACACTGTCTGTACGACAACTGAATTTGTATGTAAAATCATTACTCGAATCGGATGTTAACCTGCTTGCCTGTCGCGTTCAAGGTGAAATTACTAATTTTAAAGAGCACATTTCCAGCGGTCATCTATATTTTACTTTAAATGACGGCGGTGCGGCGATTAAATGCGTAATGTTCAGGGGTAATGCTGTCAGAAACAAGTTTAAGCTTAAAGATGGCTTATTGGTTATATGTAGTGGTCGCGTTTCTATTTACGAAAAGGACGGCAATTACCAGTTATATGTTGAAACTGTTGTACCTGATGGAGAGGGTGACCAGCTTCTTGCCTTAAAGCTGTTAAAAGAAAAACTGTCTAAAGAAGGCTTATTTGATGCTGATAATAAGCGCCCTGTCACTAAATTTCCTAAACGAATTGCCGTTGTTACCTCAGGTACAGGTGCGGCACTTCAGGATATCATCAATGTTATTTCACGCCGTTATCCTGCTTGTGAGCTTATTGTTTGCAACGCAGGTGTTCAGGGCGTGGGAGCTGCACAGGATATGATTTCTGTTCTTGATAGAGTTTACGACATATCTGACAAAATAGATACAGTTATTATTGGCAGAGGTGGAGGCTCCAGCGAAGATTTATCAGCTTTCAACGATGAAGCACTTGCACGAAAAATTTATGCTTCGCCAATACCCGTAATTTCTGCGGTAGGCCATCAGACTGATATTACTATATGCGATTTGGTTGCCGACCTTCGCGCACCTACGCCGTCTGCGGCTGCTGAACTTGCAGTACCAGATAAAGCAGAGCTTTATTCTTATATTTCGGGTATTGTTTCATTGGCAGGTAATTTATTAAAACAGAAATACGATTTGAGTGTCGCAAAACTGTCGGCTGTTAAAAATAATGCGATTTATAAAAATCCTTTTAAAATTATTGATGACAGAGCTTTGCTTTGCGATAAACTTTTTGATAAAACCGATGCCTGTATAAATAAGATTTTAGATAAAAATACAATAGATTTTTCTAAACTTATAGGCAGGGTAGAGGCACTTAATCCATTAAAGGTGCTCTCCCGTGGATACAGCGTTGCTGAATGTAACGGAAAAAGCGTAGTTTCCATAAAGGATATGAAAAAGGCCGATAAGTTTACATTAACCGTGACTGACGGAAAATATAAATGTGTGGTTGTGGAGTAAGATATGACTTTTGAAGATACACTGAAAAAATTAGAAGAAGTTACCGAAAAACTTGAGTCGGGTGAAGCTACCCTTGATGAATCTCTGGCTCTTTATGAAGAGGCAATGAAGCTTTCAAGAGAATGTAACAAAACCCTTGAAAATGCAAAGCTTAAAATTAAAGAGCTTAGTGAACTGGAAAAAGGCAGAGAAGATGAATAAAGAAATTATTAAAAATTATTCTGAAAAGTTTGAAGAAGTATTTAATAAGTTCGTACCGCAAAAGGTATGCAGTTACAGCACAGTAACCGAGTCTATGCGGTATAGCTTTTTGCTTGGCGGAAAACGTATCCGTCCTTGTATTTTGATGGAATTTTATAAGGTTTGCGGCGGCGAAGGTGATTTTGCCCTTCCTTTTGCCGTGGCACTTGAGATGATTCATACCTATTCTCTTATTCATGATGACCTTCCTTGTATGGATGATGACGACATTCGTCGCGGAAAGCCATCTAATCACATTGTTTACGGTGAGGATATGGCGCTTCTTGCAGGTGACGGTCTTTTAACCCACGCTTTCTTTGTTGCCTCGTCTGCTGAAAATATCGAAGCTACCCGTTGTGTAAAGGCTATAAAAGAACTATCTCACTTAGCAGGTTACAACGGTATGATAGGCGGTCAGGTAATTGATTTGCAAAGCGAAAACAGAAAAGTTCCTGTTGAAACAATTTATGAAATCAATTCACTTAAAACAGGCGCTTTATTAAAAGCGGCGGCAAAAATAGGTGTTATTCTTGCAGGCGGTAGCGATGAAACTCTTGCGGTTGCAGAGGAGTACGGTGAAAAGTTAGGACTTGCTTTTCAGATTATGGATGATATTCTTGATTATTGCGGCGACGAAGCCTTGCTTGGCAAGCCCACACATAGCGATGAAAAGAATTTAAAATCCACCTTTGTTTCGCTTTATGGTATAGAAAAATGCAGAGAAATGGTAAAAAATCTTACCTACGAATCAATTTGCTGTCTTAAAAAAATAGGCGGCGATACAAAGTTTTTAGAGGACCTTACGGTTTATCTTTCAAATAGAAAAAATTAAGGACTGTTTATTTTGAAGTACAAAATTCTTTGCACGGTTAAATCCCCGGATGATATTAAAAAGCTTACTAAAAGTGAGCTTGATTTACTGTGCAGTGAAATTAGAGATTATCTTATTGAAACCGTTTCAAACAACGGCGGACATCTCTCATCAAACCTTGGAACAGTTGAGCTTACTGTTGCTTTACACAGAATGTTTGATTCACCAAAGGACGCTATAATGTTTGATGTGGGACATCAGTCATATACTCATAAACTGCTTACAGGTCGTTTTGAAAAGTTTTCAACCCTTAGAAAAGAAAATGGTATATCGGGCTTTATGAATCCCGGTGAGTCTGAACACGATTTTTATATCAGTGGACACAGCAGTAACTGTATTTCTGCGGCGTATGGTATCTATAAGGCTAAAAAGCTGTCAAATGAAGAGGGCACCGCAGTTGCTGTTGTAGGTGACGGTGCTATGACAGGCGGAATGGTATATGAAGCCCTTAATAATATCGGCATCGATAACAGTAAATTTATTGTTATTCTTAATGATAATAAGATGTCTATTTCTAAAAATGTAGGTGCTATAGCCCGTCATCTTAATAAAATTCGTTTGAAATCGGGATATCATAAATTCAAATACAGCTTCAGCAGATTTTTGAATGGTATTCCATTTATAGGCGATAATTTATACAGATTTTTCTACAGACTTAAAAAGGTTCTTAAAAATGCTTTATATCATAGCAATATTTTTGAAGGCCTGGGCTTTAATTATCTTGGCCCCGTTGACGGTCACGATATTTCGGCACTTGAAAATGTGCTTAGTATTGCTAAAAAGCAGGACAGACCAACTTTGGTTCATGTTGTTACCGTAAAGGGTAAGGGCTACAGTTTTGCTGAAACTGACCCGGGTACCTATCACGGTGTATCTAATTTTAATACCGATGAGGGCTTTTTTTCGAAAAGCGCAATTACCTATTCTGATGTGGCGGCAAAAACCCTTTGTGAACTTGCAGAAATAGATAACCGTGTTTGCGCCATTACCGCGGCAATGACCTTTGGAACTGGTCTTTGCGATTTTGAGCAGAAATTCCCCCAGAGATTCTTTGACGTAGGAATAGCCGAAGAACACGCTATGACTTTTGCCGCAGGACTTGCAAAAGGCGGTATGAAGCCATTTTTCGTGGTTTATTCTTCGTTTTTACAAAGAAGCTACGACCAGATACTTCACGATGTAGGTATTTCTAAGCTACC
>JAZNQX010000072.1:0-3984 GCA_045590395.1 Acutalibacteraceae bacterium
ATTTTCCATCACATTTATAACTTTGGTACCACCAGCGTATTTCTGGCTATGGGCAATACCGTTGAGGTGCCCTATAAAAATGCTGAGGGTGTAGTTGACCTTGAAAAGCACATCCCCTTTGGCTGTGTAATGGATGAAAGAATTTGCTCCGGCGTTTACTATGCCAAGGCATTCAGAAAATTCAGAAAATATCTTGAACACCCTGAGCTTCTTGAAATAAAGCCCGATGAAAAGGATGTTATAAAAGAGGTTCCTTACAGAGTGGAAAAGAAGAAATAATATGCCAAAAAGAGAAAATACCTGCTGTTTTTCGGGACACCGCAAAATAAATAAAGAAGAAATTCTCTCTCTTTCTGCCGCCCTGGAAGACAGTATAGAAAGTCTTATTTTAAAGGGTGTCACCCACTTTGTTGCAGGCGGTGCGCTGGGCTTTGATACGCTCTGCGCAAAGGCTGTTTTATATCTTAAGGAAAAGCACCCCGAAATTTCCCTTACCCTTATTCTTCCCTGCAGAGACCAAGCAAAGCTTTGGACGGAAAGCGCACGGGCTCTTTACGAGGACATAAAAAGACAAAGCGACTTTATTATATTCATCTCTGATACTTATACTAACGGCTGTATGCAAAAAAGAAACCGCGCCCTTGTGGATACAAGCGGACATATCATATGTTACCTTAAAAATAACAAAAGCGGTACCGCATATACCGTAAATTATGCACGGGAAAAGGGACTTAACATTATAAACCTTGCCGAAGAAAACAGTCAGGAACAAATAGATATATAAAAGGAGAGCATTAGCGAGACTTCTCATAAGGATGTTTATAAAAAAGTTCCAGACAGAAAAATCTCTGTCTGGAACTTTTTGTTATCTTGTTTCTTCTATAGGCAACCATATCGTAATCAATTTTTTCGGTTAAATGATTCTCAATATAATCTATTGCTTTTTGCATTCCAACAATCCAATCCATATTATCCCTCCTTGTCTGTCTATATTCTATGAAAAGGTGATTTTTATTTCCCGATATTTTCTGCTAAATATAATCGGATAGAACCAGCATCGCATTCGTATGTACAAATGCTTTTTAGGGCTAAGCCCAAACCCTTATTTTGATTTAATTGTTTTAAGAGAAGAAATTAACATTCTTCGGATAGCACCGCAATCGTTTTGTAACGCCTTATAGTCTTCTTCGTTCATACAATTTGTTTCAAATAAAAGTTCTAGCCAATATTCAGTTTCATAGCACTCTTTTTGTGCAATCTCAAGTTTAGAAATAAAGTCTTTTGTTCCTTGGGCGTATTGTGCTTCGTGCAAATTGGCGCCAATTGAAGTGGCAGAACGAAGTAATTGATTTATTAAAACCGATTCTTTATGATTTGTTTTCATATCACGACAGAGAAAAACAACAGTTTTTGCGAATTCTTTCGCTTTATCTCTTAAAATGCTATCAGCCAAAGTAATCACCTCTGAAATCATTATATATAAAAAATGATAGTATTTCAAGTTATATTCCGCCCTTGTCGGAGTGATATTATTGCTTTCAGCAATAGTGTTATTGAAACCTTGCGGTTTCAGTGTTATTTTATTCGCCGCCAAAACTCGCGAAGCGAATACTACTCGGCGTTTAGCCGAATATCACTGCGCAGCAATATAACTCGCTTTTGGCGAATAAAACTGGGAGACTTCCTTATGAGAAGTCTCCCTACGGTTCTCCTTTTTCTATATATTCTATTATTTCCTCTGCGCTTTCGCTTATAAAGATACTGCTTAGGGTTTCGCTTTTCATAAAACCTTCCTTTGCGGTAAAGGATAACATATCCATAAGTGGTTTATAATATCCCTGCGCGTTAAAAATTGCTATTTTTTTGTCTATCTGCTTTAAGGTTTTAAGGGTATAAACCTCAAAAAACTCGTCATAGGTACCAATTCCGCCGGGGAGCATTATTATAGCGTCTGCTTTGCCTTCAAGAAGCTCCTTTCGGCTTCGCATATCATTTGTATAAATAAACTCAGTACAGTTTTCATAAAGCACACCGTCGGGTTTGAAAAATTTTGGCGCTATGCCGATAATTTTGCCCTTTTCCTTTGCAGCGCCTCGGGCAACTGCACCCATAAGTCCGTTTTTACCGCCGCCGAAAATAAGGGTATGTCCCCTTTTAGCCAAAATACTTCCAAGCTTTTCGCAATCTATTTTGTATTCTTCTTTAATTTCTTCGCTGGCGGCGCCGTATACTGTTATATTCATTATCTTTTTCCTGTTGAACCAAAGCCGCCTGCACCTCTATCGGTTTCATCTAACTCGTCTACTTCATTAAATTCAACCGACAGATAAGGCATAACTACAAGCTGTGCTATTCTGTCACCGTTTTTTACTACCTTTGGCTGACTGCCGTCGTTATGCAGAGCAACAATATATTCGCCTCTGTAATCAGAATCGGCAACACCTACACAGTTTGCAGGGCGCAGGTTCTCTTTAGCGGCAAGACCGCTTCGGGCAAATATAGCGCCAAAGTATCCCTCGGGCACAGCAATACTCAGTCCCGTGCCGATTTTTACATTGGTGTCAGGCTCGATAGTAACGCTGTCACCATCAAGACAGGCGTAAAGGTCATACCCTGCGGCTTCTTTACTGCCACGACTTGGCAGTATGGCATTTTCTTTAAGTCTTTTGATTTTAATTTCCATAGAATTCACCTTTTCTATATATACAGAAGCACCACTCTGTTTTCTTTTCTGGTGGCATTAAGGTCAATAAGACGCTGATTCTCACTGCCTCTGAATTTAAGCATTAAATTTCGTTTATCCTTTTCAAACCGTCCGTCCACAAGAACATCTATATAAGACAGCAGTTCCTCAACAATTTCGGTGTTGGGGTAGGCGCGTCTATCCAAAAGCTCATCGTAGGTAAAGCCCGTATAGCACCAGATATCCTTATCTGGCAGTTCCTTTTTGGCTCTTTTCACAAGGGCTAAAAGCTGTGGCTGATTTTTCGGCTCCATAGGCTCTCCGCCCAGAAGCGAAAGGCCCCGAACAAAGTCGGGGCGCATAGCCTCAATTATTTCGTTTTCGGTTTCCTGTGTATAGGGGCGTCCGAAATGAAAATCCCATGTGTCACGGTTGAAACATTCTTCACAGTGATTAGTGCAACCCGAAACAAACAAAGCAACTCGTACTCCCAGTCCGTTTGCAATATCACGTTTTTTCAGTTCTCCGTAGTACATATTATAAATGAAGCACTCTTTCTTTAATTTCTTGTGTTCTTCCCTGGTTCCAGTACTGTGTACCGATATAACCGCAGGTTCTTCTTGCAACGTTCATCTTGGTCTGGTCTTCGTTTCCGCAGTTGGGGCACTTCCAGATAAGCTTTCCGTCCGCATTTTCCATAACCTCTATCTCGCCGTCAAAGCCACATTCCTGACAGAAGTCGCTCTTGGTGTTAAGCTCGGCATACATAATGTTATCGTATATGAACTTCATAACCTCCAGCACAGCCTCAATATTATGCTGCATATTAGGTACCTCTACATAAGAGATAGCACCGCCGGGAGAAAGTGCCTGGAACTTAGCCTCAAGCTCAAGCTTTTCAAAGGCATCAATAGGCTCGGTAACATGAACGTGGTAAGAGTTTGTAATATAGCTCTTATCGGTTATGTCCTTGATTACGCCAAAACGCTTTTGAAGACATTTTGCAAATTTATATGTGGTACTTTCCAGGGGTGTTCCGTAAAGGCTGTAGTCAATATTTTCGGCAGCCTTCCACTTTGCAGTGTATTCATTAAGCTTCTTCATAACGGCAAGACCGAAGGCCTCACCCTCTTTTTCGGTAAGCTTTTTGCCTGTCATAGCGTATACACATTCCCAAAGACCTGCATAGCCGAGAGAAAGGGTAGAATATCCGCCATGGAGATACTTATCGATAGCCTCGCCCGGTTTAAGACGAAGCAGAGCACCGTGCTGCCAGAGAATAGGTGCGGCGTCGGAAAGAG
>JAZNQX010000073.1:0-15803 GCA_045590395.1 Acutalibacteraceae bacterium
GGTATTTTATCGGGGGTGTAGCCCATTTCCTTTAAGGATTCTGCAATATAAGCTGCGTAGGAAGGCGTACAGCAAAGAATGGTAGCATTAAGGTCGGTCATAAACTGAATCTGTCTTTCTGTAAAGCCGGAAGACATAGGAAGCGTCAGACAGCCAACCTTGTGTGAACCGCCGTGAAGACCTGCACCGCCTGTAAACAGACCATAACCGTAAGCAACCTGACAAACATCCTCGTTTGTACCGCCTGCGGCAACAATAGCTCTGGCACAGCAGTCCTCCCATAAATCAATGTCGTGCTGTGTGTAGAAAGCAACAACGCGTTTGCCCGTTGTTCCGCTTGTGGACTGAATACGAACACAGTCCTTAAGAGGTTTTGCTAAAAGACCGTAGGGGTAAGCCTCACGCAAATCGCCTTTTGTAAGAAAAGGTAGCTTGTGCAGGTCTTCGATACCCCTAACATCGTCGGGGGTAACACCCTTTTTGTCCATAAGCTCACGATAATAGGGAACATTATCGTAAACGTGACGAACCTGCTTTCTGAGCTTTTCCGACTGAAGCGTTTTAATATCTTCAACCGACATGGTCTCGATTTCTTTTTGGAAATACTTTTCCATAGTTTTCGCCTCTTTTTTTAAGAATTATAGCCTAAATCAAAGGCTTTTTTATTCATCTCTATGAATTTGGGCGCCACTGTATTTTCAATAGCGCTTATCCACTTATCATAGGGAATTCCAAAGTATTTTGCCGCTTTGCCCATAAGAACAATGTTTACGGCCTTGCTGGAGCCTGCAGTTTCGGCAAGGCTCAGAGCATCAAGGGCTTCAACACATACACCTTTTTCGGTCAGCTCACTCAGTACCTTGTCGGGATACTCTGCCGCACCGATAATAACGGGCATAGGGTCAATTTGCTGTGTGTTAACCACAATTTTTCCGTCTTTTTTAAGGAAAGCGGCATAACGGGCGGCCTCTAACTTTTCAAAGGAAATAATTATATCGGCCTGGCCCTCGGTAATAATAGGGGAGAAAACCTTTTCACCGTAGCGAACATAGGTAACAACACTTCCGCCACGCTGACTCATACCGTGAACCTCGCTTACCTTAACGTCATAACCCTCATTCAGTAAAAGTTTACCAAGTAATTTTGAAGCAAGCAGACTTCCTTGTCCGCCAACGCCTACTATCATAACACTTTTAGTCATTTCGTTTTACCCCCTTAAACTATGGCATCAAAGGCGCAAAGCTGTTTACATACGCCACAGCCTACACACAGTGTGTTGTCAATTTTAGCCTTACCGTCCTTCATACTGATAGCAGGACAGCCAAGTCCCATACAGCGTTTGCAGGAACGGCATTTATCATTTTCTACCTTTAAAGAGGGCAGAGCCTTAACCGATTTAAGCAGTACGCAGGGGCGTCTTGAAATAATAACAGACGGTTCTTCTATGCTTAGTTCTTCTTTAACGGCGGTTTCGCAAGCCTTAAGGTCGTAGGGGTCTACCACTCTCACGCGGTTTATGCCCAGAGCCTTGCAAAGAGCTTCAAGGTCTACCTTGGCGGCAATTTCACCCTTAATGTTAAAGCCGGTGGTGGGGTTCTGCTGATGTCCTGTCATACCTGTAATAGAGTTATCAAGAATAATAACGGTGGAATTTGTAGCGTTATAGGCAACATTTACAAGACCTGTCATACCTGAATGCATAAAGGTGGAGTCACCAATAACGGCAACGCTCTTCTTCTCGGCATCCTTGCCTCTTGCGGCGTTAAAGCCATGAAGCCCCGAAACAGAAGCTCCCATACAAAGCGTAGAATCAAGGGCATTAAGAGGAGCAACAGCACCAAGGGTGTAACAGCCGATATCACCCATAACGGTAATTTTGTTTTTAGACAATGTGTAGAACATACCTCTGTGAGGACAGCCTGCGCACATCATAGGGGGACGTGGCGGAATAACGCTGTCGGCAGAAACGCTGTAAAGGTTCTCTTTCCCGAAAGCCTTTGCAATAACGCTTTGAGAAAACTCACCAAGAAGCGAGAAAAGCTCTTTACCCATACAGTCAATGCCAAGAGATTTAACATGATTTTCAATTACGGGGTCAAGCTCCTCAATAACATAAAGCTTTTTAACCTTGCTTGCAAATTCTTTAATAAGCTTATCGGGCAGGGGGTTGGGCATACCTATTTTAAGAATATTAACATCGTCACCCAGAACTTCCTTTACATAAAGGTACGAACAGCCGGAAGTAATAATACCTATTTCGCTGTCTGCGTACTCTGCCTTATTATAAATGCAGTCATTAGCAAATTCAGCCAGAGCGGCAGTTCTGTTTTCAACAACGGGGTGGCGTTTTATGGCGTTGCCCGGCATCATTATATATTTAGCAGGATTTTTCTCATAATCTTTAAGCACTGCAGGTATAGCCTTGCTTGTTTCTACAACCGACTGGCTGTGAGCAATACGGGTGCACATACGAAGCAGTACGGGGGTATCAAACCTTTCCGAAAGCTCAAAGGCGGTTTTAGCAAAATCATAAGCCTCTTGAGAATCGCTGGGCTCTAACATAGGCACCTTAGAGGCAATAGCGTAGTGACGGGAGTCCTGCTCATTCTGAGAAGAATGCATAGCAGGGTCGTCGGCAACGCAGATTACCATACCGCCGTTTACACCTGTGTAAGAAAGGGTGAAAAGGGGGTCTGCGGCAACGTTAAGGCCAACGTGTTTCATAGCACAGGCGCTTCTTGCTCCTGCTAAACTTGCGCCAAAGGCAACCTCGCAGGCAACCTTTTCGTTGGGCGCCCATTCAGAATGTAAATCATCATACTTTGATAAAAATTCGGTAATTTCGGTAGAGGGAGTGCCGGGGTAGCTGGAAACAACACCCAAACCGCCATCGTGAAGACCTGCGGCAACAGCGGCATTACCTATCATAAGCTTTTTCATAATATATAACCTTCCTTTAGGATTTGTTCTGTGAATCCACAAGACCCTCTGCGCCGTAGATTTTACGAAGCTTGGGTTTTTCTATTTTACCTGTGGGGTTACGGGGAACGTCTGCAAAAATAATCTTTCTGGGACGCTTATATCGGGGCAGGTCAAGGCAGAAAGCATTAACCTCGTCTTCAGTCAGCGTCATACCCTTTTTAACCTCTATAATAGCGGCGGCAATTTCGCCAAGTCGCACATCAGGAAGACCGATAACGGCAACGTCCTTGATTTTTTCGTTGGCGGATAAGAAGTTTTCTATCTGTACGGGGTAAAGGTTTTCACCGCCTGTGATAATAACGTCTTTCTTACGGTCAACAAGGTAAATAAAGCCGTCCTCGTCCTGCATAGCCATATCGCCTGTGTAGAGCCAACCGTCTTTAAGGGATTCCTTTGTGGCTTTTTCATCTCGGTAATAGCAGGTCATAACACCGGGGCCTTTAAGACAAAGCTCACCAACGTTGCCCTGTTCTACCTCTTTACCGTCGGGACTTACAATTTTAATTTCCCAACCGTAGCCTGCAATACCTATTGCGCCTACCTTGTGGACGTTTTCAATTCCCAAATGAACAGCGCCGGGGCCTATTGACTCACTAAGACCGTAGTTTGTATCGTAATCGTGGTCGGGGAAGATTTCAAGCCATCTTTTAATAAGGCTTTGGGGAACGGGCTGAGCGCCTATGTGCATAAGACGCCAGTTTTTAAGGTCATAGTCCTTAAGGTCAATTTCTCCGCGCTCAATAGCATTTAAAATATCCTGAGCCCACGGTACAAGCAACCATACAATAGTACATTTTTCGCTGCTTGCGGCTTCAAGAATACTCTTTGAGGCGGTACCCTTAAGAATTACCGCCTTACTGCCTGTCAGCAGACTGCCGAACCAGTGCATCTTAGCGCCTGTGTGATATAGGGGCGGAATGCAGAGGAAGCAGTCGTCCTTGGTCTGATGATGGTGCGCCTGTTCAACCCTGCAGGAATGAATAAGACTTTCGTGATTATGTAAAATCGCTTTGGGAAAGCCTGTTGTTCCCGAAGAAAAGTAAATAGCCGCGTCGTCGCTTTCCTCAAGAGTACATTCAGGAAAGCTTCCCGAAAATTCAGAGATAAGGTCATTAAAATCATCGGCAAAGTCGGGGCAACTTGCTCCCAGATATATAAGGGTGCATTTTTTACTGATTTTTTCAGCTACCGCTTCAACACGGCCTACAAACTCGTTACCGAAAATAAGCACATCAGCTTCGGCAAGGTCAAGGCAGTAGTCAATTTCGTCAGAGGAATAACGGAAATTAAGGGGAACGGCAAGGGCGCCTGTTTTAAGAATACCAAAATAAATAGGCAGCCAGTCAATACAGTTCATAAGCAGAATAGCAACCTTTTTGCCTTTGCCTATACCGTTAGATTTAAGCATATTGGCAAGGCGGTTTGCCTTTTCGTTAAAAACCTCCCAGGAAATCTCTCTGCGGTAGTGTTTTTTGTTGGTGGGCTGTACCAGCTCATAATCGTGCCAGGTAAGCTTTCGTGTTTCGGGCTGGTCGGGGTTTATTTCCACCAGCGCCGTATCATTTGCAAATTCCTTTGCGTTTCTTTCGAGCAAGTGAACAATAGTCATAATTATACCTCAATGTGTGAAAATAAATTATCATATATAATACTTTAGCACTTTAAAGCAAAAATGTCAATAAAAACACGGCCTTTTGGAATAAATTTAACATTTTCTCTTGACAAACACGCTTTAAAGTGGTAAAGTATACGCATACAATTCATCGCTTTAAATCACTAAAGCAGAAAGGATGATAAATATGACACCCACGATGATGATAACAATACCTATGCTTATTTGCTTTTTTGCTCTTATGGTAGGTGTAGGTCTTTACTGCAGAAAGCACGCCACAAATGTTGACGGCTTTGTGCTAGGAGGCAGAAGTGTCGGCCCTTGGCTTACCGCCTTTGCTTTTGGCACCTCTTACTTTTCGGCGGTTATTTTCGTAGGCTATGCAGGTCAGTTTGGTTGGCACTTCGGTCTTGCTTCTACCTGGATAGGTCTTGGCAATGCCTTTATAGGCTCACTGCTTGCTTGGTCGGTGCTTGGCAGAAGAACAAGGGTTATGACTCAGCATTTGGGCTCTAAAACTATGCCTGACTTCTTTGAAAAAAGATATGAGAGTAAAACCCTTAAGGTAATTGCTTCCTTTATAGTATTTATCTTCCTTATTCCTTATACCGCTTCTCTTTATAACGGCCTTTCCTCACTTTTCAATAATGTATTCAATATCGACTACTGGGTAATTGTCGTTGCCATGTCGGTGCTTACCGGTATATATGTAATTTTCGGCGGCTATATGGCAACTGCTATAAATGATTTTATTCAGGGCATAATTATGCTTGGGGGTATTATTGCCGTTATAGCGGCTGTACTTAATAAAAACGGCGGCTTTAATGCGGCTGTAGAGGCACTTGGTGTTAAAGCAGGTAGCCAGTACACTTCAATGTTCGGCCCTAATCCTATATTCCTTTTCTTTGTAGTAATGCTCACCTCTCTCGGTACTTGGGGACTTCCTCAGATGGTAGGTAAATTCTACTCTATAAAGGACGAGGGCTCAATTAAAAAGGGAACCGTAATTTCCACCCTGTTTGCTATTATTGTTGCAGGCGGCTGTTACTTCCTTGGCGGTTTCGGAAAGCTTTATGAGCCTGCTATGAAAAACGGCAAGGTGCTTTTTGACTCTATTATTCCTAAAATGATGAGTGAGCTCTCTCCATTTATTGTTTCTCTCGTTATAGTGCTGGTGCTTTCAGCTTCAATGTCTACTCTGTCCTCTCTCGTTCTTACCTCCTCCTCCACCTTGGCACTGGACGTTGTAAAGCCTGTTGTCAAGGGCAATATGAGTGACAGAAAAAGCGTATTTGTTATGCGTATATTTATAGTATTCTTTATTGCGATTTCTGCAGTAATTGCTATTCTTAAGGACACACTATGGGCAGAATCTGTATTTATTCCACAGATGATGGGTGTTTCCTGGGGCGCCCTGGCAGGTGCTTTCCTTGCTCCCTTTATGTATGGTCTTTATTGGAAGAAAACCACCAAAGCCGCAGTGCTTTCAAGTTTTATCTTTGGTGTTGGCATAGAAATTGTGCAGCTTCTTATAGGCGTTGGCCTTTTCAGTGTTGCAAATGTGCCGGTACTTTCCTTTGTGTTCACAAATTCCCTCTACTCAGGTGTGTTTGCAATGCTTGGCGGTCTTGTTCTGGTGCCTGTTGTAAGCCTTTTCACAAAGAAAACGCTGCCAGGCGATATAGACGGAAAATTCGCCTGCTATACCGAACAGGTAGTAACCAATAAAAAAGAATCTTTAGGATAATTTAAAAGGGTTGTCAAAATGACAACCCTTTTAAAATTCTAATGAAACCTCACCTGCAAAAAGTGTGACGGTATTCTCTTTGGTTTTTATTATTATTTCTGCGTTATCGTTAATGTCCTCTACGGTTCCCACGTATTTTGTGCCGCCCTTAATAAAGGAAACCTCTTTACCCATTAACATAGATTTTTCTCTGTAAAGGCTCATATAATCTTTTTGGGGCAGTTTTTCATACAGGGTGAAAAACTCTGTAACAATACTGTTTATAAGGGCTTCTTTTGTATCAACTTCTTTCTCAAAAAGACTGCCTGCCTTGTCCTTGATATCGTCAGGGAAGTTCCTTGTATAAAGGTTTATGCCAATGCCCAGTATAATATAGTCAAGGGTTTTTTCCTGCGGCTTAAAGCCTGCTTCACAAAGAATACCGCAGACCTTTTTATTTTCAAGATATATGTCATTTACCCATTTTATAAGGCTTTTTTTACCCGTTATTTTGTCAATAGCATTGCTTACCGCAACGGCGGCGGCGGTGGTGATCAAAACACAGTCCTCTGCCTTTATACTCGGGCGAAGAAGCAAACTCATATATATACCGCTGTCCTTTGGTGAATAAAAACTGCGGGACAGTCTGCCTTTGCCACAACTTTGCCCGTTTGCAATAACAAGGGCGGTTTCTTCGCCCTGCTCATGAAGGCGCTTACACTGATTATTGGTAGAATCTATTATATCGTATTCATAGGTTTTAAGGTTGAATTTTGAGTTAATTGTTCTCACCTCACAAGGTCATTTTATAATATTTTTACTATAAGGTAAAGAAATTTTTAAAAATTTTTATAAAATACTTTACAAAATTTAAAAAAGATGCTATAATAATTACAACTAAAAATATCTCTATTTTACGGAGGAGTTAAAATGAAAAAGTTAATGGCATTAATTTTAACCGTAGTTCTCGTTCTTTCGTTCTCTGTTTCTGCTTTTGCTCTTAAGAGCCCCGGCGGAACTGTTTATCACGAAGTAATTATAGACAGAACCAATGCAAACGGTTCTGATGTTGACGAGCGTGTTACTGTTAAAGAAAATAGCGACCTTGAAATTAAGCCTGTAGGAAATGATGAGAAGGAATTTGAAGGTTTTGAATTCTTCAAGCCTGATATGAGCGCTGCTGAAGTTGGTAAGGATTTTGAAATCGTAAAAGTTACCAAGGAAGACGGTAGTGCAGCTGTTAAGGGTACCGACTATGATGTTATAAACGGTAAGGTCGTATCTAAAAACGGTGATTATATTAACGTAACCATTAAGCCACTTGTTGATACTATCTATGTATCCGAGGCTTATAAGGGAGGCAAAGCTGACTTTAATCCTCCCAAGGGCACAGTTAACTCACCTGTAACAGGTATGAGCCTTTCTGTAGTAATGATGCTGGTAGCTGTTGTTCTCGGCGGCGCAGCTTTAATGGTTGCTTCTCGCAAGAAGGTAAACGCATAATTTAAGGTTAAATATTTACCCACTCCTTTTGGAGTGGGTATTTTTTATGGGTTTGACACTAAAATATTATTATGGTATACTTTTAAAAAAAGATAAGGAGAAGATAATATGGAAAAACGAAAAGTATTGTTTATTACCGGCGCGGTTATTTTCGTTATGGGTATGATAGCTCTCGGCATCAGCCTTTTTATCATCTTTTCCGGTCCTGAGCCCGAGCCGTTAGTGTCAGAGCCTTCCTCCTCTGTTGTATCAGAGCCAGAGCTAATGGATAATCCTGTAGATTTTGCCGCTTTACAGGCGCGAAACCCCGATATTTATGCATGGATAAAAATACCGGGCACCAGTGTAGATTACGCTGTGCTTCAGAGTGATGATGAGCCGGAGGATTATTATCTTAACCATAATATAGACGGAAAATATGAATTTGCAGGGTCTATTTATTCCCAGATGTTAAATTCTAAGGATTTTTCCGACCCCAATACCATTCTTTATGGGCATAATATGAACAACGGCTCAATGTTTGCCTCACTTCATAAATTCAGAAATAAAGAGTTTTTTGACAATAATAAGTATATTTACATTTATACACCGGGGCATATATTAACCTACGAAATATATTCCGCCTACCGTTTTGACAGCCGTCATATCCTTTATGCCTTTGATCTTAACAATAAAGAAATTTTTGCAGAATATGTTGAAATGACCAAAAACCCGAAGTCTGCCATTGTTAATGTGAGAAGCGAAACACAGGTTACGGCAGAGGATAAAATTATTACGTTAAGCACCTGCATAACTAACGATAATTACAGATATTTGGTTCAGGGGGTTCTTATTGATGACCAACCAACAAAATAATGAAGTAAAGGCAAAAAAGCCTATGAAAAAGGGTAAAAAAATCGCCTTGGCGGCGCTTATTACTCTGCTGTCAATATTTTTAGCGGTTGCTGTAACGGTTTCCTCTCTGCTCTATTTCGGCAAAAAATCTTCGACGGGCGGTGATGTTGTAATAACCCCCACCGATAATTTGCAAACCGAAGTGGACGATGATAATATCGTAACCTATAACGGCAACAAATATAAATATAATGACAGTATATCCACCGTTTTGTGTATAGGTGTGGATAATACTAAAAGACAAAGCGGCGGCGCCTATGTTACGGGCAGAGCAGGTCAGGCAGACGCTATTTATTTAATAGTTGTAGATACTGCCTCGGGTAAAACCAGTATAATAGGCATACCCAGAGACAGTATTGCAGAGGTCGACCTCTATTCGTCGGCAGGTACCTTTATAGGAAGTGAGAAAACCCAGATTTGTCTTTCCTTTGCTTATGGCGACGGTAAGCAAAAAAGTGCGGAAAATACCGCAAAGGCTGTGTCCCGTTTCCTTTACGGAATGCCTGTCAACTCGTATTTTGCGGTGGACGATAAATCTATTGGTACACTTCATAATGCGGTAGGCAATATTACGGTTACGCCTAATGAAACCATTGAAAACTATGCCATAAAATTTTATAAAGGACAGTCATTTACGGTAACAGGCAGTAATGTTTTCACATATCTTCAAAGCCGTAACGATAAAACAGCCGATGCCAGTCTTTTGCGCCTTGAAAGACAGACCGATTACCTTAAAAAGTATTCTAAGGCTGTCATAAACAAAACCAAAAGCGATATATCCTTTCCTGTAAAGCTATATAATAAAATAAGCAAAAATGCCATTACCGATATAAATGTCAGCAAAATTACTTTTCTTGCAACAAGTGTAGTGAAGAATAAAGAAAATATTGATGTTGAGTTTGTAAGTATAAAGGGTGAACAAAAGGTGGGAGAAGACTCCTTTGCCGAGTTCTACCCCGATGAAAACGTCCTTTTTGAAACGGTGCTGGATATCTTTTACGAGGAAGTACAGTAAAAAGAAACCCTTGAGTATTACTCAAGGGTTTTCAGTTTCTTCTACTTTCTTTTTAGGCGGTCTGCCACGACGCTTGGGAGCGGTTTCTGTGGGCTCTTTTATTTCTTCATTTACAACCTTTCTCGGTCTGCCGCGGCGTTTTGGTGGCTCAGAGCTTTTTTCAGCCTCTATTTCCTGCTGGATTTTCAAAAGAATTTCCCGTCTTCTGTTTTCTTCTTCCTCTTTTTCTGCCATAATTTCGTTATAAACCGAAATTTTATACTCGTACCATAAATATTCTATCATATAGGCAAAGATATAAATTATGGGGAGGAAAATTACCGATATTATAACGGCGAGAATAAAGTTTGGAAGCTCGGTATCAAAGAAAAGCTGTGAGCTGACATTAACATTACTGAGCAGAGAACTACAGGAAAATGCAATAGTGGAAATAACGGCGAAAATGGCAGAATAAATAAGTGCGCTCTTTTTGTAAAAAGTGTTGCGCCGTCTTTTTTCTTTTTTGCTGTCGCCTGTGGGCAGGGGAGAGCCCTTGTGGTCACAGGGCAGTTCCTCGTTAGAGAAAAGCTTTTTAAGAATACCGTAAACAGAGAAAATAAGGAAAAGTAAAATTATTTCCCAGGTGCAAGAAATTCGCTCAATTTTCACCTTGTAAAAAATCTCGGCAATAATGTAGAGATATGTAAAACACAGGGTAATAGCTGAAGCCTTAGGGGAAAGCTTTACCCATTTAAGTTTTATAGGTTTGATTTTTAAAAGGCGAGATAAATCGATTTTAAAGCCGCGTTTTTTCATTTTGCTTATCTCCTGAAACATAAATGTAATAACATTTTATCACAAAAAAACAATAATAGCAAGTTTAAAGGTTTTCCGCCTCAGTTAAAAACAGCGTGTAGGCGGCATCACTGGGCATAGGGAAATCTCCGCGAGGGGAAAGACTTACAGAGCCTACCTTTACGCCGTCGGGAAGACAAGAGCGTTTAAACTGCTGTGTAATAAAGCGTTTTACGAAATTTTTAAGCCATTTCTTTATGGTTTCACTGTCGTAAATGTCACCCAGCGCATAAAGGGCAAGGCGGTAAATCTTGGTAGGTGAAAAACCAAAACGGATAAAGTAATAAAGGAAGAAATCGTGAAGCTCATAAGGGCCCACAAGGTCTTCGGTTTTTTGAGAAATTTCTCCGTTCTCCTCAGCAGGTAAAAGCTCGGGAGAAACGGGGGTATCAACAATGTCCGAGAGAACCCTTGAAAGCTCGCCTTCACTCTTTTCTGCTACAAAAGAAACAATATTCTTTATAAGAGTTTTTGGAACACCGCCGTTTACACCGTACATAGACATATGGTCACCGTTGTAGGTTGCCCAGCCAAGAGCCAGTTCGGATAAATCACCTGTACCTACCACAAAGCCACCGTGTTTACCTGCAAGGTCCATAAGCACCTGAGTGCGCTCCCTTGCCTGAGAATTTTCAAAGGTAAGGTCGTGCACATTTATATCGTGACCGATATCCTCAAAATGCTGTTTTACGGCAGAGGTAATATTTATTTCCATAAATGTAACGCCAAGGCAGTTACAGAGAATTTCTGCATTTGATTTTGTTCTTTTGGTGGTACCAAAGCAGGGCATGGTAACGGCGATAATATCGCTTCTTTTTCTGCCAAGCTCATCCATAGCCTTTGCACATACAAGAAGTGCAAGGGTGCTGTCAAGACCGCCCGAAATGCCTATAACCACACTGTCCGAAAAGGTGTGTTCAATGCGTTTTTTAAGACCTGACGCCTGAATAGAAAGTATGGTTTTTATTCTTTCTTCAAGTTCCTTTCTATCTTCGGGGATAAAAGGGTTTCTTTTTATATGTCTTGTAAGGGTTGTGTTACATACGGTGGTATCGAAATACACCGTATAAAAATCAAAAGGGAGGCAGTTACCTTTAGCCCTTTCGTTTGAAAGTTTGGAAACATCAAGTTCACTTACTATAAGGTCGGTACTGTCAAGGGGTGTGTTTTCCTTTAAGATTTTGCCCATTTCACCTATAATAAGGTGTCCCGAATAAACCTGGTCGGTGGTGGATTCACCCTCACCGCAGGAAGCGTAAATTATACCGCCGCTATTTTTATAGCTTTCGGCTCTTATAAGGGTTCTTCTCATATCGCTTTTGCCAACAGTTTCGGCAGAAGCGCAAGGCTGCGCAGTAATAAGGGTGGGGTGAGCGGTAATGCTTTCACCCACCGCAACTGCAAAGGAAAAATCAGGAAGATTTACACAGCGGAAAACCGTATCGGTATTAAAGGGGACATTCTTGTTAAATAAAGTAAAGTTATCAAGGCAGGAAATGTGGGAGGCAAAAATGTTGCTTTTTTCGGTAGAGGGAACAACACCTAAAATGCTGCCGCCCTTTATAACAACAGCGCAATCAAAAATATTGCCCTCTGCTTTAACAGGCATGCCAAACACGGCGGTTATATCGGTGTTTTCGGTTTCCTTTAAAATAAGAGAAAGTCCGTCCAAAGCGCCGCCAAGTAATGTGTCATTATAAAATAGGCTACCGCAGGAAGCACCGGTCAGACAAAGCTCCGGTAAAACGAGAAGCTTTACACCCAAAGAGTCTGCCTTGTTTATAAGCTTTATAATTTCGGCTGTGTTCTGCTTAGTGTCGGCAACGCGGGTTTTAATTTTACCTGCGCCAACCTTTATAAATCCGTCTTTCATACGTTTCTGCCTTTCATATTTGTATATGTATATTTTAAGACTCTGTCTTCTTAAAGTCAAGCCAATATATTATATCGGCTATTACTCTTTCTCTGCAAAAGTCGTTTAGTATTTCGTGTCTTGCACCGTCATACAGCCTATAAGAAACATTGTATTTGTTTTCCTTTAAGAGAAGGGCGTTTATTTTGTCGGTGCCCTTTGCCCTATCACCCACAGGGTCAAGACTGCCCGAAACAATAAAAATAGGAAGACCCTTTGGCAGCGACTTAAACCACCGTTTAGAGTTGCTTTCTTTATTAAGACGAATAAGGTCGTTCATAGCGCTGACCGAGAATTTAAAGGTACAGTATTTGTCCCCTAAATATTTCTGTCTTATTTCATCGTTTGAGGTAAGCCATCCGTTTTTCTCTTTAAAGTGCTTGTTGTATGAGCCAAAAGCCATTTTATCAACAAATTTTGAAATATATCTTGGTCCCTTAAAAGCGGCAATAACCTTTGTTATTATAAGACCTATATCAGCAAGTGGATTTGCCGCACCGCTTCCCATCATAATATATCCCGAAAGGTCTTTGCCGTATCTTTCGCAGTAAAGCCTTGTAATAAAAGAGCCCATGCTGTGCCCGAAAAGATAATGCTCTTTATCCTTATACATTTCCTTTACGGCAAGATAGACCCGTCTTACATCGTCAACTAAAAGGTCGGCTCCGCCTTTTTTTGCAATAAAGCCAAGCTCGCTGTCATCATTAACACTTTTTCCGTGGCCTAAATTGTCGTGTATAAAGCAAAGGTAGCCTTTACTGCAAAGGCTTTTTAAAAAATCGTTATATCTTTCAAGATGCTCAGTCATACCGTGCACAGCCTGAAAGAGAGCAATAGGCTCACCGTCCGGTATAAACAGTTTGCAGTTAAGAGAGTGAACACCGTCACTGGATAGTACCTTTATATATTTTTCCGTCATAATTATTTCTCCCTGTAAAGCGCTCTGTTAACCGCCGTTTTCCAGCCCTTTATAAGCTCTTCTCTGGTGTTTTCGTCCATAGCGGGCGTAAAGGTATCAAGTGTGCCTGTGATTTTTTCAATTTCATCGGTATCCTTCCAAAATCCTACCGCAAGACCTGCCAGAAAAGCGGCGCCAAGGGCGGTTGCTTCGCCTGATAAGGCGCGTTTTATTTTAACATTTGATATATCAGATTGAAACTGTATTAAAAAATTATTTGCGGCGGCACCGCCGTCAACCTTAAGGCTGGTAATATCATTTCCGTCTTTTTTAAGGCTATTAAGCAGGTCGTTTGTCTGGTAGGCAATAGCCTCAAGACAGGCTCTGATTATGTGATTTCGCCCTGTACCACGGGTCAGCCCCGTAATAGTGCCTCTGGCGTACATATCCCAGTAGGGTGCGCCCAGACCTGCAAAGGCAGGCACAACATAAACACCGCCGTTATCCTTAACCTTTTTAGCGAAATATTCGCTGTCCTTTGACTCGTCAATAAGACCCATTTCATCTCTCAGCCACTGAATAACCGCGCCGCCTACAAACACACTGCCTTCCTTGGCATACTGTATGGGACAGCCCTTGGCAGTTGCGGCGATGGTGGTAATCATATCGCAGTCACTACTATTAAATTCCTCTCCCGAATTCATAAGCAAGAAACAGCCTGTGCCGTAGGTGTTTTTTGCCTCACCCTTTTTAAAACAACACTGTCCGAAAAGGGCAGCCTGCTGGTCACCTGCAATACCGCCAACGGGTATTTCCTCACCCATAAAGTTTATTTTTGTATAAACCTCGCTACTGCTTAAAGCCTCTGGCATCATAGATGCAGGGATATCAAATTCTTTTAATAATTTCTCGTCCCAGCAAAGCCTTTTTATATCAAAAAGCATGGTACGGGAGGCGTTTGTGTAATCGGTAATGTGTACTTTTCCACCGCTTAGTTTGTAAATCAACCAGGTGTCAATGGTACCGAAAAGAATTTCACCTTTTTCGGCTCTTTCTCTTACCCCGTCTACATTGTCAAGTATCCAGCGTATTTTACTTGCCGAAAAATAAGCGTCTATGGTAAGTCCCGTGGTTTCCTTTATGTATGGAGCAAGGCCCCGTCCCTTTATTTCCTCGCAAAATTCCGCGGTGCGGCGGCATTGCCATACAATAGCGTTATAAACGGGCTTGCCTGTGTTTTTGTCCCAACAAACAGTGGTTTCGCGCTGATTGGTAATACCTATTGCGGCAATTTCGGCAGGGCTTATACCTGCTTTAATAACCGCCTCGGTCATAGTAGCGTACTGAGAAGCGTAAATCTCCAATGGATCATGCTCAACATAAGAAGCCTTGGGATAAAGCTGGGTGAATTCCTTTTGAGCAACCGATACAATTTCGCCCTTTTTGTTAAATATAATAGAGCGACAGCTTGTGGTACCCTCATCAAGAGCAAGAATATACTTTTTCATAAGGCCCTCCCAAAACACTTGAAAATGATAATTTATTATATTATACTATATATTTGTGAAATATGAAAGAGTTATTGTTGGGAGGTGCGCTGATGAATAAAAACAATATTAAAGGAAGCCTTATACTGCTTCTTGCCGCGGTTATTTGGGGCTCTGCATTTGTGGCGCAGGACCTTGCAAATTCTGCAGGGGTTGAGCCCTTTACTCTAAATGCCATACGCTCTTATATAGGAAGCTTCTTTCTTGTAGGTTTGTCGGCAATACTGTCAAAGAAAAACCGACAGCCCCTTGTTCCAAAAGAAAAGAAGGACAGAAAAAAACTGATTAAGGCAGGAGTTATCTGTGGCTGTTTTCTCTGCGTTGCTATGAATTTACAGCAGTTCGGCATTTCCCTTTATCCTGAGGGGGTAGCGGTCAGCGCCCGTTCGGCATTTTTAACCGCTATGTATATACTTATTGTGCCACTGCTTAATATGTTTATGAAAAAAGTACCCACCATTACGGTATGGTGCAGTGTTATAATAGCCGTTATAGGTCTTTATATGCTCTGCTTTGCCGAGGGGGTAACCGGCATATATGCAGGTGACCTTATAATGCTGCTTTGCGCGGTAGCCTTTTCACTGCATATTCTGTCTATTGATACGGTGGGAAGCGGTGTTGACGGTGTAAAGCTTTCCTGTGTTCAGTTCTTTGTGTGCGGCACCCTTTCGACAGTTCTTATGTTTATTTTTGACAGCCCCGATATTAAGGTTATTCTTAGTGCCGCCCTTCCCATACTGTTTATAGGTATTATGAGTAGCGGTATAGCCTATACTCTGCAGATAATAGGACAGAAAAAATGCGACAGCCCCACAATAGCCTCTATTTCTATGAGCTTTGAGTCGGTATTCGGCGCGGTAGGCGGTGCGCTGTTCGGGGA
>JAZNQX010000074.1:0-2600 GCA_045590395.1 Acutalibacteraceae bacterium
AGTTTTTTTGATTTGTTTTTCTTACTCATACAAATCACACTCCCAAAAGGAAAAAGAAACGTATTAAGTTGTTTAAGTCTGAAAAGACCGCCTATGACGAAACAAAGCCTTGTTTCAAGGTCTTTATACCACAGCGAAAACTGAAAGTCAACCCCTTTTTTGAAAATAGAAAAAATAAATTTAAAAACCCCGAAAAATCGGGGTTTTATCAGTAAATTATACCGTAAAGCAGCAGGGCATAGCCGTTACCTTTAGACCGTATTGTAATCTCTTTAATTGGTGAACTCCTACTTGTTTTAATTTCTTTACAGTTTATAACATACTTCTCAAAATTTTTGTCGTAGCCAAAATAAGCAAAAGTTTCGGCATCTTCTGCTATGGGGTTAATTTGTGAAGACCATTTCGTTGTGAAAACGGTGGTCACATCAATACCGTTTTTAAAGGTGTGGCTTTGCTTTTTGCCGTTTTGGTAGGCTATTTCAAGTAGGGCAACATCCTCGCCGTACTCAGAGGAAAGGGGATAGCCCTTACCAAAACACGCAAGACCCACGATACTCAGCTTATCGGTGGCCATATCACAGCCAATTTTAATTTCACTGCTGTCCTTTATAAGAAGCGGAATATTGTTAAGGGGAGAAATATTTTGAAGCACGGGGCCATCTATAATTTTTCTCATGCGCATAGAAGGCTCTTCACAGTAATTTTTAATAAACTCCTGAAAGCCGCCGCTTTGATTTTCGCTTAAAAGATTTTTACCGTTAAGCTTTACTTTCGGCTCATACCAGAAGGGATATTTAGGCTTTGCTTTACCGATTTTCTTTATACCCTCGCAAAAAGCATCATAAATCATAGTTGGGTTTCGGTACTTATCCACCAGACCTTCATAAAGATGACCGTCAATTACAGATGCATCGCTTCTGTTAAAATCGTTAAGCTCTGCCCAGAACCAGAAACAGCTACCTGCCAGCTCTGCCGACATATAAAGCTTATTCATTTCATTTAAAAACTCAGAAAAAAGCTTTGGGTTATTATAAACAAAGTGTCCGCCCCATTCGGTAAAGACAAGAGGCTTATCATTTAGTATTTTAGCCGATTTTGCGGCGCGTTCAAAGGTCTGTGCATAGGGATGCATTGTGTAAAAATCAAAACCGCAGAGGTTATAATATTTAAGGGTATCCTCATTACTCATACAGTTAGCCCCCGAAACCATACGGGTAGGGTCGGTTTCCTTGCAGACCTTTGCGCTTTCTATTAAAAAGCTTTCGGTGAATTTACATTCATTAAAGCAGAGCCAGAAAGCCACACAAGGATGATTTCTGTCCCTTATAATCGTCCTTCTCAGTATTTCGATACTGCCGTTTGCAACCTTGGGGTCTGAAGTATCTGACCACCAAAGGCCAGGCTCTTCGGACACAAGAAGTCCTATTTCGTCGGCAATATCAAGGGTTTTATCACTGTGGGGATAGTGCACAAGGCGGACAAAATTACAGCCTGTGCTTTTTATTTTCTGTAAATCATCTCTTATCTGTGCTTCATTTGGACAGTGACCGCTGTCACCGTACATTTCGTGTTTGCAGACACCCTTTAAAAATTCGTACTTTCCGTTAATTTTAAATCTGTGCTTGTCACAGCTTATTTCACGAAAGCCTATGTTACAGCAGTATGTATCACAAACCTTACCGCCATGAAGCAAGGTAACCTCTAATTTGTAAAGCTGTGGGTCATCGGGTGACCATAAAATAATATTTTCTATTTTTTGTTCTATAAACTTTTCACTTGCAGATTGTGTATATTCACTGACAATTTTGTCTTTATAAAACAACTTGATATTAAACACGCTGTCCTTTAAAACGGTGCATTTTGTTTCTGCTTTTAATATAGCGGTAGAATAATTATCGGTAAGAGTATAATGAGCAAAAACATCTTCAATATGATTTTCACATTTATACTGAAGCGTTACATCTCTTATTATACCGCCGAAATTTTCCCAACCTGCTGTGGGGCCAAAGTCGGCATTTATGTCCTCAAGCTCTACAAGTAAACAGTTGTCCTTTTCTTTTACAATATCGCTTATGTCAAAAGAGTATTTACAGTAGGGGAGCATATCTGATAGAAGGCAGGAATTAAGATATACTTTTGCGGCATAGGTTATCCCGTCGAAACAGAGGTATACTTTATCAGATGAAAACTTTAAATCAAAGCATCTGTCACACTCGCTGTGACCTACGGGAAGACAGGAAAAAGGTACCTTTATCTCACATTTTTTTCCTTTACCTATACGGTAATTCCATACTCCGTTTAAGGACTGAATTTTTGTCATAACACTCACCTTGGTAAGAGGACTGAAATTTTATTTGCTGATAAAATTTTTGATAGCGTTAATAGCGATGTCGCTTATGTCGTGTTCCATTTTACAGGCGTCTTCAGTAGCGGTTTCTTTATCAACACCCAGCTTTATAAGAAATTCGGTTAAAACGGTGTGGCGCTCGTATATTCTTTCAGCAACCTCTATACCTTCGCTTGTCAGGAACAAAAAACCGTCTTTGTCGGTAACAAGAAAACCGCCTTTTTTAAGCAAACCTACGGCGCGGCTGACACTT
>JAZNQX010000075.1:0-7010 GCA_045590395.1 Acutalibacteraceae bacterium
CCGCAACACCTACGCTGACGGTGCTGAGTGGGATGAAAAGGCTAAAGACCTTGCTTCCCGTTTCGTAAAGAACTTTGTAAAATACACCGGCAACGATGCAGGAAAGGCACTTGTTGAAGCAGGTCCTAAGCTTTAATTAAAAGTAACTTTTAAAATTAAAACACACGGTATGTGTTAGCATACCGTGTGTTTTTTATTTATCTTCAATCTTCTTAAGCTTCATCAGGAATAATGGGATAAAGCTGAATTGTATTACCGCCGTCTACAACAAGTTCGGCGCCCGTTGTGTTATTTGCAAAAGCCGCAAAATAGTAAACGGCATCTGCCACATCCTCGCCTACCGCTACATCGCCGATAGGAGTAAAGCGTGAGGGAACCTTAGCATAAAATTCGGGGTTTTTATCCCAACGGTCTGTTTTTATCATTCCGGGAAGCACTGCATTAACTCTTATATTATATTTTCCAAGGTCAAGGGCTAATGCTCTCATCATACCGAGCTGACCGCCCTTTGAAGCGGTATAAGCAATTCTATCAGGAATTGCTCTGTAAGCAGTATTGGAATTAACAAAAACTATGTTTCCGCCGCCATTTTCTTTCATTCTGCGCGCTGCATTTTCGCAGAGGCAAAAGTTCCATGTCATATTGGTATTTATAACCCTCATAAAATCGGTAAGTGGATTTTCAAAAATTTTCATATTAAGCCCTTGGTCAGCCGCATTAAGCACCAAGGTTTCAATGAAAATCCCCTTTTCATCAAGTTCTTTAAACATTTTTTCAACCGACTCTACATCCACCGTAGTTTCATTTATAAGAGAATCAATATGATAACCTATAATTTCGGTATCGGGAAACTGCTCTTTATATTCCTTCTCCTTAGCATGTACCTTTTCAAGATTTCTACCGGTAAAAACAACAGTCCAATCCTCTTTTGCGAATTTTTCTACTATTGCTACGCCCGTATTTATACATGCGCCTGTAATTAAAACTGCTTTTTTCATAATTATTTCACCTTATCAAATACTCGTACATAGTCAACAATAAACTCGTCGTCCTTAACGCTTCTGAAATCCGGGTTATCACTTACCCAACCTGGCACTTCTCCTCGCCAACCGTTAGGCTCTGTACCTATAAGAATAAAGGTTTCGGTATGGGAAACAGCTTCGGTAATTTTTCTGCCGCTCTGCTTACCGTCAATAAAGAAGGTATATCCGTCCTCTTCCCAAAGGCAACCAAATCTGTGCCAACCGTCAGGGTTATCAATTTTAAGTAAATCCTTAAAGCCTGAATATGTATGCTCAGGCTTGGTGGTAGCAAACTTCTGATTACCTGCATAACCGCCGTAATGAATATAGTGATGCATATAATGTCCGTTAACAAAGGACTCCATTATATCAACCTCTACGCCTGCTTTTTTCTCATCAATATGACAGCCGATAATGGGAGACTGAAGCCAGAATGCACTCCACCAGTCATCGCCCTTCTGAAGTTTACAACGGCACTCATAGTAACCGAATTTGTGTTCAAATTTCGGTTCTTTAAGGGTTGCAATTGGCCATCTTTCTCTGGTGCCGGGACGGTCTATCCAGTTTTCGCCCGTCTGAAGCTGACAGGAATAATATTTACCGTCTTTTTCAATTAGTTTAAAATGCACATTACTGTTTTCAAACTCAAGACCTTCGTCTTCTAACCAACAGGGATGTTCTTTATGGAATATATGCTTTCTGAAATCCCATTTTGTTTTATCAAGGCTTTCCCCGTCAAATTCGTCAGACCAGGCAAGCTTCCATTCACCCTCAGGCAGTAAGCTGGGTTCATGATTCTCAACTTTAAATTCTTTCATTGTTTATTCTCCTATTAAAAATAGAATTCTGTTTTCGCAGGTCGAATATCGGTTAATGCGCCGGTGTAATGACGAAGTGTATGTGGCTGATAAGGATGAGCAAGACAAGCTTCCTCATCAATTTCAATACCAAGACCTGCTTTATCGGGAATGGTAATATAGCCGTCTTTATATTCAAGGCTTTCATTAGTTACATCTTTACGCCACTCAACATCGCTATACATAATTTCAAGTATTGAGAAGTTGGGGCAACAAGCAGCCAGTTGCAAAGTTGCTGCATTAGCAACAGGACCTGAAGGGTTATGAGGCGCAAAGGGTATGTAATAAGCCTCTGCAACAGCGGCAATTTTCTTAAGTTCCATAATACCGCCTGCATGAGAAATATCAGGCTGAATGTAGTCTGCCGCACGCATTTCAAACAAATCTTTATACGACTTTAAGGTGTATAGACGCTCACCTGCAGAAATTGCAACGGGAGATTTATCTCTGACAGCCTTTAAAGCCTCAAGATTATCGGGAGGAGTAGGCTCCTCAAAGAACATAGGGCTGAACTGTTCAAGCTCTTTAGCAATTTTAATACCTGTGGGCACGTTAAATCTGCCGTGACCCTCAATAAGTAAATCAACATCCTTACCAACTGCATCTCTTACAGCGCCAACACATTCAAGGGCAATATTAAGGTCTTTATTGGATATTTCAAGATAAGATTTGCCAAATGGGTCCCACTTCATAGCGGTAACGCCGCGCTGTACAGCAATTTTTGCTTTTTCGCCGAATTCCTCGGGAGTTTTAGCCCCTGCAAACCAACCGTTCACGTAGATGCGAACCTTATCGTTTACCTTTCCGCCAAGAAGCTGATAAACAGGAACATTAAGGTGTTTACCCAGTATATCCCACAACGCCATTTCAACGGCAGAAAGTGCACTCATAAGTACCGCGCCGCCGCGCCAGTAAGCATCTCTGTAAATATCGTGGAAATGCTTTTCTATATCAAGCGGATTCTTTCCTACAAGATACTCTTTTATATGCTCTACCGCGCCTATGAGGGCCTTTTCCTTGTATTCAAGTGTTGCTTCACCTACACCCGAAATGCCCTCATCGGTATAAACCTTAACAAACACCAAGTTTGTTCTGAAGCAGTCAACCGTAAAGGTTTTTACATCTGTTACTTTCATAAAATTACCTCCTTATAAATTTCTGCTATTACTTTGTTATCACAGTTAAAATTATCGGCACTTAGTTCATCAAACATTCCAATATGTATAGGTATTACCTTTTGCGCCTTTACGCGCTTTGCAAAACGGGCGGCGTCAACCATATTCATATTATTACCTACACCGTTAACAGGCAAAAACAAGGCATAAATGTCCTCGGGAATATCCTCAAAAATTTCCTCATTATAAAGGGTGTCACCCGTAATGTAATACTTTTTATCTGCATCTTCAATTATCACACCAATAGGGGTTATATCGCTGTGCTCTGCCTTAACGGCGGTAAATTTTATGCCTTTTTCTGTCCACTGTGTATGGCAGTTAAATAAAACATAATTGTTATTACCGCCAAGCTTTCTTACCTCATCCCAAACAGATTTTGGCGCTAAAACCAGAGCATTACTGTTTTCATTTATAAAATGCTTTACGGTATCAGGGTCGAAGTGGTCAAGGTGATTATGGGTAAAAATCATAACATCGGGCTTTATATCAAAAAAGCTTTCGTTAACTGCCTCTCTGCGATAATTTTTAGGGTTTATATTACGAACGCTGTCTGACAGGTAGGGGTCAACCATTATCTTAAAGCCGTCTTTAATAAACAACAGCCCTGCCTGACCTAAATATATTATTTTCATAAAGTTCTCCTATTGACATTACTGCAATTTTATTTTATTATATTTATTACCTAAAAACTATAAAAATATTAGGGTTTTTATTAGAAATATTATTATAGGAAGTGCATTATGGTTTTACCCCAGATAGTTTCAATAGGAATATACAACTCGCAGAAAGCTATGCCCAGCGCAAAAATAAGCAAAAAAAGAAAAACCAATATGTTTGAAATAGAATTGCCTTGTGATAACGGCGGTATTTCTTACATTAACGAAAGCTTCTCCCCCATTAACGAAAATATGATTATATGCGCCAAACCCGGACAAACAAGACATACTAAATTCCCCTTTAAGTGCTACTATATCCATATGATTTTAGAAGACGGAATACTGTATGACACTCTTATGAATACCCCAAACTTTTTTGAAACTAACAGGCGCGAATACTTTGAAAAGATTTTTACAAAGCTTTGCAAATATTACAGCACCGGTGTTATAAAGGACGAAATTGTTATTCAGAGCCTTATTTTAGAGCTTATTTATTCAATAAGTAAAGAAACAAGCAAATTTGCCCTCAACGACGGTATTAAAAGCAACAATTACCTTGTTATTGACAAAACCCTTAAATACATTAAGGAAAATTTGTCAGGTGAATTAACCCTTGAAAAAATTGCTGACTTTGCGGCGCTAAGCCCCATACATTTTCATAACTTGTTTAAAACCTCAGTTGGAAAAACGCTTCGCGACTATGTTGAGGAGCAGCGTATAAAAAAGGCGGTAAACCTGCTTATTTCCACTAACCTTTCCCTAACCGAAATTGCCCTGCAATGCGGCTTTTCCTCACAAAGTTATTTCAGTTATGTATTTAAGCGCCGTATGAAAACCACGCCGAGAAAATACGCGCAGGAAATTTATAAAAAGTATGAAACTAATTAAAAGACCGCAGTATTTACTGCGGTCTTAAACTTTAATATGTTAAATTGTAATTATGTAATTCTTTTAGTTCATTATATAAATCTTCAAACTCACTATTAGCTATAAGCTCGGCTCTTACAAAGCGATAAAGCATTGAACGAAGTCCCTGAGCCGGTGAAGACAGTAAATGAGTTGCAAAATATATACTAATTTCGTTTTTTATATCTATTGCAAGGAAAGCTCCTGCGGCGCCGCCCCAACCGAAATCAATATATCTTTCATCCCCTTTAGGACAACGAACACCTAAACCATAGCCGTGAGAAGCCCTTGTCCAATAGGTTCTTTTTTGATGTTCAGTCAGTCTGTCGGTCATCATAAGCTTTAGTGTTTCGGGCTTTAGTAATTTATGTGTGCGAAGGCCCTCTAAAAACTTTATGTAATCGTCCACAGTAGAAATACCGCCTGCACCGCCACTTGCATAGTCAGCCCCTATTTTATATCTGACAATAGGTTTGCCAACACTTGCTGCCTTACCGTCCTTAAATCCATATTGCGGGGTAATAGTTTCAATTTCAGCCTGTGGCAGAATGAAAGTTGAGTCCTTCATTCCCAAAACATCAAAAATATTCTTCTTAACATATTTTTCAAATTTTTCGCCTGATACAACTTCAACAACAGCCGCCAAAACATCATGGCAAAGACTATACTCCCATCTGTCACCGGGCTCAAAAAGAAGCGGCTCTTTTGCCAGATATTTCATAGCCTCTCGGGTAGGACAAGCGCCGTTTGTTTCTTCTCTGCACTTTAAAAGCTGAGGCGAAGTGGTGTCATATGAAAAACCCGCTGTCATTTCGAATAAGTGCTTTATTAAAATCGGGTTTTCGGCTTTTTTGATACCGTCAGCCGTTTTTACCGTCATTTCCTTAAACTCGGGCATATAGTCAGATAGCTTGTCTTCGAGTGAGAAAAGCCCTTTTTCCCAAAGCTGTAAAGCGGCAGTACAGGTTATTGGTTTTGAACAGGAATAGATATTATATCTTTCTTTTCCGTTCATTTTCACCTTATTTTCAAGGTCACTGTAGCCGTTCATATGGCGCAGTACACACTCTCCGTCTTTGTAAACCGCCAAATCAAACCCGGGTACCCCAAGTTCTAAAAATGAATCACAGAATTTTTTAATGTTTTCAAACAAACCTAACACCTCACAAAGTATTAAATAATGTTTATATAATAACATATTTTTGCATAAAAGCAATATATTAAAAAACTTTTTATGTAAAAACTCGACCTCTTCTTTAGTCGGCAGTTTTTTCGGCAAGGTATCTATAACAAAAAGCAGTATCACTATTCATGATACTGCTTCTTTTTTACATATTATCAAAGGTTTCTTTAATAGCCAGTAAAAATTCTTTACTGTTTACACCCTTTTTATTTTCAAGGGTTGAAAGGGACACAAGGTCTTTGGTCATTATACCGTTTTCAATGGTCTTAATTGTTGCCGCTTCCATTTTGTCAGCGTACTCTACCAGAGCATCAATGCCGTCAAGGCTACCTCTTTTTCTGAGAGCGCCTGTCCAGGCAAAAATAGTTGCAACAGGGTTGGTGCTGGTTTCCTCACCGTCTCTGTATCTGTAATAATGACGGGTTACAGTGCCGTGGGCAGCCTCATACTCATATTTACCATCAGGTGAAACAAGTACACTTGTCATCATAGCAAGACTGCCAAAGGCAGTAGCCAACATATCACTCATAACGTCACCGTCATAGTTCTTACAAGCCCAGATATAACCGCCTTTTGAACGGATAACTCTGGCAACGGCATCGTCTATAAGGGTGTAGAAATATTCAATACCTGCTGCCTCAAATTTTTCTTTATATTCGTTTTCATAAATTTCAGCAAATATATCCTTAAATCTGTGGTCGTAGGTTTTAGAAATTGTATCCTTACTGGAGAACCACAAATCTTGTTTTTTATCAAGCGCATACTCAAAGCAGGAGCGCGCAAAGCTTTCAATAGAAGCGTCAATATTATGAAGGCCCTGAATAATACCTGCACTGTTTTCAAAGGAAAGAATAGTCTGTCTTCTCTCGATTCCGTCCTTATCTGTTACAACAAGCTCGGCGGTCGCGCCTTTTTCTACCTTGAATTCCACATTTTTATAAACATCACCGTAAGCATGACGAGCTATAATAATTGGTTTCTCCCAATTAGAAACAACAGGTTTTATGCCGTTTACAACAACAGGCTCTCTGAAAACAGTACCGTCAAGTATTGCTCTGACAGTTCCGTTAGGGCTTTTCCACATCTGCTTTAAGTTATATTCCTCAACGCGCTGAGCGTTAGGAGTAATAGTTGCGCATTTTACACCAACACCGTACTTTTTAATAGCCTCTGCGGCTTCAACCGTTACTTTATCATCGGTTTCATCACGG
>JAZNQX010000076.1:0-8716 GCA_045590395.1 Acutalibacteraceae bacterium
TTTAGATGAAGCAGAGGGCATAACAGTTATTTGACCGCTATAATAAATTTCCTCAATATCGCCATCTTTACATATGAATTTTACCTGTCCCGCTTTGGTTTTCTTTTCAACCTGCGGAACGGTTAAGGCGGCGCTGAAGCAATAAACATTGTTTTCATCTGTATCGTCTGAATATTCGCGGTTAAGCTGTACAGCCTTTTCCAAAAAATACGCCGTAACATTTAAGGTTGGCCTTTTGGAAATTACCGATACTATCATTATATTGCCGCTCTCATAAGTACCGCTATGTTCAGGTGAAAAGCTTTCAATAAGTATATTTTGCCCTGTAGAAGTATAAAGGGTGTTACTCTGACAGCCTGTAAAAATAGTGCACAGAGCCAAAAAAATCACTAATAAAGATCTGAATTTTAAGCACATATATAATATCCTCAATTAAAACTGTAATTATTATAATACAAAATTGTGACTAAATCAATAACACTTGCTTTTTTCTCGGTTGTATGGTACACTAAAAGTGGTGATATTTATGGATGAGCTTTTTATTCTCTATATCTGTATTGTATGTCTTATAAGCGTTATTCTTACCGTAATTGACAAGGAGAACGCTAAATACGGCAGACGAAGAATTAGTGAACCAACTCTTTTAACCCTTGCCGCTATGGGCGGTGCCACCTGTATGTATATCACAATGCTGCTTATAAGGCACAAAACAAAGCATATAAAGTTTATGCTTACATTGCCGCTTATGATTTTGATACATATAGTATTACTTTATTTTATTATAAACTTCATACAATTCAGGGCGGAGTGAAATTCTCCACCGGCGGTACAGCCCGCGAGTCGTAAAGACTGATTCGGTGAAATTCCGAAGCCGACGGTATAGTCCGGATGAAAGAATTGCACAAAAAGCTTTTGCCCCTGAGGATACTCAGGGGCTTTTTTGGGGGATAAATATGATAAGTATTAAAAAAATCGGTCTTAAAAATTTATGTGTTATGGCGCTTCTTTGCGCTATTGCCTTTATCTGTATTCTGCTTTTCAGATTTGAGGTTGGCGGGTTTTTAACCTTTGATATCAAGGATGCTGTTTTAACGGTTGCCGCCCTTATTTACGGTCCTTTTGCAGGTGTTTTGTGTTCTGGCATTGTTACATTTCTTGAATTTATTTTGGTAAGTGATACGGGTATTTACGGTCTTATTATGAATTTTTTATCCAGCGCCACCTTTTCCTTTGTTGCGGGGGTTATTTATAAATACCGTCGCTCTATGATGGGCGCTGTAATAGGTGTTATTACGGCAGCGCTTAGTATGACGATAGTTATGCTTCTTGCAAATTTATTTATCACCCCTTTGTTTTTAGGAGTCAGCAGGGGAGATGTGGTTAAAATGCTTGCCTCATTGCTTCTCCCGTTTAATTTAATAAAATCTATATTTAACGGCGCTCTTGTGCTTATTATCTATAAGCCTGTAACTCAGACCTTGCGAAAGGCAAAGCTTCTGGCACTGTCAAATAATCATAGTTATAGGTTTAACTTTGCATCAGTTCTTTTAATGCTTATTTCTTTTGTTGTTCTGATAGGCGCAGTTTTGTTCCTTATTTTAAAAATGGGCGGAACAATAGACTTGTTTTAGATAATTCTTGACAAAAAAGCAAATTGTGATATAATATTTTTGCTAACTGAATATTTCCTTATCAAGAGTGGCGGAGGGACAGGCCCTGTGATGCCCGGCAACCTGTTTTTACAAGGTGCTAAATCCTGCGGTATAACCGAAAGATGAGGCTTTTTATAACCGCTTCTTTCGAAGCGGTTTTTATATGTCAAAAAGGAGAAAATTATGTCAAAATTACTGTTTACATCTGAATCTGTTACTGAGGGTCATCCCGATAAGGTCTGCGACCAGATAAGCGACGCTGTCCTTGATGCTATTATTGCACAAGACAAAAATGCAAGAGTTGCCTGTGAAACCTTTGCAACTACAGGCGTTGTTACCGTTATGGGTGAAATTACTACAACGGCTAATGTTGATATTCCTGCTATTGTAAGAAATGTTGTTAACGATATCGGTTATAACACAAACGATGCAGGCTTTAACGGTGACACAATAGCCGTTATGACCTCTATTGATAAGCAGTCACCCGATATTGCTATGGGTGTTGATAAGTCTTTAGAACTTAAAGACGGCGAGGAGGATGCCTATAATCTTCACGGTGCAGGGGACCAGGGTATGATGTTCGGCTACGCATGTAATGAAACCGATACATATATGCCGCTTCCTATTTTCCTTGCGCATAAAATGGCACAGCGTTTAACTGAGGTGAGAAAGGACGGTACTCTTTCTTATCTTCGTCCCGACGGTAAAACTCAGGTTACTGCCGAGTATGTTGACGGCGTTCCCGTAAGAGTTGAAGCGGTTGTTGTTTCCAGTCAGCACAGCGCTGATATTTCTCTCGGTAAGCTTCGCGAGGATATAAAGAGAGAGGTTATTGAAAAAACCGTACCTAAAAATCTTTTAGACGAAAACACAAAGATATTTATAAACCCCACTGGCCGTTTTGTTGTAGGCGGCCCTCAGGGTGATACAGGTCTTACAGGCAGAAAAATTATTGTAGATACCTACGGCGGAACAGCACGTCACGGCGGCGGTGCATTTTCGGGTAAAGACCCCACAAAAGTTGACAGAAGCGCTGCCTATGCCGCAAGATATGTGGCTAAAAATATAGTTGCGGCAGGTCTTGCTGATAAATGCGAAATTCAACTTGCCTATGCAATAGGTGTTGCAAAGCCTGTTTCTGTTATGGTTGATACCTTCAATACGGGTAAATACAGCGATGAGGCTTTGTCTGATGCTGTGCAGAAGGTCTTTGACCTTCGTCCTGCGGCTATTATTGAGAAGCTTTCTCTCCGTCGTCCTATTTACCGTCAGACTGCAGCATATGGACATTTTGGAAGAACTGATGTAGAGCTTCCTTGGGAAAAAACCGATAAGACAGAAGAACTTATTAATTTCTTTAAATAAAACGGGGTACAGACTGTGAAAAAAGAAAAGTGGGCTGAATACGAGGCAAAACAAAAAGAACTGAAAAAGCAGTGTAAAAAAGCCTGTTTAATAATATGGCTTATTTGGGCTGTTGTAATTGCCGTTCTTCTTACCGCTATTATTTTATTGTATAAAACAATAGGCATAGAGGTTGCTGTAATACTTGCCGTTCTCTCTTTTGGATTTTCCGTTCTTGTTGCTCTTAATAAAACAGGCGTATATATAAGGACTAATAAACAGCAAAGCGTATTGCTTGAACAGGACGAGCCTTTCGGAAGATTTAATACCTAAAATAAAAAACTCCCTTACGGGAGTTTTTTTATTTCTGTAACGGTTAAAGTGTTGTCTTTAACAGTAAATTTAATATTAAAACCTGCAAAATCCATACCGTAAATGCGGCTATTATCATTTTGGTATGAGGGTCTGGGGTCGTTTAACAAAAGCGTTAGCAGTGTTTCTCTTTTTTCCTTTGGAATAACGCTTATTAAATTATCACTGCACAAAACATCAAGACTATATTCTTTAGTTTTTGCGGTGTATCCTTCGGTGGCGTCTGTATGACAATCACAATAGGGAATATAAGGCTTAATATCATAAATAGGGGTATTATTTAAAAGGTCGGCGCCCTTAACATACAAAACGGGGCCGTATTTTTCGGTTTGCTCTACCTTTATAAGCTCAACAACTGTCAGCCCTATAGGATTAGGTCTGTAGGGTGAGCGCGAGGCAAAAACACCAACCTTTTTGTTGCCGCCAAGACGGGGAGGACGAACGGTAGGTGACCAGTCGTTTTTTTCGCTTTGAGAAAAATTCCATATAAGCCACAGGTGAGAAAAGTCCTCAATACCTCTTAGTGCGTCAATATTGCGATAATGTGGCTCAAAGCGTATTTCTGAAACAACAGAAGACAGACCGCTTTGACGGGGAATACCGAATTTGTCGGTAAAATCGTTAAATATTCGGGCGATTATTTTCATATTTCGTCACCCAAAAGGCGCTTTATATATCTGTTTAAAAGGGAAACGGGAAGACCTACGATATTAAAATAATCCCCGTCTATTTTTTCTACAATAAGACTGCCTTTGCCCTGAATTCCGTAAGCACCTGCTTTATCTCTCGGCTCACCTGATTTTACATAATCTCTTATTTCCTTGTCTCTTAAATCAAAAAATTTAACTAAAGAAGTACAGGAAAAACTAACGCTTTTGCCGTCCTTTACTATACAGCAACCCGTAATAACCTTATGGGTGCGACCTGACAGCAGACTTAACATATTAAAGGCGTCTTCATCGTCTTTGGGTTTTCCCAGCATCATAGAGTCGATAAAAACCGAGGTGTCACAGCCGATAACCAAATCATCTTTATATTCTTTGGCAACAAAAAGAGCCTTTTGACAGGCAAGATATTCGGGCGCGGCTTCGATTTCTATGCCGTTTGGTACACTCTCGTCAATATCGGCTGAAACAAATACAGCATTTTCATCAATTAGTTTTATCAGTTCTCTTCTTCTCGGAGAAGCAGAAGCAAGAATTGTTTTCATAATTTATTACTCCTAAATTTATTACTTAAAATATATCATAAAGAAAAGTTTTTTTCAATTCTTTTTGGAAAAGATAGAAATAAGGAGTGGTAAAATGAAAATACTGTTTTATGATACAAAGGCTTATGATAAAGAGTCCTTTGAAAGCAATTTAAAAGAAAAGTATAAAAATATTCAAATTGATTTTCTGGAGAGCGATATCAACAGCGCAACCGCAAGTCTGGCAATGGGTTATGACGCGGTTTGTGTGTTTGTGGCGTCGCCCGTTAACCGTACTGTTATAAAAATATTGAGCAGATGCAAGGTAAAACTTATTTTGCTCAGATGCGCGGGTTTTAACAATGTGGATATTTCTGCGGCAAAGGAATTCGGTATAACGGTACTGCGAGTTCCAGCATATTCACCTGAAGCGGTAGCGGAACACGCACTTGCACTTGCTCTCGCCGTTAACAGAAAAATTCACAAAGCGTATATTAAAGTAAGGGAAAATAATTTTAGTCTTGTAGGACTTACGGGCAAAAATTTCCACGGCAAAACCGTAGGTATTATAGGAACGGGCAGAATAGGCACCGCAATGTGTAAAATTTGCAGTGGTCTTGGGATGAAGGTTCTTGCGGTTGATAATGATAAAAATTATGACCTGGACTTTGTAGAGTACTGCGATATGGACAGACTGCTCAGTATGAGTGACCTTATATCCCTTCACTGTCCTTTAACCAAAGAAACCTATCACCTTATAAATAAGGAAAGCATTAAAAAAATGAAGGACGGCGTACTGCTTATTAACACCTCTCGAGGCGCCCTTATTAACACAGACGACCTTATAAGCGGTATAAGGGACAGAAAGTTTTTTGGTGTGGGGCTTGATGTATATGAGGAAGAAAACAATAACGTGTTTGAAAACAGGGAAGACGATATACTTGAAAGCTCGGTTACAGCAAGACTTCTTTCCTTTCCAAATGTAATTGTAACTTCACATCAAGGCTTTTTAACATCAGATGCGCTGTATGCAATTGCCATAACAACACTTGAAAATGCGCTTCAATTTGAGCGAGGAAATATAATAGATGCTAATGTAATAAGGTAAAAAAGGGGGCAACTGCCTCCTTTTTTAAACGGCAAAGCAAAATTTACATTTTTTTGAAGATTTTTTAACAATCCTATTGTTTTTTGTCAAAATATGTGTTATAATTACCGCAATTGTGACGGTTAAAGTTATGGCTTGTGTAGTATGTGCCGCTTTCTCCTGTCCTCAAAGTCGTTTAGGAGAGATAAGTTTATGAAAAAGAAATTGATTTTGGTTACTTCACCCCCTGCAAGTGGTAAAACCTATATTTCAAAAATGCTTGCCGCAAATCTTGACCATGTTGTTTATCTTGATAAGGATACACTTGTACCTCTTTCTAACGTGGTATTTACAGTTGCGGGTGAGGAAATTAACCGTAGCTCTCAGTTTTTTGAGGACCATATAAGAAATGTTGAATATGAGGTTACATTAAATTTTGCTTTTGAGGCGCTTCAGTATGAGGATATCGTTTTAATCAACGCACCCTTTACAAGAGAAATAAGAGATACTGAGTATATGATTTCTCTGCGCAAAAAGCTTAGAGAATACGGTGCAGCGCTTACTGTTGTTTGGGTGCAAACCGATGTTGAGGTTTGCAAACAGCGTATGATAGAAAGAAATTCTCCCAGAGACCACTGGAAGATAGCTAACTGGGACGAATATATTTCTAAAATCAATTTTGCTATCCCCGAAAATCTTAACGATGCATCTGTAGTAGACCAGCTTCTTGTTTTCAAAAATTCCTCTCAGGAAGAGTATGAAGAATCAATGAAAAAGATGCTGGAAGCAATTCAGTAAATAAAAAAACCGAGTCTTAAGACTCGGTTTTTATTTTAATAGAAAGTGGCAAGTTCAGGGTCGGGTGCAGAGGTTAATACAATGTTTTCAACGGTCAGCACAGGCCCTTTTTTGCCGTACATTTTATGCTTTTTCAGTTCTATTTTTGCGGTTACAATAACCCAGTCGCGCTGTTTTAAGGTTTCGGCACCTGACCAGTCGCAAACAAGACCTGAATAGGTTATATCGTCTGCACAGCAGGTCATAACGTGTCTGCCCAAAACAAAGCTACCCTTTGGCATATCGGGATTTTTAGCCACAATGCCCTTGAATTTAACCGTCTTTTTGTCGTATTTCGGTAACTCCTCGCTCATATCGCGGTACCAAATTGCATAGTCTTTATCATCAATTTCAATGATATCTGCATTGATATCAAAGGGCAGGGGGTCTTCTATATCGTCATAGGCGATACTGCCGTCTTTGTATTCGTAGGCAATATCAGCTCTGCGGCTTATTCCTCTGACTATTTTATGAAGTGCTATTCTATCAATACTGTCGTCATAGCGGTTAAATATAACAAGCTCAGCATCATTTAATTTATCAACCACCAAACTTCGCATATTGGCGTTGTAAGTAACGGCGGTGGTGGAATCCATAAGTAAGAATTCCTGATATAAAATCCAACTCTTTGGCATAGCGTCATAAAAGGAACTGAGCAGCCACATACCGTTATATTCAACAATTACCCTTGTAGCGCCGCTTTTCTTAATGAGTGACTCAAGATATTCTGCCTTCAGGTCTTCTTCGTCTTCAATAATTTCAGTTATAACCTTTGCACCGTTGTAGGAAGAAATATCATATTCTTCCTCGCCCTCTTCACAAAGAAGCAGCAGGGTAGGCTCATTACTTTCAAAGCGTGGGTCTTTAAGAGTTTCGTCAATAAATTTTGTTTTACCTGCATCTAAAAAGCCCACAAACAGATATACTGGAATATCCAAGCTTTACACCTCTTAAATTTCAAAAATTGCTTTAATCTTTTCTTCGCTTAAATCCTTGCCGATAACACAAAGTCTGCCTATAATACCTGCAGCACCGTTTCTTACATTAATTTCACCGGGTACATAGTCAAAGTGAAGCCAAGTACCATTTTCATCCTCAACAATACCTTTTGCACGAAGCACAGTGCCGTATTCGTTGTTTTCTTCTATGGTGCTAAGTATTTCTTTGATTTTATCACTGCTGAATTTTTTTACGGTTTCAATACCTATGCTTGAGAATACCTCGTCGGCATGGTGGTGCTCGTGGTCGTGATGGCAACCGCAGGTGCATTCTTCTCCGTGCTCGTGATGATGGTGATGCTCGTGTTCATGGTCATGATGACAGCCACAGGTACACTCCTCATCATGCTCATGATGGTGTTCGTGGTGGTGATGGTGATGAAGTTCACTCATACTGTGTTTTAAGGTATCTTTTTGCTCAATAGCATTAAGAATAGCTTCGCCGTCAATTTTATCCCAAGGTGTAGTAACAATAACAGCATCCTTGTTGTGCTCTCTTAAAATGTCAACTGCTTTTTCAAACTTTTCATGAGAAATGCTGTCGGTTCTGCTTAAAATAATTGTACCTGCATTTTCAATCTGATTATTATAAAACTCACCAAAGTTTTTAGAATAAATTTTAACCTTTCCTGCATCGGCAACGGCAGTATAACTGTTAAGTGAAATATCCTCTATATCAAGGTCTTTGACAGCCTTTATAACATCGCTAAGTTTACCAACGCCCGAGGGTTCAATAAGAATTCTGTCGGGATGATATGTGCTTATAACCTCGCTTAGCGCCTTGCCGAAATCACCTACCAGGGAACAACAGATACAGCCCTGATTCATTTCGGTAATCTGAACACCGACTTCACTTAAAAAACCGCTGTCAATTCCTATTTCGCCGAATTCATTTTCAATAATAACAATTTGTTCGTCTGAAAAGGCTTCCTTTAAAAGTTTTTTAATAAGAGTAGTTTTTCCTGCGCCCAAGAAGCCGGAAAATATATCTATTTTGGTCATTTTTTGCACCTCGTAAAATAATATAAAAATATTATACTACAAAGTTTACGCCAATGCAAATAAAAAACCGAAACAATCCAAAAGGATTATTTCGGTTTCTTGGTGCGAGTGACGGGACAAATATTTGCTTTGCAAACATTTACTGCTCGTCGACCCAATGCTTCACATTCGGTACCCGACTTCGCAACTTTCGGCTATAAACAGTCCACAGGACTGTTTTCTTTACGCCGAAACC
>JAZNQX010000077.1:0-2647 GCA_045590395.1 Acutalibacteraceae bacterium
CACCTTCATTTTCTTTAAAAGTATTTTTTCAAGTTTTCTTCTGATTTTAAAGCTCATTTTATCCTCAGGCAAAACAAGGTCGGTCATAACTGTAATTATGCCGTAAACATTGCCACCCAAAGTATCGGTAAACATCTGGTCACCTACTATGGCAATTTCATTTCTTTTAAGACCGAGCCTTTTACGTGCTTTCATATAACCAAAGGGCAAAGGTTTGCAGGAAAGACTGATATAATCAAGTCCTATTTTCTCAGCAAACGGCTTTACTCTTTTCTCTTTGGAATTAGAAGCAATAATAACCTTTATACCATTTAAAGCGATATAAGAAAGCCAGTCCTCAAGACCGTCAATAAGCATACTGCCGTGATGGGTTGATAAAGTGTTATCAACATCTAAAATAAGACCTTTTATATTTTTAGCCGATAAAAGTTCATAAGATATATCGGTTATTCTGTGAATTTTAATTTTAGGTTTGAGCATTGTTTTTCCTCCGAAAACATCAAAAAGCAGTCGCCGAAGCGACCGCTTTTCATTTAAGTATCACTTATTAGCGGAACTTACGCTTACGTGCAGCTTCCGACTTTTTCTTACGCTTAACAGAAGGCTTTTCATAATGTTCTCTTTTACGAACTTCCTGGATTACGCCGTCTTTAGCAGTCTGACGTTTGAAGCGTCTTAAAGCATTATCAAGTGACTCATTCTCTTTGAGGCGAACCTGACTCATTAATAATTCCCTCCCTCCGCCTGATAGCAGGGGTATTTTTACTTAAACAATTATACAATAAAGGATAATACTATGTCAAGCACTTTTGTTATTTTTTATAATCTTTTTATACTCCGCTCATATCAAAATCAGGAATATATGACTTTTCTGCGCTGGAGTTTTCCTGAATATACACATTTTTTATATCTTTTTCTATTACATAGTCGACAATCTTTTCGTACTCGCGCTTTGTAATTTTTCGGTTAATTTCCTTAAAATCGTGCGCCTTAGCCATTGGTGTATACTGTGACATAAGGCTTAAATAAGCATTCGGGGTGTTCTCGCTAAACCAGTCAACTACGCTTTTTGCTTCATTAGTACCCATAGGCAGTATCAAATGTCGAACAACAATTCCCTTTTGCATAATACCTTTATCATTAAATACCGCATTTTTATTTAATTCGTATGCGGTTTTAATACTTTTTGAAGCATATTCAAAATAATCTTCACAAAGGCTATAGCGTAAAGATTTTTCCTTTTTTATGTACTTTAAATCAAAAAGATAAATATCAAAAATATTTTCTTTAATAATTTCGGGCAAATCATAACCTGAACTGTTATAAACCAGTGGAATTTTAGGCTTATAAATTTTCAGAGCCTCTTTTATCGAATAAATAAAATGAGTTGGATTTACAAGGTTAATATTGTGTGCACCTTTGTTTTCAAGCTCTAAAAATATTTCAGCCAGGCGTTTTGGTGTAACAGTTTTGCCAAAACCGTTATGGCTTATAGGCTCATTCTGGCAGTATACGCATTTAAGTGAGCAACCGCTGAAAAATACAGTTCCTGAGCCTCTTGTTCCGCTTATGCAAGGTTCCTCACCAAAATGTAAAGACGCTCTTGCAATAACGGGATAAAGCGGCATTTTGCAAAAACCACCTATATTTTCATTTTTATTTCTTTCGGCACTACACCTTCTCGGGCACATTCTGCACAGCATTTTCATCCTTCTTCTCTGCGGCCTTAATATCTACAATTCTTTTCTTTACAATAAGGTCGTCATAGGTCTTTTTAAAAGATACTCTGCCGATATACATTCTTTTACAGTCAGTGCACCTAAAATTTGCCGAAAACCAGCCGTTACGGTATTTCCAGCCAGTAACACACTTTGATACCTTACCGCATTTATCACATTTAAAAACCAGATTTTCAGGCTTTATACTATCGTCCTTAATATTAGAAAGAGTGTATGACTTAAATGTAAGACGGCGGAAAAATTCGGGATTTGCGGCGTCTTTAACATACTTCTTCATTTTTTCACTGTTATAAAAACGGCGAAGCAAAGCCACAGACAAAAGACAGTCGTCCTTTGCCTGATGAAGTTCAAGACCCTCTGCTGAAATACCTAGCATTACAGCCGCATTTGCAAGAGAAATCTGAGACTGAAATTCATAACCAGCCTCACGCATTTCATTTTGGACATAGCTCTGAAGGTCAGCATATTTTTCTATGCGAAATTTAGTAGACGGAGTAAGCAGATATTTGCAGTTCTCAATAATAGTATATAAATCACTTGTACTCCAGGTCATAGTTAGGGTGTTCTTCCCTGCCCATTTATTATACTTTTCTACTGCTTCGCTTAGCGGAACACCCGCGCGCATCATATCATTTGTAATTCCGGTAAGCTCCACAAAACGCTTGGTCAGTTTTTTAGACAGGCGGCTTCTTACAGTAAGTGAAAATGTATCGATAATTTGACAATCGTCATTAAGCTTTACAGCACCTATTTGTATTATCTGATTGACAAAACGCTGACTTTTAACGCTGTATGCGCTGTCCCACTCAAGATCAAGTATTATAATATTCATTACTTTTTATTTCTCGATTCCGCTTTCATTCTCAGTTCTTTATTAAGAATTCTTTTTCTAAGCCTAATATTATTTG
>JAZNQX010000078.1:0-19591 GCA_045590395.1 Acutalibacteraceae bacterium
TATCTTTAAGGCGTGTTTTCCGCTATGGGCATTTTCACTTACAATAGAAGCATTAGTGCTGAAATATTTATTGCTGTCTACAGCGTCAACATCGTAATAGTAGCTTTCAAAGGTGCTGCCCTTAGTCCAGCCTGCATAAACGGTATTAAGGCATATATCACTGCCTGCATAATCGTTTATCTGTGTTACACAGCCGGGCTCTAAGAACCATCCTACAAAGTCATAACCCTCTCTTACAGGGTGTTCAAGCTCATAAACATTCTGTCCGAAAACGATATCGCTTTCCTTAACGGTTTCACCGTCTTCAAACTGTCCGCCGTTAGCGTTAAGCACAACAGCAAGCTCATCCTGAACCGCAGAAATATTAATGTCATCAATATAGGCTACCGTGTCGGCGTGTTTTTTAGCATACAGCATAAAGAAGGCACAGCTGGCATCAGCGTTTGTGGTAGTGCTCTTTAGAGTACCGGTGGTAAAAATCATTCTGGCAGTTTTCCACTCATTACCTGTGGGTGATAAGGTTGTTTCTGTTTTACCGTAAGAAACATAACAGCCGCTACCCCACATATTACTGTTACTGGTGGACATAAAGGCTAAAGCAGAGCCGCTTTCAACCTTATATTTAAAGGTTACAACATAGGTTGTATTGGGCGTGAGACTGCGCAGAGAGCAAGCGTTATTCCTTTGTGTTCTTCTGGTCGACCACGGCGCTTCGCTTCCGTCGGTATAGCCCTCATGATAAAGCTGATTATAGGTTTCGGGTACATAGCGGTACTCCAGCACCTTTTTACCGTCGGGCGCATCTTCACTTTCAACTATATTATGGAAAGGGGTATTAAGGCTATAAGTGGCGTCTGCCGCCTTATAACTTTCAAAACTAAAGTGAGTATTGCTGTATTTTGCATAAAGTGTAACCTGACAGTTTTCCTTAGTAATAGTAGTATCGGTAAATTCATTCTGAAGTGCAGAGTCGGTATACCAGCCCTCAAAATCATAACCAAACTGATAAACAGGACTTTCAATATTTACCGCATCCCCTATTTTATGGGCAAACTTTGTTTTTGATATTGTACCGCCATTTGCATTTACTGTTATGTAGGAAATTTTATCTACACTTATTTCGTCAATGTAAATTTCTACACCGTTATAGGATTCAAAACTAAGTCCCAAAACATTACCGTTCTGTGAAAAAGCGGCAGGGGTGGTAAAATTATAGGTAAAGGTATACCACTGGTCTATATTATAGGTTTTCTCACCGTTCTGCTCTGCAGTAAAGGTGGCAGTATCATTAGAAATCCTGGCAATAAGACCTACTGTGGTATCGGCAGCACAGCTTTCCTCAGACGTTACAGCAGGAAGACCGTAAACCAATTTCAAATTGCTGTACTGAGAATCGGTAGGATAGGTAACGCCGCCCTCAGCAAACTGAGAATGAGCATACTTTACCATAACCTTCAGCGATACGGTATATTCCGAAGACGGCATAAGCTCAAAAAGCCCATCTGCATTATTCAGCAGATACGCGTCATAAGAAGCCAAGGTTTGCTGACGGGTATTGAAGATTCGCAGATAGTCCTCATTATTTGAAGTCTTGTGACCGAAATGAGCGCGTGAAATCTGGCGCTCCACACCCTCTATATCGGTAACGATAACATCGCCGTACTGTGTTCCGCTACTCTCATCAAAGGAATAGACAGCCTGATACTTATACTGTGGCTCCTGCGCACTGACGCCATAGGGCACTACACAAATACCCATAACAAGAAGAGCGCACAGAACAGCGCTTATTCCTTTTCTTAAAATAATGGTAGGATTCTTATAAGTCATAGCCATTCTCCATGTAAATAGATTTATACATAATAATAATACCATACACAGCCTGCCAATGCAAGAAAAAAGAAGCCTTATCAGGCTTCTTTTTTGCTCTTTTTTAATTTAATAATGACAAATACTGTTGCAGCAATAGCCAAAATTGCCGCAACTAAGATTAAAACAACCGACAGCGTATCGAATTTCCCGTCATTTTCAGCATTGTCTTCTGTAATAATGGTTGCTTCGCCGGGTTTTATAACAATTTCTTCTTTTGTGTCTTCGGGCTTTATAGGTACGGTTACTTGCTGTTCTTTGTTTTGTACCGCATCGCAGCTTTCACACTTCTTGCCGTCTTCTGTTTCCTCTGTAAAGCTATGCTCTTTGCAAATAACATTGACTGAGCCGTGAGAAAACTCAATATCAACACCCTCTGCCTCGAATTTCCCCTGCTCTGAGCCAAGTCTTGTAGCATCGCCCGAAAGGGTTAAGGCATAACTACCCGTTTTAGCGGTGTCCTGTATTTCAAAATACACCTTAAAAAGCTCAAGGTTTCCCGACACATTGGCTATGGTTTTGGCATCCATAACAACGGTAACTCTGCCGTTCTTTTCATTTACGGTATAGCCGAATTTATCTGTCAATGTGTTTTCGGTTTTCACAAATTTAAGGGCGGAAGTGTCAAAATCAATAAAAATCCGCGCTATATAAACGCCGTCATCACAGCTATAGCTTACGGGAACGGCAACCGTTCTTCCTACATTGTCGGCTATATGGCCGCATTGTGCTTTATGAATACTGTCCGCAGAAGCAGAAAATGAGAAAACCGACAGAAGAAGCACGGCGGCAACAATAAGAGATAATAATTTTTTCATTTTATAAACCCTATTTTGTAGTATTAACAAATTCCTTGTTCTGATAAAGGTAAATAACACCCGAAATTATGCAAAGAACGGTACTTGCCCACAAAACGATATTGAAAATAATGTCAAGAGAAAGTACAGCGGCACTGCTTAGTACAAACCACTCTTTAATCTGTGCAAAGGCAATACCAAGAACTATTGCGGCTATCTGGGTAACGGTTTTAAGCTTGCCCCAAATATTAGCGGCAATAACCTTGTTTCCTGCACTGCTTACAACAATAAGACGAAGTGAGGAAATAAGGAATTCTCTGAACAGTACTATAAATACCACCCAGGTTATCTGCCAACCGATACCGTGGGCAATAAAGCCTAAAAATGCGGCGGTGGTCAGCATTTTGTCTGCAAGGGGGTCTAAAAACTTGCCGAAAGAGGTCACAAGATTATACTTTCTTGCAATTTTTCCGTCAAGCATATCGGTAAAAGCCGCAACAGCAAAAACTATAAGTGCGGCAAGATAGTGGCAAGGGAATTTATAAAGCATTAACACCATAAAAACGGGGGTTAGTATAATTCTAAGTACCGTTAGTTTATTGGGCAGATTCATCACACATTTCTCCTAACAAATCATATTCTATACTATCGTTTATCTGTACCGTTACAAACTCACCAAAGGTAAGAGGGCGGGTTGCCAAGAAGAATATTTTACCGTCTACCTCGGGGGCGTCGGCACCCGTTCTTCCAAAGTAACATTTAAGATAATCATCATAGCCTTCTACCAAAACCTCAACCTGTTTACCCTGCTTTTCAGCATTCTTTTCAGCGGAAATTATCATCTGGCTGTCCATTATAAGACTCATTCTGTCCTGCTTTGTCTGTTCATCAATTTGTCCCTCAAACTCTGCCGCAGGTGTATCCTCCTCAGGCGAGTAGGTAAAACAGCCCATTCTTTCAAAGCGTGTATCCTTAACAAACTGATGAAGTGTGGCAAACTGCTCCTCTGTTTCTCCTGGAAAGCCTGTAATAAAGGTTGTTCTGATAGTTACATCCTTTATTTTTTCTCTTATTCTTTTAATAAGCGCAGTAATACTGTCAATATTTCCCTTTCGGTTCATTCGTCTTAGTATACTGCCGTCTATATGCTGAAGGGGTATGTCAAGATACTTAACAATTTTTTCTTCTTCTGCCATAACAGATAAAAGCTCATCGGTTATGCGCTCGGGGTATGTATAAAGCACCCTTATCCAGTGAAGCTTTTCAATTTTGCAAAGCTCTTTTAAAAGGGTAGCCAGCATCGGTCTTTTGTAAAGGTCCTCGCCATAAGCGGTGGTGTCCTGCGCTACTACAACAATTTCTCTGACCCCGTTTTCAGCCAGTTCTGTTGCTTCACTTACACAGCTTTCAATGGTGCGGCTTCGCATTTCGCCGCGAATAAGAGGTATAGCACAGTAGGTGCAACGGTTGTTACAGCCGTCGGAAATTTTAAGATAGGCAGAAAAAGGATATCCGCCCAGAATTCTTTTATCGTCAAGAGGAAGCTCACTTTTTTCTCCGTAAGAGTTTTTAAGGTTGCCCTCTATCGCCTCACGTACCAGCTCTGCAATGTCCTTATTAGAGCCAAGGCCAATTACCATATCAACCTCAGGAATTTCCTCGGTAATATCGTCTTTATACCTTTCGGCAAGACAGCCCGTTACAATAAGTGCCTTACAGTTGCCGTCCCTTTTATAACTTGATGCCTCAAGTATATTCTCAATAGCCTCTTTTTTGGCGTCCTCTATAAAGCCGCAGGTGTTTATAATAATAGCATCTGCCTCTGCCTCTTCGGCACCGATAATAAAGCCTGAGTCAGCAAGTTTTTTAAGCATAACCTCGGCATCTACCTGATTCTTTGGGCAACCAAGGGATACCATTGCGATTTTTTTACTCATTACCACATTCTCCACTGTCAAGACGGCTGTCAAAATCCTTTAAAACAGCGCGTATATCCGAAAACACAAATCCCCGTCTTAAAAGTGCCTGGGCGGTTTTCTGCACATTCTCAGGGCTTGAAAGTTTGTCCTTATATTTTTTCTCAAGTAACCTTCTTATCTTTTCCTTTTCGGTGTCAGAGTCAAAGTTACAGACCTCTTTTGCCTTATCGGGTGAAATTCCTGCCTTTATCAGTCGGTTTACGGTTTCTTTTTTAGAAAAACCTGCCTCACTGAGCTTTACCGACTGACCAGCGGCATAATCATCATCGTTAATATAAGAAAGCTGTTTCATTCTCTCTACGGTTTTATCGGTTGCGGTTTTGGAAAACCCTGCTTTAATAAGCTTATCGTAAAGAGCCTTTTCACTTTTACCGCTTTGGCTCAGATAATAAAGAGCGCGAGAGGTACATCTTATAAAATCCGACTCATCCTCAAGAGCAAATGCCTTTTCGTCGTCGATTTCCATACCCTCTTTAAGATTTTTTTCCTCTGCCAAAGAGATATCAACATTTATATATGTGTCATCGTCGAAGCGGACTTCGTAAATATGTCCCCTTCGACGAAGCATTTTTGTTATTTTCATTATTCGTCAACCGCTATATCAATATTAACCTTTTTGCGAGTGCGAACCTCAGGCTCTGCAGGTGCAGGTGCCGCATCTTTTTTATCGGTGTTCTTAACCTTTTCGCTCATAGCGGCTACTATCTTGTCCTCAAGCTCCTTCATAAGCTCGGGGTTATCAATAAGCAACTGTTTTACATTATCTCTGCCCTGACCTATACGGGTTTCGCCGTAATAGAACCAAGCGCCGCTTCGGGAAAGTATGCCGAGCTTCAGACCTGTATCAACAATTTCACCCTCTTTGGAAATGCCCTTGCCGTACATAATGTCAAACTCTGCCTCTTTAAAGGGAGGCGCAATTTTATTTTTAACAATTTTTGCTCTGGTGCGGTTGCCTATAACCTCACCGCCTACCTTAATGCTCTCTATTCTTCTTACATCAATACGTACCGAAGCGTAGAACTTAAGGGCGCGGCCGCCTGTTGTGGTTTCACTGCTGCCGTAAATAACGCCGATTTTATCACGAAGCTGATTTATAAATATTGCAGTACAGTTGGATTTAGAAAGTGCGCCGGTAAGCTTTCTTAACGACTGTGACATAAGACGGGCGTGAAGACCTACATGGTTATCGCCCATATCGCCCTCAATTTCTGCCTTGGGCACAAGTGCCGCAACCGAGTCGATTATAATTACATCTACTGCCGCGCTTCGAACTAAGGCTTCGGCAATTTCAAGTGCCTGTTCGCCTGTATCGGGCTGTGAAACAAGCAGAGAGTCAATATCAACGCCCAGCGCTTCTGAATAAGCAGGGTCAAGGGCGTGTTCAACGTCTATAAATGCCGCAGTGCCGCCCATTTTCTGAGCCTCGGCAACAACGTGCAAGGCAAGTGTAGTTTTACCCGAAGATTCAGGGCCGTAGATTTCTACAATTCTACCCTTAGGCACACCGCCTATTCCAAGGGCAAGGTCAAGTCCCAAAGAGCCTGTAGGAATATGGTCCACCTTCATATCAACATTTTCACCCAGAAGCATAATTGCTCCCTTACCGAACTGCTTTTCAATATTGGCAACCGCCGTTTCAAGTGCTTTTTTTCTGTCTTCTGCCATTTTTATCTCTCCTTATTAGGTTTCTTTGGGTTTATTATATATTATTTAAAGTACCATAAACGACTCTTTCGATACCGCTAAGATCCTTAGCTGTTTTAATATCTTCAAGACCTGCCTGTTTAAAAAGCTGTTTTACGACTTCGCTCTGGTCGTAGCCAACCTCAACGGCTATCATTCCGCCCTTATTAAGATAGGCTACATAACGGGAAAGGATAACTCTGTAAAAATCAAGTCCGTCCTCACCGCCGTAAAGGGCGCTGTCGGGCTCTTTTAAAACCTCGTCGCTAAGCTTTTCCATATCCTTTGCCGAAATGTAGGGTGGGTTGCTGACTATAAGGTCAAATTTACCCTCAGGCTTAAAGTCAAATATATCTGCTTTAATAAGCGACATAGTTTCACTTGGGTTTCTGTGCATATTTCTTTCACAGTAGGAATACGGCACATCGTACTTTTCAACTAATGTAACACTTGTTTCTTTATAGCGGTTTGCTATGGTTATACCGATACAGCCACTTCCTGCACAAAGGTCTAAAACCTTGGCTTTGGGCTTTAGTTTTAAAAACTCAAAGGCGGTATCTACCAGAACCTCTGTATCGGACCTGGGAATAAGACAGCCCTCTCCCACAAAGAAGTTAAGCCCATAAAAGCTCCACTCCCCTATTATATACTGAAGCGGATAATGGGAAAGCCGCTCATTCATTACCGACTGCCACATTTTAACCTGAAAATCCTCAAGATTATCGTTATACCTTGTGATTATCTCGTTATTGCTAAGCTTTGTTATATATCTTATTATCTGTCGGCTTTCAAAGCCGCTGTCCTCTATTCCGGCCTCTTTTAAGGCCTTAACCGTACTTCTGTAACACTCAAATATTGTCATTTTCTTCACTGCTTTTTATAAACTTTGCTTTTTCCTCATCACTTAGCACTGCTGATAGCGCCGCAATAGCAATTTCCAGCATAGAGTTGTCAGGCTCTTTTGTGGTAATTCTCTGCACCCATACACCCGGGGCCGAGATAATTCTTGTAAGTATGTTATCATACTTTCCGCAAAACCTTAAAATCTCAAAGCCCACACCGCAAATAAACGGCACCATAGCAATCTTAATAAGCGTCCAGACAAGCGCGTTTTCGTAGATGCCTGTAAACAGCACCTGTGCAAGTGTTGAAAAAATAATGCTTATAAGTATCATAAGTATCATAAAGGATGTGCCGCAACGGGGATGGAAACGCTTTTGTTTTCTTGCGTTTTCCACCGTTAAAGGCAACCCGGCCTCAAAGCAGAAAATTGTTTTATGCTCTGCACCGTGGTAGCTGAATACACGGCGTATATCCTTCATATAGGAAACCGCTGCAATGTAGGCAATAAACACAATAAGCTTTATTCCCTGCTCAATAAGAGAGTTAATAACCTTAGGAAAGCTTTCCATATCGAATACCCACAAAAGACCCTCTACCGCAAGGCGCGGAAGATACATAAAAAGCCCCACAGATAAAAGCAATGCCAGAACTGCTGCTACAGCCATAACAGCTGTCCACACCTTGCCGTCAAGCTTTTTAACCTCGCCGGTGTTTTCGTCAACCTCGTCGGCAAAGCCCGATTTGTCGGCTGAAAGCATCATAGCCTTATACCCGTTCAGCATTGACTCGACAAAAGCCACAACACCGCGAATAACTGGGATACCCAGTATTTTGTATTTATCCCGAAGGGATTTATTATCCATATAAGAAATATCAATATTGCCGTCAGGAAGCCTTACCGCCATAGCGGTTTTCTCAGGCGATTTCATCAAAATACCTTCAATAAGCGCTTGTCCGCCGATGGCTGTGTATTTACATTTCTTTTCCTTTTTACTCATTTGTATCAACCTTTATTTCTTCACTTACAGGGGGCAGAATTTTCTCAATTTCCTCAACCTCAGGAATAACGGTGGGAAGCACTATTGTAACGGTAGTGCCCACACCCTCTGTGCTTTCAATGAACAAGAGTCCCTGATGCTGTTTTATAATTTCATCGGCAACCGCAAGACCTATTCCGCTTCCTCTTACAGAATTGTTTGCCTTATAGAATTTCTCTTTAACATGGTCTACATCCTGTGCAGGAATTCCCACACCCGTATCCTTAACAGTAATACGAACACAGTTTTCCTCGGCGATTTGCTGAATAAGCACCTGTCCCTTTTCTTCGGTATATTTAACGGCATTGTCTATAATATTTATAAACACCTGCTTAATTCTATCAGGGTCGCCATTTACTATAACATCATTTTTAGGTATTGAGAAGTTAACCTCGATATTGCGCTTTGCCGCCAGTTCAATATACATAGACGCGGCGCTTTCAAGCAGCATAGACACCTCAAAGGGACGGATATTAAGGGAGAATCTGCCGCTTTGAATTCTGGAGAAGTCAAGCAGCTCTTCAACCAGATTTGAAAGACGGTCAGACTCACTCAGTACAACATCAAGACCTCTTTCAACAAGGCTTACATCATCTCTCACAGACATTTTTGCCGTTTCTGCCCAGCCGCGAATGGCGGTAAGAGGTGTTCTCAGCTCGTGGGATACCGACGAGATAAAATCGTTTTTAAGATTTTCGGCGTTTTTAAGCTCTGACTGCATATAGTTTATAGAGTCGCAAAGCTCACCGATTTCATCATTATACTGTGAGCGAAGCTCATCCTTATAGGTACCTGCGGCGATTTGTCGCGCGGCAGAGGATACCTCACGCACAGGGCGTATAATAGATTTAACAAAGAATATTCCCGAAAATGCCGAAAGCCCCAGAATAGCCAGGGCAACAACGGCAATAAGCAGACAATTATTAAGAATTCGCCTATTGCATACGCTTAGGGAAACAACATATCTGATAGCACCATTAGAGCCGTTTGCGCCGTCCTCTAAAATATAGGTGCCTGCAAGAATTCGCTCATTGGCGGTGCTTTTACCAAGCCAATATGCTCTGCCCGTTACAGCCTGCTTTGCCGAAGTATAATCAGGCATAGGCAGGTCTTTTCTTTCAAAACCGCTGGTACTTACTATTATAGTGCCTGTTTTGTCAAGCACCATAATTTCTATTTTATCCTTAGCCTCAAACTGTTCGCAGTAATCCTTGGCGGCAAGGGTAAAATAATCCTCGTCAATACTGGCAAGCACCGAAAAGGTTGCCGCATATTCCTCTGCGGCGTCACGCACCTGCCTTAAATAACTGTTTCTTACTACCACACAGGCAACGCCGGCGATAATAACAACTATTAAAACTACCGGCAGATAAACATTCATTAGCCAGCGACGGGTTATACTTTTAAAACGAATTTCAAAATCCACTTAAAATTTATCCGTCTACACCCCTGTGGGTAGACTCTCCTTTCAGTCGTTTGTTTTCCACTTATAACCCATACCCCAAACGGTAAGAAGACGCTGGGGTTTTGACGGGTCATCCTCTATCTTCATTCTCAGTCTTCTTATATTAACGTCAACAATTTTTTCTTCACCGAAATAGTCACTTCCCCAAACGCGTGATAAAATGTCGCTTCTGTCCAGCGCAGTGTCGGGGTTTAAGAAGAAATATTCCATAATCTGAAACTCTACCTGAGTAAGCTCTATGTTTTTATTGCCCTTGGCAAGAGTTCTTTTTCTAAGATTTAAGGTAAACTCGTCAATGGCAATTTCCTCACCATGTGCAGAGCCACCTCTGTTTCTGTTCATTTCAACTCGTCTGTAAAGAGAATCTACACGGGCAAGCAGTTCACTGGGGCTGAAGGGCTTTGTAATATAGTCGTCAGCGCCAAGCATAAGACCGCTTACCTTATCCATCTCCTGTGTTCTGGCAGTAAGCATTATAATGCCGAGAGATGCGCTTCTTTTTCTCAGCTCCTTACAAAGAGCAAAGCCGTCCATACCCGGCATAGATATATCCAGCAAAGCGATATCAAAGGTATCGGGCTCACTGTCGTAAATTTCAAGGGCCTCCTCACCGCTACCTGCCTGAATGGTCACATAGCCAGCCCTTTGCAGATTTATTGCTTCAAATTCTCTTATTGCAACCTCGTCTTCAACCAAAAGAAGTTTTTTCATTTCTACTCCTCCGTAATAAGCTCAAATATTTCGCCTATATTTTCTTTTGTTATAGAGTACTCCTGCGCCGCCTCACTAACATGGGCGAGCCAAACCAGTGAATCGCTTTTTGCAAGAAGTACATAGCCCTCGGAATATATACCGCTGTCATAGGCGCTTTTTGACACCACGCGCAGCCTGAACAGTTCGGTTTTAATCATTTTTTTCTCATAGTCGTATTCGTAAATTATACGCTCACGGTATTCAAGATTTCGTATTGCGGTGGTGTTCTCGGCAAGCTGTTTTGTAAGGCGTATGCTGTAGCCGTCGGAATAGTTCATAAGGGTGTATGCCTCGGGAATCAGCGCCGCGCCGTCAAAACTGCTCCATACCGTCATATACGCCGCCGAGGTGGAAAGCGAAATGTCGGTAGGCAGTTCCTTCATAACGGGGATTTCTATAAAGCCGTCACCGTCATAATCTCTGCAAGGCACTATGGCAGGACGGTAGGTAAGGCTGTTTTCCATAAGCGTACTGTCATAAAGGCGGTTTATAAGCTTTCCGTCTTTAAAGAATATAACCTCGGTTATCATACCTGCGCCCTTTACACAGTCGGCGTAAATACAAAATTCACCGCTTGGCAATTTTGAAAGCACAACATCATTATAAGAGGTTATGTTGCCGTCAAGCTCACAGTTTCCAAGCTCACTTACGCCCTGAGAGTTTATACCGAAATATCTGGCAAAGGCACTGGCCATACTCATATCAAGCTGTAAAGTAAGCAAATCCTGACTTAAATTTCCGTCAAGGTCACAGAGCATAAATACCGTAAAAGGTTCTTCAATAAGGGTAAGCAGGGTGTTTCCCGAATACTCATAAACCGAAACGGTTTTTGTGGTGTTGCCGTAAACGTTCCAGCCAACAACTATTTCCTTAGCCCTGTCGCCGTCCATATCGGTAAAGTGTACCTGCTCAACACCGCCTGCAGTAATGCTTTGCTGTGCCGTAACGGTCCATTTATTATCAACAAAGGCGATAATGGCAATGTGCATTGTTACGGTATTATTGTCGGTGGTGCTGTAAAAAGCAACGCCCTCGCTTATTGCATCTCCGTCAAGGTCAACCAAGGTAATTGCCGATTTAATTTCGCTTGAGGTTGGGAATTTAAGTTGATACTTGCCGTCTATTTTCTCCTCCAGTGCCTCTTGAACAGGTTGCATTTCACCTGTCAGCTTGGGGGCGGCAAGCAGTGAATCGGGGCTGTCATCAAAGGGGGTACAACCCGCAAAAAATACCGTAATAAGCAGTAATACCGCCACTACCTTTATGGCATTTTTAATTTTCATAACAACCCCTCCTTTAAAATATATCTATTCTATTTTATTATAACATAAGTATCTAAAAATTGAAACACTTATTTTTTAATTTTGCAAAAAAATTATGGGTGCGAAGCCTTGCCTCACACCCATTTGTTTTAAAGTATTACCTTTACATATTTTTTCTTGCCCTTGCGTACCAAAAGGCCGTCACCTATGTCTTCTTTTGTGTAGTAAACATTGGGGGCTTCTACCTTTACTTCGTTTGCCGTAACGCCACCCTGAACAACTAAGGTTCTTGCCTCACTTTTGGAAGAACAAAGTCCGCTTTTAACCATTATATCAAGTATTCCTATACCGTTTTCACCAAAGTCCTCATCGCTTAAAGCAAAGGTGGGTATATCGGCAGAATCCTTACCTCCTGCAAACATACTTTTTGCCGCTGCAAGTGCCTTTTCTGCCTCTTCCTTACCGTGAACAAGGCTTGTAAGCTCAAAGGCGAGAATTTCCTTAGCCTTGTTAAGCTCACTGCCCTCCCACTTATCCATTTCGTCTATCTGCTCAAGAGGCAGGAAGGTAAGCATACGAATACATTTAAGTACATCGTTATCTCCAACATTTCTCCAGTACTGGAAGAAATCATAGGGTGAGGTTTTGTTGGGGTCAAGCCATACGGCATTGCCTGCAGTTTTGCCCATTTTCTTACCCTGACTGTCGGTAAGCAGAGTAATGGTCATAGCGTGGGCATCTTTGCCCAGTTTTCTTCTTATAAGCTCGGTACCGCCCAGCATATTGCTCCACTGGTCGTCACCACCGAACTGCATATTACAGCCATAGTGCTGATAGAGATAATAAAAGTCATAGCTTTGCATTATCATATAGTTAAACTCAAGGAAGGAAAGGCCCTTTTCCATTCTCTGCTTATAGCAGTCGGCTCTCAGCATATTGTTAACCGAGAAGCAGGCGCCAACCTCTCTGAGTAATTCTACATAGTTAAGGTTTAAAAGCCAGTCGGCATTATTAACCATTGTTGCCTTACCCTCGCCAAACTCAATAAAACGCTCCATCTGGCGCTTAAAGCAGTCGGCGTTGTGCTGAATATCCTCTTTTGTAAGCATTTTTCTCATATCGGTTCTGCCCGACGGGTCACCTATCATAGTAGTTCCGCCGCCGATAAGCGCAACAGGCTTGTTGCCTGCCATCTGCAGACGCTTCATAAGGGTAAGCGCCATAAAATGACCTGCGGTAAGGCTGTCAGCAGTACAGTCGAAACCTATATAGAAGGTTGCCTTTCCGCTGTTTATCATAGTTCTTATTTCTTCTTCGTTTGTAACCTGAGCAATAAGGCCTCTGGCTACTAATTCTTCATAAATTCCCATATATTTCTCCTCCGTGGTTCAACCTTTGATAGTATATATTATTTAGCCCTTTTTGTCAATATTAAGCGTTATGTCTGAACTGAAGATTATAAAGGTCTTTATATATACCCTCTTTTTGTATCAGCTCCTCATGTGTTCCCTTTTCTTTTATTTCTCCGCCGTCTACCACCGCAATAGTATCGGCTGTGCGGATAGTAGATAAACGGTGGGCAACAACTATGGTGGTTCTGCCCTTGCAAAGCTCGTCCAAAGCCTCTTGAATAAGTATTTCGGTGGTGTTATCCAGTGCGCTGGTGGCTTCGTCAAGAATAAGTATTGCAGGGTTTTTAAGAAAGACTCTGGCAATGCTTAGCCTTTGCTTTTGACCGCCCGACAGTCTTACTCCCCTTTCACCGATTTCGGTATCGTAGCCTTTTTCAAGACTCATTACAAAGTCGTGGATATTGGCACTTTTTGCCGCCTCTATCATTTCTTCCTCGGTAGCATCAAGGCGCCCGTACATAATATTTTCACGCACAGTGCCAGAGAAAAGAAATACATCCTGCTGAACTATGCCGATATTTTTTCTTAAACTTTCAAAGGTTATATCATTTACATTTATGCCGTCTACGGTGATTTCGCCATGGTTTACTCTGTAAAAATTAGGAACGAGATGGCACATTGTGGTCTTGCCGCCGCCCGAATGTCCTACAAGGGCAAGTTTTTCTCCCGCCTTTATATCAAGGCTTATGCCCTTCAGCACCTCAGCCTCCTCAGTGCCGTAAGAAAAACGCACATCTTTAAAGGAAATTTCTCCCAAAACAGAGGACATAGGCTTTGCGCCTTCATTTTCTTTTTCAGGCTTTTCCTCCATTATTTCTATGAATCTTGAAAAGCCCGAAACACCGTTCTGATACTGTTCCATAAAGGAAATAAGCTGAGTAACGGGGTTTATAAACAGATTAACCGACACAATAAAGGTAGAGTAATCGCCAAAGGTAATTTTTCCGTCATAAAGAAACAGCCCGCCTGCAATAATTATAACCACATTAAAAACATCGGTAATAAAGCTGGAGACAGAGAAAAACTGTCCCATAGCCTTATATGCCTTATGACAAGCCCTTACAAAAAGGTTATTGTTCTTTTCAAATTTTTCTATTTCCCTATCGCTTCCCGAAAAGGCCTTTGTAACACGAATACCCGTAATAGAGCTTTCTGTCGAAGCGTTAATGCCGGCGGTGGTAACTCTGCGCTCCTTAAAGGCTTCCCGCATTTTCTTTCTGAGATACACTGAGGTAAGCAGTAAAAATGGCACACAGATAAACACAATAAGGGTAAGGGGTACACTTATTGTGCAAAGATAAATAAATGAGCCTATAACCGTAATAGAGCTTATTATAAGGTTTTCGGGGCCGTGGTGGGCAAGCTCGGCAACATCAAAAAGGTCGTTTGTAATGCGGGAGAGAATCTGTCCCGTTTCGTTGTTGTCGTAATAGGAATACGGCAAAGTCTGCAAATGGCGGAACATATCGCTTCGCATACTAGCCTGCATACGCGTACCTATAAGATGTCCGTAATACTGAACAAAATACCGAAGCAACATTCTTATAACATAAAGCAGTAACACGCTAAGTCCTGCAATAATTATCATTTTATACTGCTTTTGGGGTATCAGAGTATTAAGCATAAGGTTGGTTATAACGGGATACACCATACCTATAGCAGAAATAATAAGAGATGCTGTCATATCGGCTATAAACAGCTTTTTGTGGGGCTTATAATAAGCAATAAATTTCTTAAGCATTTTATGTACCTTCTTCAAAATATAAAACGGCGATATTTCGCCGTTTTGTTATTTAACAGCCTTTAAAAATTCTTCGGCTCTTTTAACGCTTTCTTTTGCCGTATCGTCATCTTCAATTAGAGTGCTCTCTATGTTACGGCTGTATAGCTTTAAGCCGTCAGGCATTTTAATTCCTTCTAAATATTCTATACTGTCATAAAATGACGGGCTAAGCTCTACGCCCGTTTCTTTTAAAAAGGGTGTATCAACTATATTCTGCAGATACTCATATCCCGTATCACTTGTAATAAACAGCATAGCTTCTTTATCGGTAGCGGTTATGCCGCCAAGCTTTTGCTGTATGGTCTGCTGGTACTGCGCAGAGGAGCTTTCTGCCTCGTAGGTGCAGTTGATAATTGATACGGTAACCTTGCCGTCACCGTTATAGTCCTTGCAGAACTGCTCAAAATAGGTTTTAGCGTCATCAAGATACATATCGGGCACAATTCTGCTGTCATAAACCACAATTTTAATGTCACTTTTAGGTGTCAATACGGTTTGCAGAGTAATATACAGCACTGCACCTACAATAACGGTACCTATAATAACCGCAGTTTTGTAGTAATACCAGAAGTGAGAAAGCTTTTCCTTAAAGGTAGTGGGCTTTTTTTCACCCTCGTAGGCAATATGCTCGGTATTATTTTCGGCATTTTGCTGTTGCATTTTTTTAAGCTCTAAAAACTCTTTTCTCGCCTTTTCCTGCTGGGCAAGAGTTTCATTTTTCTTTTCCATTTTTACCTCTTTTAAAATTTGTTTACCGCGCCTGTAAATACGGGAATTTTAGTGTCGGCATCCAGTATCATAAAAATAAAAGGTCTGTCAAGGGTAACGGTTTTTGTATCGGGTGAAAGGCTGGTCTTTGCCGCCATTTCAACCTTTGTAACCGCCCCTGCCTTTGTTCCGTTTTCAGCAACGCTGATATAGGTTTTTTGCAGAACTTCACCTATATAAAGATTAGCGCCTTTCACCTTTGCCATAGCAGAAAAGTCGGCCTTATCCTCATCAAATGCGGCTTCTACACCGCTTTTTTTAAGAATTTCGTCAGCCGTAAAGGAGTAATTAAACTGAAATTTCGGCATAGTGGCATAAACAGTAGTTTCCGCCGCGCTGTCTATGGTGTTTTTAAGCTTATCACCGCTAAGGGTTGCCGCATAATCAGCAAGACTTACATTCTCCTCAGGCAATAATACGGCAAAAAGATAATCGGCATTTTTATAGGGCTTTATAAAGCCTGTTGCACCACCGTACTCAATATACATATCCTCGGTAGATTTCATCATTTCGACCGTGTAGTTTTTGTCTTTTGCCTTAAAGGTGCCGCTGCTGACAGCCTTCTCACTATAAGGGTTTTGCCACTCTGCCTCAAAGGTAAGGGCGTTTATTAAAAACATCATAGTGTTTTTATCTATGTCGTCTATTATGCTGTCAATATTGCCGTCTGTCGCCTCTTTCACCCAGTCGTTAACGGCGGTTTTGCCATCATTGTTAAAGTTTACCTTAAAGGCGGATGCATTATAGTAATCGGCATTTTTCTGTAAAAAGTCTTTATTTACAGTAAGCCTATCGTCGTTTCTGTACCATATAGAAGCGGCGTTTTTAACCTCACTTTTTAAAGAGCCCATAAAGGCCTTCATATATCGGTTATAGGTTTCACTGCCAAAGGACATACAGAAAAAGTTTTCCAGCTCGGTTTTTGTCTGTCCCTCTGCCCCGTTCATAGCAAGACCGCAGGCAAGAGATAATGAGGCAGGTGAAAACATAAAGTTTTCACTACTTACTGATAATTCCTTTAAAAAAGCCGATGTCACTTCATACTGAGAAAGGGTGAAAACATAATCGGGCTTTTTTTCGTCACCGCTTTCAGCCGTTATGCCCTCCATAAGATTAACCCTGGCGGTGCCTGTTTCGGTACAACCGGTTATGCACAAACTCAGACTCAGCAGTATTGCTATTAAGGGTAATATTTTTCTCACTCTGTATCTACCTCTATACTTTCCATTTCAAGTATTTCTTCGTTATAAAATACAGATTTTTTCTGCATTTCTTTATCCAGCTTTTCAAAGCCGTAGCGCTCGGTAAGGGTGGGGATATTTGAGAACAGATTTGTTCCCAGACCCAGTCTTTCGCCGTTAATTTGAACACCCATAGCCGCAAGGGTTGTGGGGAACATATCAAAGGTGCCGAAATTACGGTTTTTCTCTTGTTTTGGCTCTACCGCCGAATTTATAAAGCAGTTATAAACCGTTCTGGTATAGTCCTTATTTATATCCTTTAAAAACTCGGGGTCCATGGTTAAATGGTCGCCCGAAATAACAATGGTTGTGTCCTTATAAAAGGGCTGTTCTTTTATCCAGCTTACAAACTCGCTTACCTGCTTTGAGGAACAGGCTATAACATTTGCATACTGGTCTTCAAAGGTATCTTCGCAGTCCTCACACACATAGCCGTCAGGAAAATGGGTGTCCGAGGTCAGCACCGTAAAGTTAAAGGGCTTACCCTCGTTATAAAGCTTTGTAAGTTCCTCTTTTGCAAAGGCGAAAACCTTTTTATCCTCAAAGCCCCACCACTGCCTGTAGTCTTCGGGCAGTCTGCCCTCGGCTTTAAGGGAATTTATATCCACAATATTATAGTTTCCGTGCTGTTTAAAGTATGCCTTTCTGCCGCCGAACTCTGCATCACTGCCTACAAGCAGAGTCTGATTATACCCCTGCTTTTCAAGTATTTCGCCGATGGTTGTAACTCCCGACAAAAAGGTTTCTTCTGTGCCGTAGCCCTGACTGTCCAGTGGCACCTTTATCAGCATACCCGAGGTCTGCGAAACCATAGCCGCAGAGGTCCAGGTGGTACCCGCATAGGACAGAGCGCCGCCTACACCGCTGTTTACAGAGAAGTTTATATTGTTTTCTGCCAGACTGTGTAACTCCGGCATAAAATTATTTGTTATCTTACCCCCTGCATTAGTATCGGAATAGGTGTTTTCATAAGACTCAAGAAAAATATAAATAAGATTTCTCTTTTTCTCGGGGAAGGTAAGGGTGGTGGTATTGGGGTTTACATAATGTGCCTCAATAAAATCAGACTCGGTAGAGGTGGTTACAAGATAAGAGCCCACCTTAAGTCTGGCAATAAAGAAGGTACAGGCAACAAGCAGGGTTGCCAGTGCAAAGGGCAAGGCAATATTTTTAAAAAACTCGCACACACGGGTTGCACAGTATTTTGTATAGCACTTTATTTTGGAAAGCTTTTGCTTTAAGCCGCCCGAAAGCAAAAAGAACAAAAATATTTCTACCAGTGTAAGCACCACGCCAAAACCGCCGACACGGATATACGCGCTGTTCAGCAGATTTTTATTAGCGCCGTTTGAGGGCGATTTTAACTGGAACAAAACCTGGTCAAGAAAAATATTATCGTATTTATTTACAAGCCATATAGTTAAAAACAGCAAAAGATTACCCAAAGTAAGAATAACCAGAGCCCATATATGCTTTTTGTTTATAGGTTTTTTCAAAAAAATCCATCCTTTAACATATAAAATAGATTCTCTTATATTTTAAAGGCAAGTGGGAAAATAGTCAATAGCAATAAAAATTTTAACATTTTGGTAATATATAAAAAACTCAGGTCACTCTTTAAGCAACCTGAGTTTTTCTATTATGCTTTACAGCTTTTCTTTTTCAGTATGGTCAGTGCAAGGCACATCATAAGGCTTATAAGGCCTATTGTTATGGTTGCACCTATGTTCATACCATCGCCGGTTACGGGAGAAGGCTCAGTATACTTGTTTGTAAACTCAATACTCTGAACAGCCTCGCCACCCTTTTCTGCGATAAACATTGCCGACAAGGTACCGTCGTTATTATCGGTTACGGTAACGGTTACATTATATTCTGCTGTATCATAGGTAATTTCCTTTTTCTTATCCGAGGCATCTTCCTTAACAACATATTTATAGGTGCCTGCTTTGGTGTAATCAAGGGTGAAGCTAAAGCTTCCGTCTTCAGCATTCTTAACTCTCTTTATTTCTTTACCATCTTCACCGTAGAGAACAAAGGTAAAATCGTCACCCTCAAGGTCTTTACCGTCAAGGGTCTTTTTACCCTCTATCTTGGCTGTTCCCTTTGCGCTGTAGGTGTTCTCAAAAACAACCTCATCGCTATAGGAAACCTGAGTTTCAAGAACGCTTCTGCCGTTCTTAACCGCTTCGGTAACGGTAACGGTAACGGTATACTGGGCAGTATCATAGGTAATACCGTCAAGCGCATTATTGACAGCTTCCTCGGGTATGCTTTCCTTAATTACATAGTAATAGGTACCTGCCTTGTTATAGGTAATATAGCCGGTATCTGCACTGTCTTTAAACAAGAACTTGCCGTCGGCACCATTTTTAGCGGTAAGCACTACATCACCTACAGCATTTATCTTACCGTCAGCACCTTTAAGTGCCTGATAAAGCTCAAAGGTGAACTCATCGCCCGAAAGGGTCTTATTATACTTCTTTTCGCCCTTAATTTCAGCCATTACGCTTTCAACATGAAGCTGGTTATTGAATACTGCAAGGCTTTCTTCTAAACTTTCGTTATCAATATATCTTGTATAAGAAACCTTTGATTCCAGACCGCCCTTAAGATTGTCGGTTACATCTATTTCCACAAGATAAACCGATGTGTCATATTCCATAAGAGCGTCAGCATCACTGGGCACTACCTCGCGG
>JAZNQX010000079.1:0-15916 GCA_045590395.1 Acutalibacteraceae bacterium
TGAAATTCACCCGTCGCTTCACTTTGTAGCCCTTATTCCCGATTTCGAGCTTTTAACCAAAGAGGCAAGAAGCGTATTACCAAAGAAAATTGATTTTTCTGACGCGGTGTTTAACGCTTCTCACCTTGCGGTGCTTTTAAAGGCGCTGGAAAAGGGAGAAAAGCAAATTATTTCCTTAGCGCTTGACGATAAACTTCATCAGCCCTACAGAAAACATCTTATAAAAGGTTATGAGGTGGCAGAAAAAATAGCAAAAGACCTTTCCTGCATAGCCTTTTGCATAAGCGGTGCAGGTCCTACCTGCCTTTGCATTACAGACAGCACGGACTTTGCCGAAAAAATGATAGAAGGCTTACATAAAGAAGGCCTTAACTGGCAGGTTATGCCACTTGAAATTGACCGCAAAGGCGCACATATAGTATAAAAAATCCCGACTTCAAAAGAAGTCGGGTTTTCTTTTTAAAGGGATATTTTGATTTCTTTGCCGCTTTCTTTATAGGCGGTCATTTTTATGCCTGCGCTTTCAAACATTCGCTTTGCGGCAAGGGTAGAAAAAGAGTCGCTGTACTTATCACTATAATAAATAACCTCAGAAACTCCGCTTTGAATAAGTGCTTTAGCGCACTCGTTACAAGGGAACAATGTTACATAAACCTTACTGCCGCGAAGGTTACTGCCCGAGTAATTTAAAATTGCATTAAGCTCGGCATGGCAGACGAACATATACTTGGTATCCAGCGCCTCGCCCTCTCTGTCCCAAGGGTAAACATCGTCGTCACAGCTTCTGGGCATACCGTTATAGCCTACCGATAAAATTTTATTTTCACTGCTTACAATACAGGCGCCTACCTGTGTAGAGGGGTCTTTACTGCGCTGGGCAGAAAGCATAGCTATACCCATAAAATATTCATCCCAATTTATGTAGTCTTGTCTTTTCATTTTTTCTCTTTCTTCCTTTCAAGCAATATCATTAAGGTAAACATAAGAGCAGGAAAAACAGTTCCCACAAGAAATGCGGTACTCAAATCTTTAACATCGGCAATCATTCCCGTTATCCAAGGGCCAATAGAACAGCCGAAATCACCAAACATAGCCAGAAAAGCAAACATAGTAGTAGCGCCAAAGGGGAATTTTGACGAAGAATAGCTTAAAACCCCCGGCCACATAACCGACACACATACACCGATTATGCTACTTGCAATAAGGCATATTAAAGCGTTTTTTGACAGCGCCAGTACTATATAAAACACCGCCGCGAAAAAGGACATAAAAAGCAGTACGTTTCTCATTTTTACCTTATCGCCTATAAGGGAGAAGCCTACTCTGCCAATACCCATAGAAACGGCAAACAGGCAGGGACCCACCAAATCGGCAACAACCTTTGTTAAATGAAGCGACTGCTCGGCAAAAGCCGATATCCAGTTTGAAACCGATATTTCACTGGCCCCTGCTAAAAGCATAAGAGCCAGCATTATATAAAACATAGGTGAAGCAAAAAGCTCTCTTACTGAGTGGTGTTCATTCTGTTTTGGGTCTTCTACGGGAACAAAAATGAACAGCACAGTATCAATAAGGGGTATTGCCGCCCAGAAAAGCGCTATATAGTTCCAGTTGCTTTCTCCCATAAAGTATAACATAACTGTGGTGCATATTACAACAAATACATTTCCCCAGCAGAAAAAAGAATGTAAAAATGCCATATTGCCCGATTTGTTATCGGTAGGCAGGTATTCTATTATAGGCGATATTACTACCTCAATAAGCCCACTGCCCACACCGTATATTATAACCGATATAGTCAGCGCAGTATAGGGATTAATAATCTGTGGCAAAAAGGATAGTGCAGAAAAGCCCAAAAAGGCAAAGAACTGCGACAGTATGGCAACCTTTTTAAAGCCGTAAGCCTTTGCAAGTTTTATGGACAGAAAATCCACAAAAATTTGTGTAACAAAGAAAACAAGAACAAGTCTTCCAAGCTTTTCATAGGATACGCCGTAATTTTTTTGGAATATTACATAAAGTAAAGGCAAAAAGGTACAGGCAATGGCTTGTACCACATAGCCTATATAGCAGGCTAATTTTGTGCCGTTATAATTTTTCATTTGTTTATTTCCTCAATAATGTCTGCTATCTCTTGGGGGCTTTCTACAATATATCTTGCGCCCGCATTTTGAAGCTCTTTTCTGTCTCTAAATCCCCAAAGCACACCTACGGGGGTATTGCCGCTGTTTAGCCCTGCTTCAATATCGTTATAAGAGTCACCAATAAAAAGGCACTCGTCAGGGTTTACATCCATCTCGGTCATAGCAAGAAAAGGCATATGGGGTTCGGGCTTTACGGGAACACCGTCACGTTGACCGATAACCACCGAAAAAGTACCTTCTTTAAAATATGCGGGAAGTATTAAATCTGTCATTTTTTGTGATTTATTGGTAACCACCGCCACCATAATATCCATTTTTTTAAGGCGGTCAATAAGCTCATAAATTCCGTCATAAACATAGGATTTATCTGTGCAGTGGACACCGTAACGCTCATAAAATTCGGCGCGTATTTTAAGCACGTATTCCCTGTCCTTATGATATTCTTCGGGCAGGGCTCGTCTTATCATAGTTTCATTTCCGCACCCTGCAAAATATTTATATTCCTCTGCTTTATGAATAGGGTGGCCGTATTTATTAAGAATAAAATTAACACTGTCTGCTATATCGTCAAGGGTATTGACCAAGGTTCCGTCCAAATCAAATAGTACTGCCTTTATCACTTTTTCATTCCCCTTTCTATCATACCATCTAATATACCACTAATTGATGCTAATTTCAAGAATTCTATTGACTAAATGAATGCAAAAGGTTAAAATAATAATATACTTTTAAATGTTCTTATAAGGAGTTTTTATTATGAGCGAAAATATTAAAAACGAGGATTACACCCCAGACCTTATTAACCTTACCGACGATGAGGGTAACGAATATAATTTTGAAGTGCTTGACAGACTGGATACCGATTCAGGCTCTTACCTTGCCCTTCTTCCTATGTATGACGACCCCCAGAAAATGCTTGATGATTCAGGCGAGCTTGTTATTGTAAAAGAAGAAGAGGAAAACGGCGAGTTTTTCTACAGCGAAATTGAAGACGACGACGAGTACGAAACCGTTGCCGACGCTTTTTCTGACAGACTTGCTGATTTTTACGAAATTGCCGACGAATAATATTTGACTATTACTTATCCTGCTCTGTTCGCGGACCGTGGCTATTATAACCCTACAACCATATTATTGGGGCCGTTGCTCAGGCGGCGGGTATGCAGGCCTCCCGATTTTATCGGACGTTGGAAGCACAAAACCGTTTGGCTGGCACCCACCTGCTATTACGCAGGTTATTAATCGCCCATTACGGCAGAGTGGGATACTGTTTTTTAATATTAAGTCTTTCCTGAGGCTTTATATAATTTAATACGAGAGGAAGCGATGAAGATGAACTTTACAGGAATCGTGCGCCAGGTTGATACTCTTGGCAGATTAGTCATCCCAAGAGAGCTCCGCAAAATGCTGGATATTACCGACGGTGTAGACAGCTTTGAAATGTACCTTAACGAGAATAAGGAAATTGTACTTAAAAAGTATAACCCCTCTTGCGCGCTTTGCAGTAACAAGCAAAATCTTATCAGTTTAAACGATAAGCTTGTTTGTACTGACTGTATTGATAAGCTGAATAAACAGCGCGAAGACAACGGATTATAAATGAAAATAACGCTCTTACGAGCGTTATTTTTTTATTATTGTGTTTCTTCAGGTGGAGTTTCATCGCCTTCTTCACTGTCCATATCACCGCTGTAATCAGGAAGAATAGGCTCGTCAAAAGGATAGTCCTTTTCGTAAACAGGCTCTTCGGGGAGTTTAATTCTTTCCCCGTTATCATCGTTCATAATAATTAATTCTTTCTTACAGCTAAGCACGGTCTGAGTTTTTTCGCCGCTGACATTAAGCTTTGTGTTAATAGCGTTAAAAAGCGCCTCTGTCTTTTTTGAAAAGGCATCTATGGCGTCGGCAATATTGCTCTGCTCATCATCGTCATAAAGAGGCTGGAAAACTATTTCGCCGTTTTCTATTATAAGTATGTCATTGGTATAGCCTGCATTTCCTGCATAAAGCACTGTGACAGCATACATTTTTCCGTCGTTGTATACACATATTTCTTTAACACAAATATCACTTACAGTACGATTTTTAACCGCCTCGGCTTCTCTTATTATAACATTTGCTATATCTCTATTACCCTCTTTAACAATGCTTTCCATAAGTCCTAAGGGGAAGCCGTCATACGCAGCCTTCAGCATATCGGCTATCATTTGCTCGTCTTCATTCATATCTGCACTTACATCCACATAGCCGCCGTTTGTTTCCTGCTTTTTTTCACAGCCTGTAAGAGCAAAAATAAGTAATACTACGCAAAAAAGAGAAATAGTCCTTTTCATAATAATACCCCAATACTGTTTTTCTTTTATGTTAACAAATATCCTGCACAAAAGCAAGTAAAAAATAAATGGCTACCGTAACAGAATTTACGGTAGCCATTTTAAGTACAATTATTTTTCTACGAATTTGAGAACATCGGCAGGAAGCTCAGCTTCGTCAGCAGAAACGGTGAAGAAGAATTCAATACCTGTTTCTTTAGAGAGAGCCTCAATTTTTGCAAGGAAGGAGGCGAGTTCATCATAATTTCTGGAACCGATGCGAAGAGTTGCATCGCCAAAAATATCTGTAACATCGTAGTTTCCTGCGCATACGCCGCATATCATTCCGAAATATGCATCAAAACCGCTTATACCATAATGGTCAGCGTCTATTAGTCTTACTTTATGAGTAATGCTGAATTTAAGTGTATCGCCCTGCTCAAAGCAAACTACACAGCCTTTGCTTTTTTCTGCGGCGGCGTTCACAACATCCATCAATTTTTTGGTTTTGCCGGAACCCTTTTTGCCTATAATGATTTTTACCATATTTACCAGCTCCTTTTATATTCACCGCTTAACGCGGATATTTTACTTAAGTCTTGCTTCAAGCTCGGCCTTCTTTTCTTCATAGCCGGGCTTACCCAGAAGCGCAAACATATTCTTTTTATAGTCCTCTACACCGGGCTGATTAAAGGGATTAACACCAAGAACATAACCCGATACAGCGCAGGCCTTTTCGAAGAAATAGATAAGTCTGCCAAGGTCTTCTTCATTTGCTTTGTCAAGGCCTATAACAAGGTTTGGAACACCGCCGTCGGTATGGGCAAGTACGGTTCCTTCAAAGGCTTTTTCATTTACAAAGGACATATTCTTTCCTGCAAGGAAATTAAGACCGTCGCCATCGTTTTCTTCTGTTTCTATAATAACATCTGAGCCTGTATCTCCTATAGTTACAACGGTTTCAAAGAGAATACGGCTGCCGTCCTGAATATACTGTCCCATAGAATGAAGGTCGGTAGAGAAGGTTGCCGATGAAGGCAGAATACCCTTATGGTCTTTACCCTCACTCTCGCCGAAAAGCTGTTTATACCATTCAGCCATCATAGCAAAGCGAGGCTCATAGCTGACCAGCATTTCAACCTCTTTACCCTTACGGTAAAAGGCATTTCTTATAGCGGCGTACTGATAACATTTATTCTTATCAATATCCTTAATATTATATTCCTCTGCAGCAAGTGCGGCGCCCTTCATTAAAGCGTCAATATCAGCACCTGCGGCGGCAATAGGCAGAAGGCCTACTGCGGTGAGAACGGAGAAACGGCCGCCCACATCATCGGGAACCACAAAGCACTCATAACCCTTGTTGTCGGCAAGTTCCTTTAAGGTACCTTTTACGCGGTCGGTGGTACAGTAAATACGCTCTGCTGCCTCTTTTTCGCCGTACTTTTCTTCAAGGTATTTTCTAAGCACCCTGAAGGCAACGGCAGGCTCGGTAGTAGTACCGCTTTTTGAAATAATATTAAGTGAAACCCTTTTGCCTTCGCAAAGAGATAGAATATCGTTAAGATAAGAACCGCTTATTGAATTACCTGCAAAGTAAATCTCGGGAACATCTTTTTTTATACTGTTATAAAAAGGTCCCTTTAAAAACTCTATAGCAGCCCTTGCACCAAGATAACTGCCGCCGATACCTATAACAATTAAAATATCGGTGTCGCTCTTTATTTTTTCTGCGGCTTTTTTAATTCTTGCAAATTCTTCTCTATTATAATCAAAGGGTAAATTAACCCAGCCGAGAAAATCGCTTCCCAGACCGTTTTTATTATTTATTAAATCATGCGCCGAATAAACCTCGGGTATGATTTCTTTTATTTCATCTTCTTTTAAATATGCTTTTGCATAGTTATAACTAAATTTAAGCGCCATTGAAATAACCTCTCCATTTCCTTGTTATTATTTTACTATAAAACCCTTTGGTTTTCAACTGTATTTTAGATAAATTTATAAAAATTATACAATTTATTAACTATCCAAAGCATTCAAACCCGAATCAGCGTTCAAATGTTTTGGCTAAAGAGTACATAAAGACTTAAGCAGTATAAAGAAGGACCGCCACACCGTTATTTTATCTGCATCCTCTCCTGCTGTCAGCGGTATACTTCCTATCTGAGTACCGTTTATACTGTAAACTATTTCTCCTATTTTATCTCCCTTTTTTACGGGTGCAGTCACACTTTCGGGAATAACCACCTGAGAGGTTATTTCTCCCTTTTCGCTTTTCTTTATAAGGGCACTAAATGAATCCTTGGCAAGAAGCTTTACCATATCCTCTACGCCGTTTTCAACCTTTATAAAGATATCATCGCTGTCTTCTGCCGAAATTTCCACACATTTATAGTGGGCAAAGCCATAGTTTAATAATTTTTGCGCCCCCGAAAACCTATCCTTACTTGTTTGCCCGTTCATAACTACCGCTATAAGTGACAGACCGTCCCTCTCGGCAGAGGCAGAAAGACAATAGCCTGCATCGGCGGTAGTGCCTGTTTTAAGACCTGTGCAGCCCTCATAAAACCGTACCAGCTTATTGGTATTAACAAGCTCGGACTGGCCGTTTCTTAGGGAGTCCATCCAAATAGTAGTGTATTCACACACCTTTTGGTGCTTTAAGAGCTCGGCAGACATAATTGCTACATCAAAGGCACTGCTATAGTGGTTTTCGCTGTCAAGTCCCGTGCAGTTTTCGAAATTGGTATTGTTCATTCCAAGCTCTTTTGCCTTTTCATTCATCATCGAAACAAAGCTTTCTTCGCTTCCCGCAACAGCCTCGGCAAGCATAACGGTAGCGTCATTTGCCGAAACTATTGTTACAGCCTTTAAAAGCTCGTGAACACTCATTGTTTCTCCCGGCTCCAGCCATATCTGACTGCCGCCCAGCGCCGCCGCAGAATCACTGCAGGTAAGCACGGTATCGAAACTAAGCTGTCCGTTTTCTATTGCTTCAAAAACTAAAATCAGCGACATTATTTTGGTAATGGAAGCAGGCGGACTTTTTTTGTCACTACCCATTTCATAAAGCACCCTGCCCGAATTCTTTTCGATAAGAATAACCGATTCCGCCTTAATGTCAAGCTGTTCATTTTCACTTACAACCGGCACTGCCTCAAGGGGCGAAGTGTCTGCCACCTCATTTATAGCACCCACAGAAAACGGAAAAACAAACAAAACACAAAGAAAAACACATAAACGCTTTAACATAAAAAGCATACCCCCTTAAAATAAGGATATGCTTCTTATAAAATTTTAATAACCCAGCTCTTCACCGCAGATTATTACTTTTATTCTGTCTTTACTTCTCTGATAGGCCATTACGGTGTAATCACAGCAAATTCTGTTTTCGCCCTTACAGCCGCTTGTGATGGTGTGTTCCTTTTGCAAAAGGCCCATACACTGCCCTGCCTTAGAGCAATAAGAGGAAATGCCAAGTCTATTACAGTTTTTCGGGGCGGAAGTTTTCTTTATACGGTCAAAGCCTTCCTCAATACTGTCTACAATTTTATTTGCGCCAATTACAACAATTACGCTGTCAGGGCCGTATATCATAGCCGCAACTCTGTTACCCACACCGTCTACATTTATAAGGTCGCCGTTTACGGTAACAGCATTACTTGAGGTTAAAAATACATTGGCACAAAAGGCATCTCTGAATTTTTGCTGTCTCTCTTTGGGCGTAATACCCTCTGCATAGCGGTCAATAATGGCATAATCGCCCTTTCTTATTAAATTTACCGCATCTATACTGTCAAGGGTTACACTGCCGCCAAAGGCAACGCTGTCGCCTTTTTTTATAAGCTTTTCGATAATGGGAATTATATCCTCCTTTTTTTCTGCATAAAAGGATTTCATATTATTATTCTCTAAAGCCTTTAAGGTTTTTTCGATTTTCTCGTTCATACTATTGTTCCTCCGCCTATTAAAATATCATCACAGTAAAACACTGCCGCCTGTCCCTTAGCGGCGGCGCGCTGTTTTTCGTCAAACACCAAAATACCCTCATTCTCACCCGTTAAGGTAAGGGTTGCAGGGCTTTCCTTGTGTCTGTAGCGAAGCTTTGCATAAACCCGCAAATCGCCCTCAAAACTATTAAATGGGATAAAGTTAATATCCTTTATTTTAACGGTATCTGTATAAAGCAGTTCTTCATTATCACTTAGCGTTACGGTGTTTAAATCAGCGTTTTTGCTTATTACAAAGGCAGGTTTACCAAGGGCAATACCAAGCCCCTTTCTCTGCCCTACCGTATAACCGATTATACCTTTGTGTCTGCCAAGAACTTTGCCGTCTACCGAAACAAAATCACCCTCGGGATACTTTTTACCTGTATAGTTTTCAATAAAGCCTTTATAATCGCCGTCACTTACAAAGCAGATATCCTGACTGTCAGGACGGTCGGCAGATACAAGACCAACACTCAAAGCAATTTCCCTTACCTGCTCTTTAGTGTAATTTGACAGCGGCATAAGGGTACGGGAAAGCTGTTTTTGTGTTAACTTATAAAGCATATAGGTCTGGTCTTTGGATATGTCGGCAGGTCGTTTAATAAGGTATCTTCCCTCATTGTTTTTTATAACAGCGCAGTAGTGACCCGTGGCAACATAGTCTGCCCCTATTTCGTCGGCAAAGCGCAGCATTTCCTCAAACTTTATGGCCATATTGCAAAGCACACAGGGGTTTGGTGTTCCGCCCTGCTCATAGATATCCACAAAATTATTTATTATGGTGTTTTTAAAAACCTCTTTTCTATCAAGAACAATATGCTCTATACCAAGGCTCTCACAAACGCCCTTTGCAATTTCTATGTCCTTTACCCCGTTATCGCAAAGAAGCAGGGTTACGCCTATTACCTCATAGCCCTCTTTTTTGAGTAGATATGCGGCAACCGACGAATCAACACCGCCGCTTACTCCAACTATAACTTTTTTCATTAAATCACCATACATATTATATAATATACCGCCATAAGAAGCAAGTATATAAGCAAAAAAGACTCTCTTTCGAGAGTCTTTTTAAATTATTTTGCATAGTCGATAACGCGGTTTTCTCTGATAAGATTTACCTTTATCTGACCTGGATATTCAAGCTCGTTTTCAATACGTGCGGCAATATCGTGGGCAATAAGCACCATCTGGTCATCACTTATCATTTCGGGTTTAACTACTATACGAATTTCTCTACCTGCCTGAATAGCAAATGAGGTTTCAACACCGTTAAAGGAATTGGCGATTTCCTCTAATTTTTCAAGACGCTTGATATAGCTCTCGATGTTTTCTCTTCTTGCACCCGGTCTTGCGGCAGAAATAGCGTCAGCCGCCTGAACTATACAGGCAATAACTGTTTTAGCCTCAACCTCACCGTGATGAGCGTGAATAGCGTGGATAACAGTTTCGCTTTCTTTGTACTTCTTAGCGGCTTCAACACCAAGCTGAATATGTGAGCCTTCTTGCTCGTGGTCAAGAGCCTTACCAATATCGTGAAGAAGACCGGCACGCTTAGCCAGAGTTACATCTGCACCCATTTCAGCGGCCAGAAGGCCTGAAAGATGGCAAACCTCCATAGAATGATTAAGCACATTCTGACCGTAACTTGTACGGTACTGAAGCTTACCGAGAAGCTTGATAAGCTCGGGATGAAGATTATGCACCCCTGCTTCTATCATAGCGCGTTCGCCTTCCTGCTTAATAGTTGCTTCAACATCGGCTGTAGCCTTAGCAACCGTTTCTTCAATACGAGCAGGATGGATTCTTCCGTCAAGAATAAGCTTTTCAAGGGTAATTCTTGCAATTTCTCTTCTAACGGGGTCGAAGCTTGAAAGGGTTATAGCTTCTGGGGTATCGTCAATAATAAGGTCAACACCCGTTGCAGTTTCAAGTGCGCGGATATTTCTACCCTCTCTACCAATTATTCTACCCTTCATTTCATCATTGGGCAGAGCAACAACCGAAACGGTCATTTCAGACGAATGGTCAGCGGCGCAACGCTGAATAGCGTGACCGATGATTTCTCTTGCCATTTTGTCGGCTTCGTCCTTAGTATGCTGTTCGTACTCCATAATACGAACTGCCTTTTCGTGAGCAAGTTCACCGTCAAGCATAGAAAGCAAATGCTCTTTAGCCTGTTCGCAGGAAAAACCTGAAATACGTTCAAGAAGTTCAAGCTGACTTTTTTTAATGCGCTCACACTCTTCCAACTTTTCGTCAATTTCACGAGCTCTTTTTTGCAGTTTTTCCTCTTTAATTTCAAGGTTGTCTATTTTCTTGTCAAGGTTCTCTTCTTTTTGCTGGAGTCTATGCTCCTGTCTTTGAATATCACTGCGACGTTCACGCAGTTCCTTATCGTTTTCCTGACGAAGACGTAAAACCTCGTCTTTAGCCTCTACAAGAAGTTCTTTCTTCTTGGTCTCGGCAGTTTTCATAGCGTCACTTAGTATACGCTTTGCTTCTTCTTTGGCAGAGCCTATAGTTTTATCGTCTGACTTTCTTCTGTAAGTCATACCGATAAAAAAGCCCACAATGCAAAGCACCACTGCTACGCCACCGCCAATAATGTACGGTATGTACGGCATATTAAATTCCTCCTATATATTAAATGCGTTTTATCAGGGACTCACCCTCCGAGGCCGCATCTTTACCCCGGTATAAAGTCAACAGCGGTTCATGTTCGCCAAAAACACACTATTTCGCTATTGTAACCTACTGTATACTATTTTAGCACCTTTTACAATTTGTGTCAAGAAAATAAAAAGTCTTTACAACAGCTGTTGTAAAGACTTTTAAGACTTTAATAATTCTCGGTTTCTGCCTTTTTGTTTTTAGCTATAATTACTATTTTTATAATAACAAGAACTATTACGGCTATAATGCCAAGCAAAAGTACTGCAGACAGGGCAAAAACTGTTATTTTTTTAGAAGACGGGAGATTTATGTCATTATTTGTTTGGGTCTCTGCGCCTTCTTTAAATTCGGGGAAGCGCTGTATTGTGCCCTCAAGGGTATCGTATCTATAGTAGCCCTCTTCACCGCCTACTTCTGTTGCAAAAAATACAACAAAATCAGCATAATCGTTTGCCATATATTTATAGCAGGGCAGTTTTTTATCCTCTTTTACAAACTCGCTTTTAAAAAAACCGTCGGGGGCGGTGTCTCCCTCTGATACGATATAAATCTTGCCGTTTACTTCTATAAAGTTAAAGATTTTAAACTCACCGTTTTCAAAAAGAAAGAAGCCTTCTTCACTGCCGTCAGCAGCAATAAGATAAGCAATAATCACCTTGCCTGTCTGGTCGGCATAAACCGCAATTTCCTGCTCGTTATAGGTGGTGGTTGTAAGGGTAAAGCCTGCGGGTACGGTATAGGTTTCATCTGCCTGCTTTACGGTGAACTCTTTACCGTTTACCGTTGCAATTATACCCTCGGTGGTTGTGGCGGTTGTATCGTTACCGTTTTCGTCAAGGCGGTTAAAGGTAACTGTATAACGGCGAACCTCTCCGTTAGAAGCGGTTACAACAATAGTTCTTTTATTAAGACCTACTTTAAGCTCTCTGCTTCCCTCAACGGTTATTTTTGCCTTCTGGTCTTTAGACTCGCAAGAAAGAATACCGTCGGTCTGGGTATAGGGCACAACTACGGTATATTCGGTAACATCCTGCTTAAAGGCAGGGGTAAGAGTACCTGCCGCAACGGTAATAGAGGTAAGGGCGGCGCCTGTATTTTTAGTAGTATCCTGAGAAGATGTGCTTTGTGTATTGCCTGTTTTAACGGTTTTTGAAGTGCCGGGCACCTCAACCTCTGTCTGATTACTTGCGTGACAGTCAACCATACTTAAAGAAGCATTACCCTCGGCAATTACTTCAAACTCTACTCTGAAATAATGAGATTTTACAAGGTCATCTGCTACCATATATACAGTACCTGCAGTCGGATGGTTTGTATCATTTGCAGGGCTGGAGCTTAAATACTTAAGCTTACTGCTGTCATATTTCAGCTGACCGTTAACCGCAGCCTCACCGTCTAAACTAAAGGAAGCGGTAACAATAAGGGTAGATCCAACCTTTGGGTTTGAATTTGAAACCGTAATAGCGGTAGTACCCGAAAGGGCGGAGGTATTTATTGCAAATACGCTAAGCATTAAAACCAGAACAGTAAGTACGGCTGTTATTTTACAAATCATCTTTTTCATATATATCCCTCGCTATGAGTCTATTTTCAGTAGTCTGCGTTTTATAAGCGAAAGGTCATTAATTGAAAGCCTTCCGTCGTAATTTACATCTGCTGATATTAAGGAATCTCCGCTAAGCTCTGCTATTTTCAGCAAGTGCCGTTTCAGAAGCGATAAATCTATCAAAGTGCATTTGCCGTCACAGTTGGTATCAAAGGCAACAAACAGCCTGTAGGTGTATCTGACAGTTCCCTCACTGTCAAGTATTTCTACCGTATCCCCCGTTTTTATAATGTCGCCTGTAGACGAAACTCTGGAAGTACCGTTTACAACATTAAGGTTGGTTATAAACACTTCCTTACTTGTTGACGGCATTATTCCCGTTATGTTGGTCTGGCCTACATTATAAACGGTAGTATGAATTTCGGGGTCTTCTATAGTTGGCTCGGGCGGAGTTTTTCTGAATACCGATACGGTATATACCTTTTTGAGCCCACTGGTACTTGTAACCGTTATATTTATATTGTTATTTCCTACCGCAAGGTTTACCGCTCCGCCACCTGTAACGGTAGCTCCCGAATAAGATTTAACGGGCGTTACAACAATTTTATCAACATCCCCCTCAACTATGGCTTCATAGTTTTCTGTATAGCGGTTGAAGGTAGGTGTATAGTTATGTCCGTTTAAGGAAATATCGTTAAGATAGCAGTTATTATTACCTGTTTTTGTAGGGTAAGGCATAACAGTATCGGGAATGTTTTTATAAACGGGGATATTAAATATAAGCTCGGTAGATAAAAGACTTGCGTAGCCCTTGGCTGTCTGCTGAGCCTCGTGAGCTGCCGCCTGAACATTGGTCATATACTGATGTGTGAAATAATTTTTATACACAACATTGAACTTTTTATAGTATAAATTGTTCTGGCCGCGATTTATATATTCACTGGCATAAAACTCTGCGCCGCCGATTATAGCCGCCGCTCTTGTGTTCCAGCCGTGATTTTTAGCATAAATAAGACCGTTTGTAACAGCGCTGTTTCCGTTACCCGCATAAGCGCCTACATTATAAAAGTTATAATAGCCTTCATAGCCGCTTTGTGTTCCGGAAATACTTTTTCCCGTGCCGTTTGAGCCCTGCTCTACAATTATCATTGCCGCAAGGGATATAGGGCTGACACCCGATTTTTCTGCCGCCGCCATAAGCACGTCGGCATAGGTGGCATAACTGCTCTCGGGGAAAGCGCCCTCCATAAATGTACCCTTAAGCGCCCCCTGAAGATTTTCCTTAGTATTAAGCTTGGGGTCGTAGTTCATTTTAATAAACTGGAATATTTCCGAGCCTGTATTAAGGAAATTTCTGGGGTCAAGGTAATATTTTACCACATTATCTGCAGCTTCTACCCATCCGCCTGAATCCCATACCTTATAACTGCCGGTAGCCCAGTTGTATGCTTCATAATCCATAGACTTCCATGCCTCTACCGCAGAGGAAGAAACTGTATTAACGCCCGTAGCGGTTTCCCCTGCCACAGCCGCGTTCCAGTCAGGCTCAACATGGTCGGCAATAAATTTCCAGTTAGGATAAAGGCCGTGTACCTGACGAAGCTTTACCTTATAGCTTTCGGGAAAGCCCTGAGCTGTAAGATAGGCTTCAAACTCGGCATCCTCTTTATAAGTGTCAAGCTGAAGACACTCGCTATAGGCATAGCCCTCAACCGTCTGTCCGTTTGATACGGCTATTACCTGATACCATTTATCGCCATCATAATCCAGTTCTTCACCGATAACAGTAAGCGCCATTCCCTTTGGTGCAGCGCAAAGCTTTTCGTTCCAGTCGCCAGCGTGAGAAAAAATGGAACTTGCCCTTGTCATAACGGCAGCATAGCTTTTATCACTGCCGGTGATTTTAACATAATCGTTATGCACATAGCCGTTAATATTGCCTGATGCAGTGGTGGCGGTAAGCTTATACCAGATAGTTTTATTGGTACCGTTAAAGCCAACGCCCGTTACAACAACAGGAGTATTGTTTGAAAGCTTACCAAGACTTTGATAACTGGTAGCGGGGCCACTGCGAATATTTACGCCGTCCCCCGTTATGTAACCTTGCCGAATTGATAGAGCAGAGGTATCAAAGCCCGATATTAAAAGAGCAGAACACAGCGTTAAAACAGCAAGTGCTATAGATACGATTTTTTTTAAGGTTTTCATACCGCTTTCCTTTCGACATAGTTTTCCATAATATATATTTATTATATATATTTATACCTTTGTTGTCAATATTCTTGAATACTTAAATTGCGAACAAATAATGGCAAAAAATAAAAACCGTGCTGCCACGGTTTTTACTTTAACGCTCGCATGGCGTTTACTATTGCGACTATTGCCACGCCTACATCGGCGATAACGGCGCCAAACATTCCCGTAACGCCTACTGCGCCTAAAATAAGGAACAAAATCTTAACAGTAAGCGCAAAAACTATATTCTGTGTAGCAATATTTTTTGTTCTTTTTGAAACCTTTAAGGCTTCACATAGTTTAAGCGGATTATCGTCCATAAGCACAATATCTGCCGCTTCCACCGCCGCGTCACTGCCCAGTGCACCCATAGCAATTCCTACATCGGCAAGGGCGATTACGGGGGCATCGTTAATACCGTCGCCTACATAGGCGATTTTGCCGCCCTTTTTCTTTATTTTTTCAAGGGCAGACACCTTTTCTTCGGGCAGGAGTGAGGCGCATACATTTTTAATACCTGCCGTTTCCGCAATTTTCTCGGCTATTTCCTGCTTATCCCCCGTCAGCATATAGGTGTCCCGAACTCCCATTTCCGAAAGGCCCTCTATAGCCTTAGCGGTTTCCTCTTTTATTTCATCGGCAAGGAAGACGGTTCCTGCATATTCACCGCTAATGGCTATATGCACCGCCAGAGAGTCCTCCTCTGTGCAATAAATACCCAGCTTATTCATAAGCCTTGTGTTGCCAACAAAAACCTCTCGGTTTTCAACACGGGCAAACATACCAAGGCCTGCTGCCTCTTTTACATCGCTGACAAGAAATTTTTTATACTTTTCGTCTGTCGCCGATACAATGGATTTTGCTATAGGGTGATTACTGTAGCTTTCCACCGCCGCGCAAATGGCAAGCAGTACCTCCTGGCTTAATTTTTCACTTTTAATATGAGATACGGTAAAGCTCCCTTTAGTCAGCGTTCCTGTTTTATCAAAAACAAAGGTATCACATTCCGAT
>JAZNQX010000080.1:0-7597 GCA_045590395.1 Acutalibacteraceae bacterium
ATTTTATGCCAATAGCGCGATATCTGGGAAATAGCGATAGAAAATCTCTCAAATCTGTTCACTTTAATAACTCCTATATACTTTATACCCTAAGTATATTTTAAAAAGGTTGAAAAGTCAACAATAATGTTGAAAAAACAACATTTAAAAAGCCCACTGTTTTTGCAGTGGGCTTAAAATTATTTATTGGCTTCTTCTATTACCTTTTGGGCGATGTGGGAGGGAACCTCCTCATAACGCTCAAACTCAAGGGTAAAGGTGGCAATACCGCCGGTAATAGAGCGCATTGCCGTTGCAAAATCGCTCATTTCGGCAATAGGCACCTCACCAACAACCTCTTGCTGTTTGTTTGATAGCGGGTTCATACCTATAATTCTGCCGCGGCGCTTATTGATATCGCCGATAACATCACCCAGATTATCCTCCGGAAGAACAACGGTTAACTTTCCAAAGGGTTCAAGCAGAACGGGAGCGCATTTAGGAATACCGTCCTTAAAGGCAAGAGAAGCGGCGGTTTTAAAGGACATTTCGGAAGAATCAACGGGGTGGTAGGAGCCATCGTAAAGGTTTGCCTTTATGCCAACCATTGGATAGCCTGCAAGCACGCCCTTTGTAACCGAATCACGAAGTCCCTTTTCAACGGCAGGGAAGAAGTTTTTGGGAACGGCGCCGCCAACAACGCTTTCTTCAAAAATCAGTTCGTCGCTGTCAGAGGGTGAGAATTCAATCCACACGTCACCAAACTGTCCGTGACCGCCTGACTGCTTCTTATATTTGCCCTGCACCTTTGCGGATTTTCTTATAGTTTCTCTGTAAGCAACCTTAGGAGCCTTCAGCACAACCTCTGCGCCGAATTTTGCTTTAAGACGGGAAGCGATAACATCAATATGTACCTCGCCCATAGCCGACAGCACAGATTCAAGTGTATCGGTTTTAAAGCCGAAGGAAATTGTGGGGTCTTCCTCGCAAAGTCTTGCCATACCTGTAGCAATTTTTTCTTCCTCGCCCTTGTTTTTGGGGTAAACTGCCGAGGAAATGCAGGGAGCAGGGAATACGGTGGGATTAACGGCGGGACCGCCTGAAAGTGACAGGGTGTCGCCGGTTTTAACGTCGCCAAGCTTTGAAACACAGCCGATATCACCCGGGTAAAGTGCAGAAACGTCTTCCTGTTTTCCTGCTTTGGCTATCATAATCTTGCTAAGGCGTTCTTCCTTTCCTGTACGAAGACAGGTAAGGCGCATATCGTTTGTAACCTTACCCTGTGCTACCTTAAAGTAAGAAAGTCTGCCAACAAAGGGGTCGGCAACGGTTTTGAAAACGAAAACCTTGGGTTTAGCGTTCTCATCAGGCGCTATTTCTTCGCCGTTTTCGTCGGTCAGGGCACCGGTATCAGCGGCAGGTAAAACTTTATAAAGAAGCTCGGCAAACAGTGGGATTGCATCGCCGCTTGCCTGAACGCCGCAGAATACAGGGCAGATATCTCCTGTTTTCATACCGTTTTGCAGAGCGGAAATAACCTCGTCATCGGTGAAAACCTCGCCCTCGAAATATTTTTCCATAAGGGCTTCGTCGGTACTGGCAACAGCCTCTAAAAGCAGGTCGCGCATTTTGGTAATTTCATCGGTGGGGGTAAAGTTTATCTGGGTAAGGGAAAGCCCCTCTGCTCTGTAAGCGGTATTATTAATAAGGTTAACATAAGCCGTTACGGCGTCATTTTCAACAATAGGGGCAATAACGGGGCAAACAGAAGCGCCGTAATTAGCGGTCAGGGCAGAAACAACTCTGTAATAATGAGCGTGGGTAGAATTTAGCTTTCCGATAAAGAAGGCAACACCCTTGCCCATTTCGCGAGCCAGTTCAAAGGACTTTTTAGCACCTGCGGTAAGGCCTGATTTACCCGAAATAACAATTACGGCGTTTTCAGAAGCAGACAAACCCTCATAAACGCCCGAAACAAAGTCAAACTGACCGGGGGCGTCAAGTAAATTTATCTTTACGCCGTCAGCCTCAATAGGATAAAGGGAAAGCCCTAAAGAAGCGCCGCGTTTCTTTTCCTCGCTGTCAAAATCCATAACGGTAGAGCCAACTGCGCCTATACGTTCAATAATGCCCGCATTATAAAGCAGTGCATCTGCCAGAGTGGTCTTACCCGAGCCACCGTGACCCAGTAAAACCACGTTTTTGATTTTGTCGGTAGAATAGTCTTTCATAAATCAGCACTCCTTATATCAAAAACCGAAAAAACGGTCTGTTATTATAAAGTAAGTATACCATAGTTATTTGTTATAATCAACATAAATTTTGAAATTTGTTTGAACTTTTTGTGAAAAGAGCACACAAAAGCCGTAAATTACTAAAATGTAATATTTAGCCAAAAAAGAAACATTTTTGTAACGAAACTGTAATCGAAATAGGGTGAATTTTTGCAATTTAATTTATATAATAAGAATATAGAAAGGAAGGGATTATTATGAAAAGAATTTTAACTGTTCTTTTAGCGTTACTGATAGTTTTTGCTACCGGTCTTTGTTCCCTTTCTGCTTTTGGTCTTCCTGCAAACGAGGCGGAGGAAGCTGTTACACCCGATGCTAACTTAGTAATGGCAAACCGCTTTGAAAATATGCTTAACAACAACCACGTTTACGGCGACGAATTTATGAGCGTTGAAAAGGTGCTCCGCGCTTGTGAGCTGTCCTTGTTTGAAGAAAGCAAAAATGGTAAAATTGCAAATTCCCTTCTTATTGACTTTGCAAAGGATATGTACGGAATTGACGCCGCAGTGTTCGCCGATGAAGGAAATGAGCCTTTAAGTGTTGGCGGCACTACCGAAATTCTTCCCAGGGGCTACAGTATTTTCACCCACAAGGTTGAAGAAATTGTTGAAAACGAAGACGGCACATACACAGTATATTCTGTAGTAAGCGCAGAAAACCACGACGGTTTTGTTGTTGGCTATGAAGCGATTTCCTGTTTTGCAAAAAGCGACAGCAGTAGATTCGGCTATATCCTTATAGCCAGTGAGCTTTTTGAAATTGATGATACTGCGGTAGCGCTTGTACTCTAATATATATAATGTAAGGCCCCCGATGAAATTCATCGGGGGTTTTTATTTGTCTGATTTTCGGCGCTAAAAGGCAAAAATATCGATAAACGATAATTTGATTATTGACAAACGATAATTTTCGTGCTATTATAATGTCAGAAACTGGTTTTGGAGGTAACTTTTATGTGGAACAAAAACAAATCGGTAGCCCTTTCTATTACGGTATGCTTTATCTTTGCTGTAATTTTAACCGTAGGAATGTTTTTAGGGCCGCTGGCAATAAAAATATGGTTTACAAGTTATCGCGGGTGGGCAGAAGACGGCATTGCTTTAAATAGAATGCTTATGATTTTTTCAAGCTGTTTTTACCTTTCAGCGCCCTTTGCCTATGTTACGCTTTACAGTCTTTTAAAACTGCTCTTTAATATAAAAAATGAAAAGATTTTCACAACCTCTAATGTAAAATATCTGCGCCGTATTTCCTGGTGCTGTATCGTGGTAGCTTTAATTACCTTTGTAGGTGGAATTTTTTATCTGCCCTTCCTTTTTGTATCAATAGCCGCCGCATTTGTGGGAATGTTACTCAGAGTAGTTAAAAACGTTATGCAAAGCGCTGTAGAAATTAAAGCAGAAAATGAGCTTACTATTTAAAGAGGGAGAAATAAAATGATAGAAATTGATTTAGATGTAATTCTGGCTATGCGCAAAATGACCTCCCTTGAGCTTTCGGAGAAAATCGGAATTACCCCTGCCAACCTTTCGATTTTAAAAACGGGAAAGGCAAAGGCAATTCGCTTTTCCACCTTAGAGGCACTTTGCAAAACCCTTAACTGTCAACCGGGAGATATAATCAAATACACTGAAAAGGAGTAAGGATTATGGATAACAGAACAAACGAAACCTTGAATGTAAACAACACCACAGCCCCACAGGTCGTTCCTCAGGTGGTTGTTGCTCAGCCTGTTTACGCTGGGCCTGAGAAGAAACCGCTTTTCAGCCTTGGAAAGAGGGATACTGTCTTTAGTATCCTTGCCGTTATTTTCTGCATTTTTACCGCCGTTTTCGGTATATTCGGCGGCTATGCTCTGGGATATTTAATATCCTGTGTGCTAATGATGGGCTTGTTTGCCTTTTACTTTGGAGTAGGGGAACGCTTTAAAATTTTACCGTTTTTGTGCGGTGTGCTGTCGGTTGCCAATGGGGCGGTCTTTGTTTGCACCTCTAACAGCAGTGTTCGTTTTTTCAGCGCAATGATAAGCTTTTTACTGGGCCTTGTGTGCTTTGACGGTATTTTAAAAGATAACGCCAAGGGCAACAGAGAAACTCTGGGTGCTTTTTATACCGCAGCGGCTACTATCGGGAACTTGGGAACTACTTTAAAATCACTTTTTGCAGGTGGTAACGGCGGTAAAAAGACCTTTTTGAAGGCGCTTATCGGTCTTGTCTGCGCGATACCTGCACTGCTTATAATCGTTCCTCTTTTAATAGCCTCTGACGAGGCATTCCGCGGAATGATGGATAATATATTTACAAACGCTTTTGCCGATATTTTCAAGGCGCTTTTCGGCATTATACTTTCTATTTTTGTGCTTTCTTACGGTTTTTCTTTAAGAAAAGGACGGATAGCGAGAATAAAGAAGGGCAACCTTAAGGGTATTGAAAGCGCCTACATAGTTTCCTTTTTATCGGCAATAGGCTTTTGTTATCTGCTTTATTTGTTTTCACAGCTCGCCTATTTCTTCAGCGCCTTCAGCGGTTTCTTGCCTGATGGTCAGATAACCTACGCCCAGTATGCGCGAAAAGGTTTTTTTGAAATGTGCGTTATAGCCGTTATAAACCTTATAATTGTTTTCCTTGCTTTGCTTCTTACTAAAAAGAAAGAGGGTAAGGTAAGCGGCGCCGTAAAGGCCTTAGCGACCTTTATTGCTGTCTTTACCTTGATTATAATAGCCACCGCAATTTCTAAAATGGTACTGTATATAGGTGAATACGGAATGACCATTCTTCGTCTTACCACCAGCGCCTTTATGGTTTTTCTGGCAATAGTTTTTATCAGCGTTATTTTCAGAATTTTCCTTACAAAAATAAATATTATAAAAACCGCCCTAATAGCCGCAGGCTGTATTTTGCTCTGCCTTGGCACCCTTAATGTAAACGGTGTTTGCGCAAGATACAACTACGAAAATTATGTGAATGGCAAACTTGAAACTGTTGATATAAATGCGCTTTATAACCTTGGAGATGAGGGAATTCCTTATCTTGTAAAGCTTACAGACAGTGAGGACGAGAATATAGTAGAGGAAGCAAGATATTATCTGGCAGAGGCTGTTTGCTTTGATTATTTTGAGAACCTCAGGGAAACCACCTTTTTCTCGGCAAGCTCTATTAAAGGTAAAGAAAAGCACAAGGGCTTTGAGCGTTATAGCATACCAAGGAAAACAGCTTATGAAAACCTTTATGGGTTTATAGAGGAAAACCCCGAATTTTCTTCCGAGTGTAAGGACCATCTTGAAATTAAGGGCTATTTATGGTAAACAAAACCGACTTCTGACGAAGTCGGTTTTTTATTTATTTTATAAGTGTGTTTCGTGTTTTTTTACTGCTTTTCAGTTTGTTTTCAAAGTGAAGAACATTTGAATAATAGGTTGAGCAGTCGGCGGTGTATTCCTTTACCAGCGCCTTGCTGTCATTATTCTGATAAACGGCGGCGGCAACAGAGGCTACCGCAAAGGCGGCAGTTTCTTCGTCGGCGTGAACAAAGATATCAGTAATCGCATCGCAGAACTTCTTTATCTGTTTTTTATTACCTGATTGAAGAAGTGCCTTTATATCGGGAATAATATATTCCTTATAAAAAGCGGTGGCTAAAAATCTGCCGTTTTCTGCCACATGGGCTTTATAGGTTTCTTTATTATTGGGGAAAATTGCCAGAAGCTTTTGCGTAAGGCCCGAAAGGTCAATGTTTTCTCCATTTTGAGCAGTGGGCAGAGCAACATTTGATGCCTCACGCTTTTTCACAATGCTCAGCTTTTTGCGGAGAGTATCGGTAAAGTCAATAGCAACGCTTTCAATATCCTTTTCGGTCTGAGTTTCATCAAAAAGATAAGAAGAAACGGTTTTAAGCTCTTCGTTTTCCTCTGCAAAAAGAAGCTCGTAGCATTTAACCTGCTCATTATAATTTATTTTGATTGTTCTGCCCTTAGCGTTAAAGGTGCCGTCCTCATTTGCCTTTATTTCGTTTTCGGCAAAGAAGGGAGAGAGGGTTTTAATAAGTAAATCATAAAACATAATCAGTACCACCATAATATTTAGTGTGTATAGTATATCACGGAAAAGAAGTTTTGTCTATTATTTTTTTAAAGGTCAGAAAAAGTCAAAAAATATTTGCAAATTATTCACAAATACCTATTGACAAACATAAAAAAACGGGTATAATATAATTGCGTTAGCACTCGGCGAGTTAGAGTGCTAATTTAAAAAAGGAGTGTGAAGAGGATGGAACTTACCCCGAGAAAACGGGCTATTCTGGCGGCTATTGTAAAGTACCATATAGCCACAGGCGCACCGGTAGGCTCAAAATGGCTTACCACTACCCTTGAAAACGCTCCCTCCTCGGCAACGCTGAGAAATGAAATGAACGAGCTTGACCGTATGGGGCTTCTGGAACAGCCTCACACCTCGGCAGGCAGAATTCCCACAGGCAAGGGTTATGAATTTTATGTTACTAACCTTATGCAAAAGAACGACATTTCAGACAGAGAAAAGGCGTATATAGACAGATGTATTGAAGAATGCTATGCCGATACCGAAAACATACAGCTTTCTGCCGCTAAAATACTTTCCCGACTGACAGGTCTTCCTGCTTTTGCCGCTAAGGTGGCAGGGGAAGAAGCAATTATTAAAAAGGTGCAGATAAATTTGCTTTCAAACCGTCTTATTATGATAGTGGTAATAACAAGCGACGGCAGAACAAAAAGCAAACTTATAAGAAGCGCTGTTGCAATAAGCTATAATATGCTGTCTTCTCTTGAAAAAATAGCAAAGGAAAGGGTAGAGGGCAAAAGCTTCAGTGAACTTACCTTTGCCGCAATGCAGAATATATATGCCGCATATATGGGCGATGCTCTGGCAGTAATGCCCATTCTAGCCAGCCTTTTTGATATGATAAATGAAATGGGACAGCCGCAGGTAGGGTTTTCGGGCGGAACCAACATTTATTCAATGCTGAGCGAGAGCGACAGAGCAGGCAAGCTGCTTATGTTCCTTGAAAAAAAGGACGCGGTTATGTCGATAATCAGTGAAAAAACTGACAAGGTAGGGGTTATCTTCGGTGCTGACACAGGCTACAGAGAGTTAGAACGTGCCACCGTAGTAGTAGCACCCTACGGGTCCGGCGACCTGCCTATCGGCAGTATAGGTGTTATAGGCCCCACCAGAATGTCTTACGGACAGATTGTTCCGTCTATAGCGTATATTGCATCAAAACTCAGTGAAGTTTTAAATGAAAGTATAAAGGATTTGGAGGAAATATAAGTGGCTGAAGAAAAGAAAACC
>JAZNQX010000081.1:0-2898 GCA_045590395.1 Acutalibacteraceae bacterium
ACCGCTTTCAATAAGCTCGTCTTTATACCAATATATTTGTGACCATTCGTTCCCCACATGATTTTTTTCTATACACTTAGAGGTAATTTCAATTTTGTAAACACCGTGAGTATACTCGGTATTACATGAACAAAGCGTTATCACACATAGTAAAGCAAGAATACAGCAGATTATTTTTTTCATAAATATCCCCCTTAGTAATAAAAAAAGCGTACTCCGAGGAGTACGCCGAAAAAGTGTTTGTCCTCGGTTAATTGCGACATCAACCGCTTCACCTTACGGGCAAATAGAGGAAAACACCTTTTTCCAAGGTATTTTTCCCGTAAGGTTGAAATTATGCAGTTGATGTCGCAAGAACATTCTACCACAACACCTCACAAAAGTAAAGAAAAAGAAAAAAGCACTCGCAAATTTTGCGAGTGCTTTTAAATTTTTAGGGTTATTATTTTGCCATTGCAGCAACTTCAGCAGCAAAGTCGTCAACGCGCTTTTCAATGCCTTCGCCCTTTTCAAAGCGAACATAAGAAGCAATTTTAACGGGAGTGCCAATAGCCTTTGCTACAGACTCTACATACTTACCAACGGTAAGGTCACCGTCGATAACATACTGCTGTTCAACAAGGCAGTTTTCTTTATAGTATTTGCCCATTTTACCCTCAACAATTTTGCCGAGCACCATTTCAGGCTTGTTAGCCATCTTGGGATCTTCCTTCATCTGAGCTATCATAATGGATTTTTCCTTCTCAATAACTTCAGCAGGAACACTTGCCTGGTCAAGATAAGCAGGGTTCATAGCAGCAATCTGCATTGCGATATTTTTACCGCAAGCAACAAGCTCTGCATTGTCAGCAGCAGCGTCGGTGTCAAAGTTTACAAGAACACCGATTTTACCGCCGCCGTGAATGTAAGAAACAACCTTACCTTCATAGCGAACAAAACGACGAATCTTAATATTCTCACGAATGGCAAGGAATAATTCCTGTACCATTTCTTCAACGGTTTGACCGTCTTTAGAAACAGCGAGAAGTGCATCAAGGTCAGCAGGATTTTCGTCTGCAACAATTTCAGCAACTTTAGCGGCAAGAGCCTTAAAGCCATCACCGTTAGCAACGAAGTCGGTCTCAGAGTTTAACTCAACAAGAGCGCCTACGCCGTTTTTAACAACAGCAGCAACTGTACCCTCGGCAGCAACTCTGGCAGATTTCTTTGCCTGAGAAGCAAGACCTTTTTCTCTGAGGTAGTCAACAGCTGCATCCATATTTCCGTCACACTCAACAAGAGCCTTTTTGCAGTCCATCATACCGCAACCGGTTTTCTCACGAAGAGTCTGTACATCTTTAGCAGTAAAAGCCATTTTACTTTTCCTCTTTTCTTAAATTATATAACCGTGATTATTCAGCAGCTTCTACGGTTTCTTCAACCTTTACTTCTGCTTCTTCTACAGTTTCCTCAGCAGCCTCTGCCTCAGTAGCAACAGGTGCATCCTGTTCGCCCTGACGGCCTTCGATAATAGCGGCACCGATGGTTTCAGCGATAAGCTTTACAGCGCGGATAGCGTCGTCGTTACCTGGGATAACAGCGTCGATTTCATCAGGGTCACAGTTTGTATCAACAATAGCAATAATCGGAATACCGAGTTTCTTTGCTTCTGCAACAGCGATTCTTTCTTTTCTGGGGTCTACGATAAAGAGAGCACCGGGGATCTTCTTCATATCCTTGATACCGCCGAGATACTTCTCAAGCTTTTCAATTTCAAGCTGAAGACCTACGGTTTCTTTCTTGGGGAGAAGGTCGAATGTGCCGTCTGCTTCCATCTCTCTGAGCTGTGCTAAACGAGCAATTCTCTTCTGAATGGTGCTGAAGTTCGTGAGCATACCGCCGAGCCAACGAGCGTTAACATAAGGCATACCGCAATTTTCAGCTTCCTCTTTAACAGAATCCTGTGCCTGTTTCTTGGTACCTACAAAAAGGATATCCTTACCTTCGGCAGAAATCTCACGAGCAAAAAGATATGCTTCGTTAAGCTTCTTAACTGTTTTCTGAAGGTCGATAATGTAAATACCGTTTCTTTCTGTGAAAATGTACTCAGCCATTTTCGGATTCCAGCGGCGAGTCTGATGTCCGAAATGAACACCGGCCTCAAGCAGCTGTTTCATAGATACTACTGCCATTTTTATTCCTCCTAAGGTTTAACCTCCATCCCGCAAAAGTACAGGAAACTCCGGCAAAAGAGCACCTACTGTATAAACAGCGGAATGTGTGTAATTTATTACTGCCCATAATTAGAGCAGCTTAATGATTATATCACATATGTCAAGCCAATGCAAGATATTTTTTTAACTTTTTTTATAATTCAAAAAGCGGGGTAGAAAAATACCTTTCAGCCGTATCGGGAAGCACCGTAACAACGGTTTTACCCTTGCCCAGTTTTTTAGCAAGTTTTATAGCGGCGGCAACGTTTGTTCCACTGCTTATTCCACACATAATTCCCTCTTTACTTGCAAGAAGCTTAGCGGTTTTTATTGCTTCCTCGTCCTTTATTATGCAAACATCTTCATATATCTGCTGATTAAGTATCTTTGGAATAACGCCGTCACCTATACCCATCTGAATATGTGTACCGATAGAGCCGCCCGACAAAATTGCGGCATTTTCAGGCTCTACCGCCCAGATAGTAATATCAGGATTAGCGGCTTTAAGGGTTTCGCCTATGCCCGTAATTGTACCGCCTGTGCCAATGCCTGAGCAAAAGCCGTCAATGACGCTACTTACCTGGCTTAGTATCTCCATACCTGTTGCCTGACGCTGAATAGCGGGGTTAGCAGGGTTTTCAAACTGCTGAGGCACGAAAATATTTTCGCCCTCCTCCTTCATTTTAAGCGCCAACTTTACACATTC
>JAZNQX010000082.1:0-4314 GCA_045590395.1 Acutalibacteraceae bacterium
ACTTATAGACGAGGCTTATGTAGATTTTGGCGGAGACAGTGCAATCCCTCTTACTAAAAAATACAATAATCTTCTGGTATGCTGTACCTTTTCAAAGTCCCGTTGCCTTGCAGGTGCACGACTGGGTTTTGCCATTGGAAATGCAGAAATCATTCGTGATTTAGAGCTTATTAAGTATTCAACAAACCCCTACAATATAAACAGATTAACTCTTGTAGCAGGCGCCGCCGCCATTGACGACAATGACTACTATGTAAGTAAATGCAAAGAGATAATTAAAAACCGTATTTTTACCGCAAATGAACTTAAAAAAATAGGCTTTGAGGTTATAGATTCCTGTGCTAATTTTATCTTTGCAAAAAGTAGCTGGATAAAGGGTGAAGAACTTTACAAAAGGCTTAAGGCAAAGGGTGTTCTTGTTCGTCATTTTTCCGATAAAGCAATTTGTGATTATAACCGTATTACAATCGGCACCTTAAAGCAAATGAAAAAGTTTATAAAGGCAGTAGAAGAAATTAAGGAGGAAATAAAATGAGAAAAGCATCTATAAACAGAGAAACTTTTGAAACTCAGATTGAGCTTAGTTTAAACCTTGACGGAGAGGGAAGAGCAGAGCTGAATTTTCCCTGTGGCTTTTTAACGCATATGCTTACTCTTTTTACCCGTCACGCTGGTTTTGACCTTAATATTAAGGCAGACGGTGATACCTATGTAGACGACCACCATCTCGCAGAAGATTTAGGTATTTGTCTTGGTAAGGCTTTCAAAGAAGCCCTTGGTGATATGAAGGGAATTAACCGCTACGGCTCTATGCTGCTTCCTATGGACGAGGCACTTATTGAAACTGCTGTTGATATTTCCGGCAGACCGTACATTTCCTATAAACTTGATATACCAAGTGAAAAAATCGGCACCTTTGATAGTGAGCTTATTGAGGAATTCTTTATCTCCTTTGTTAGAAATGCCGATATAACCTTACATATCATACAACGTGACGGCAGAAACTCGCACCATATTGCAGAAGGTGCATTTAAGTCGGTTGCCCGAGCCTTAAGACAGGCAGTAGCTGTAGATACTCGCTTTGAAAACCAAATTCCCTCAACTAAAGGAGTTCTCTGATGATAGCAATTATTGACTACGGAGTGGGAAATCTTTTTTCCCTCTGTTCGTCTTTTAAATCCCTTGGCGCAGAAATCTGCGTTACAGGGGATGTAAAAATAATAAAAAAAGCAGAAAAAATTGTTCTTCCCGGTGTGGGCGCGTTTGAAGATGCAATAAGAAAACTTCGTGATTTATCTCTTGATAAAGTGATTATCTACGAGGTGAAAAAGGGTAAGGCTTTGCTTGGTATTTGTCTTGGTATGCAGATGCTCTTTGAAAAAAGCTATGAATACGGAGAACACGATGGACTCGCTCTTTTAAAGGGTAAGGTTGTAGGTATGGAAAAAAGAATACCGGAAAACCTTAAAATTCCTCATATTGGCTGGAATGCTTTAAAAATATTAAATGATAACCCTCTTTTTAAATACATAAATAACGGTGATTGTGTTTATTTTGTTCATTCATTCTTTGCTGATGAGTGTGAAGAAAGCCTTATTGCATCCTCGGAATACGGTATAGATATTACCGCCGCTGTTGCTAAGGATAACATTTTCGGCTGTCAGTTTCATCCTGAAAAAAGCGGTGAAACAGGTCTTAAAATTTTAAAAGCGTTTTGTGAATACGGAGAGTAATTTATGAAAATTTTTCCTGCTATTGATATTTACGGCGGCAAGGCTGTCCGTTTATATAAGGGCGACTATAATAATATGACGGTTTACAGCGACCATCCTGAAGAAATTGCTTTAAAGTTCAAGGAGAGCGGCGCTGAGTTTCTCCATCTTGTTGACCTTGAGGGCGCAAGAGACGGTAATACCCCTAATATTGAAACCGTAAAAAAGATAAGAAGCGTGACAGATGCTTTTATTGAAATCGGCGGCGGTATTCGAAGTATAGAAACCGTTAATACATATATTGGTTCAGGCGTTAACAGAGTAATTCTGGGCACCTCTGCCGTAAAGGACAGAGATTTTTTACTTACAGCCGTTAAAGAATACGGCGATAAAATTGCTGTTGGTGTAGATATAAAGGATGGTAAGGCTGCAATAAAGGGCTGGACCGAAAAATCTGAATTTGATGGTATTGAGTTCTGCAAGGAAATGCAGAGTATTGGTGTTAAAACCATAATTTGCACCGATATTTCCCGTGATGGCGCTATGAAGGGCACCAATCTTGACCTATACAGAAGGTTAAAAGATGAATTGTCTATTGATATAATTGCATCGGGTGGTGTAACCGATATCAACGACATAATTGAGCTGTCCAGAATCGATGTATACGGCGCTATAATAGGTAAAGCGTATTACACCGGTGCCATTGATATTAAAGAGGCGGTGGAGAGGTCAAAATGATTACAAAAAGAATTATTCCTTGCCTTGATGTAAAAAATGGTAGAGTCGTTAAGGGTGTTAACTTTAAAGAATTAAATGACGTTTCTTCACCTATAGACTTAGCACGGTATTACAGTGAAAATGGCGCTGATGAGCTTGTATTTTACGATATAACCGCTTCCTTTGAAGGAAGGCAACTTTTTACCGATATTTTAAAAGAGGTTGCCTCGCAAATTTTTATACCCTTAACGGTAGGCGGCGGTATTGAAACAGTTGATGATTTTGACAGAGTACTTAAATGCGGTGCAGATAAGGTCAGTGTTAACTCGGGCGCAATTAAAAATCCGAAACTTATATTAAGTGCAGCAAAAAAATACGGCAACCAATGTGTTGTGCTGTCGGTTGATATAAAGCGTGTTGACGGCAGCTTTCACGTTTTTGCCAAGGGCGGCAGAGAGGATACCGGTATAGAGGCTATCAGCTGGATTAAAAAGGGTGTTAATGATGGCGCTGGTGAAATAGTAGTAAATTCTATTGATACCGACGGAGTAAAGGGTGGTTTCGACCTTGAAATGTTAGAAGCGGTATGCGGTGCTGTTAATGTGCCCGTTATTGCTTCGGGTGGCGCTGGTAATACAGGGCATTTTGTTGAACTTTTTAAAACTATACCCAGTGTTGATGCAGGTCTTGCGGCTTCTATTTTCCATTTTGGTGAAGTAAAGATAAAGGATTTAAAAAACGAGCTTAATGACAATGGTATTATTGTGAGGTTAAAATAATGATAAGTATAGATAAACTTAAATTTGACGAAAAAGGGCTTATACCTGCTATTGTAGTTGATGCTGACACAAAAGAGGTTTTAACCCTTGCTTATATGAATAAAGAAAGTCTTGAAATTTCTATCAATAAAGGGCTCACCTGTTTTTACAGCCGTAGCAGACAAGGACTGTGGCTTAAGGGTGAGACCAGTGGAAATTATCAGCATATTGTATCGATTACCGCTGATTGTGATAATGACGCCTTAACGGTGGTTGTTAAAAAGGACGGCCCCGCTTGTCATACCGGAGAAAATTCCTGCTTCTTTAATGAGCTTTGGCACAGCGAGGAACTAAACGAATTTTCTACCGAAGGTCTTTACAAACTGCTTTTGCAGAGAAAAAATGAACTTCCCGAAGGCTCTTATACAACTTATTTGTTCCAGAAAGGCATAGATAAGATTTTAAAGAAAATTGGAGAGGAATCAACCGAAGTAATAATTGCCGCTAAGGCTGACGATAAAGCCGAAACCGTTTATGAGGTATCCGATCTTATGTATCACATAATGGTTATGATGGTGGAAATGGGAATAAGCGTTTCGGATATTAAAAACGAACTTGCTTCTCGCCATATTATAGACCACAAGGTAAAACAGGAAAAAATGACCTGATACTTAAAATATAAAGAAACCCGCTGATTCTAAGGAATCAGCGGGTTTTTGTGTTACTGGGTTATAAAGCTTTTAGAATAAATCAGACCTTCTGTATCATTTGTTACCGCAATTGCGTCAACAGCAATCTCTTCTGCGGTTCTGATATCAGAGAACATATTTACTGAATAAATAGTACCCTTGAAGTAATGGGCATTATCGGCTCTTTGGTCGTTGCCGATATAGAAGCCACTTGTAAGCTTGGGTATACCCACAGTCAGCTCTGCGGTTTCTTTCATAACGCCGTCTATATAAAGTGTGGCAATCTTTCCGTCAATAGTAATAGCAAGATGTGTGATATTATCGGAACGAATATCGGTTTTGAATACATAAGAGTATCCAATAGAACCAACTTTATAATAAAGTCTTGGACGTCCGTTTGTATAAATTTCAAGATTTATACCGTCCTTAGAAGAACCG
>JAZNQX010000083.1:0-28511 GCA_045590395.1 Acutalibacteraceae bacterium
GTAAACAATGGAAACAAAGAAACAATAGGAATTTTTTCTATAAACAACAAAAATTTTTATTGTTTACGTCCTAACTGGCTGAAAATCAATCATTTACGTCAACATGTAAACAATAATTTTTCAACTTTTTCGGCCTTCGGCGAGAAACAATAAACAATGTAAACAGTGTTTCCCTATAGGTAATATGGACTTTTTCAATTTTTTCAATGTAACAATTATGTTTCATAAAAATTGATAAAATTAGCTTAAGCCAGTTATAGTATTTTTTGTTTACATTGTTTATTATAGCCTAAATCATTCAAAATCAATCACTTATGGATAAACAATCTTTTGTTTACTTTGTTTATTATTGTTTACACCTTTTATATTTTTGACTTGTCGAGACCCTTAACCCCTTAGAAACCAGCCAATTAGGCTATATTCCTATAATCTTACCTCGCAAAAAGGCGCACAGATTACCCCTTTCCCCTCTCCTTCCCTACTGAACAGGCTCACAGCCATCCATAGTTCCACCTAAAATGCCTTCATTTCTCCAACCGCACTCCCGCCCTAAACAGTAGAGTTCTCTGTGGTAAAAAGCTTTTAATAAAAAAATTTCCATATTTCAAAAAACTTTTTTATATTTGCAGAACGCATACATAATTTATAAGTATATGACAAAAGAGACCCTTTCCGCTGATATTCAGGCCCTCCTTCCGGACAGGCCTACCGGCATAAATGATGATATGTCGAATGCTCGAGCTGAGAGCGTAGAAAAAGCGGCCGAGAAAGTAATGTACCATAAGACCGCAAAAGAGTTAGCTAAGCTTAAACGCAAAGCTACTCTTGAGGCTAAACGCATAGCCGCCGGAATTCCAGAAGGCCGGACGGAGTATTCACATAAGCTGCTTAGTGCGCGAGAAGAGATTGAAGCTGCGAAGGCCGCGCGTGAAGCAGCTATAGAGGCAGAGATACGCGAAGACACTAAGTCACTTGTCCCGGACCTTATAGCTAAAGAGGTTATAGCTTCACCGACCGCGACCGCACCAGAGAAACTGGCTGTGCTTACATCGACTACAAAGGCTGACGTCACACGCCTTTTAGGCTCGCTCAACCTTAACCTCAACATGCGCCTGTCTAAAACGGATATGTCTAATATCCTCGCTACGCTATTGACGTGTAATGAGGCGCAACTCAAAGCTGTAGCCAATAACCCCAAAGTGCCGGTCGTCATTAAGATAATCGTCAAGAGGCTGCAAGATGACTTGAAGCTCGGCAGCATGGTCCTTGTTGAGGACCTTTGGGACAGGATATTCGGCAAAGGAGGCCTGTTACAGGATGCTCCTTCAGGTGCTGGCACTGAACAAGGCCTTATACCTGGAACGCCTATATCGCGCGAAGCCTATATATTATTACGCGACACCCTTATAAAGTGATACGTCTATGTCCAATCAACCTATGTCCACCTTTAATCAAATAGCAGAGAGGCAAGTGACCGCTGACTCGGCCCAGCAGGCCATAGCTAATCCTAAAGAGATGCTACGCCTGGAGCTGCTGACATCCCTCGAGAAGTACACCAAGGCGATGTTCCTTGCGCAGTATCGCCGGTCTTTTATAGTCTCAACTCATCATAAGCGTATCTTCAGGGCTCTGCAGGATGTCGTTGACGGCAAGTGCAGGCGCCTTATCATTAATATGCCTCCTCGATACGGTAAAACTGAAACGGCTATTAAGTCATTCATCTCATGGTGCTTTGCTCTTAACCCTAAGTGCCGCTTTCTACACCTCTCTTATTCAGATATGCTCGTCAACGATAACTCTGATACAGTGCGTAACATTATGCGAGAGGACTTGTACACCACTCTGTTTCCGCAATCGGCCTTGGCTTCAGAAAAAGGCTCCGCGAAACGGTGGAAGACTAAAGCAGGCGGAGAGCTCTACGCGGTATCAACTCAAGGACAGGTAACAGGATTCGGTGCAGGTAATGTGGATGAGGACCCGAAGAAACTTGACTCAATGCTCAACGACTGGCTACTCAACGAGATGCCTGAAGAAGAAGCCGCTAAGCTTGACCAGATATTCGACATGATAGGGGCTAAGTCTAATGTCTTTCAGGGCGCGATTCTTATAGACGACCCGATGAAGCCCGAAGATGCAGAGTCCGACGTCGTCAGAGAGCGCATTAATGCACGCTTCGAGAACACTATCCGTAACCGTGTCAACTCAAGGAATACGCCTATCGTCATAATCATGCAAAGGCTGCATGAACATGACTTGTGCGGCTATCTTATGGAGAAAGAACCCGAGGAGTGGACAGTGCTTTCCCTCCCGGCTATTCAGGTAGACCCTGAAACTGGTGAGGAGAGCGCCTTGTGGCCAATGAAGCACACTCTTGAAGAGTTATATAAGCTCAGAGAGATTGACCCTATAGTCTTTGATACGCAGTATGGTCAGGACCCGTCACCGAGAGAAGGCCTGATGTACTCAAGAGGCTTCCGTACATACACTCCAGATATGCTACCAACTGGGCTGAGAGCGGCGCATCGTTGGAATTATACCGACACAGCAGATACCGGAGCCGATAAGCACTGCTCTATATGTTTTATAGATACACCTGAATTTGTGTATGTAACAGACGTGCTGTTCACAGACGCGCCTATGGAGGTTACAGAACCTAAACAGGCTGAGATGCTTACGCTTAATAATACTGTTGACTGCCTTATTGAGTCCAATAACGGAGGCCGTGGCTTTGCACGTAATGTAAAAAGGCTATTACGTATAATATATAAGAACTTCCACTGCTGCGTGACCACCTTTACACAGTCACAGAATAAAATGACGCGTATTTTCTCGTGTTCAGGTGCTGTACAGAATGATATTCTCTTCCCAGAAGGCTGGGAGCGCAAATGGCCTAAATTCCACTCAGCTCTTATGTCGTATAGAAAGGATAATAAGAAGAAGAGCCAACATGATGACGCGCCAGACTGCCTGACAGGAGTATATGAAATGCACAGCAAGAAGGCAAGACGGAAGAAAATAAAGTCCAGAAATTAGGAAAATTGAGCTTGGTTGGCTAAATTTTGAAAAAATGTCTAAAAATATTTTTTTATTTCATTTTTTTGTATTATATTTGTAGGTGAGTATAATAATAGAGGCCAGTTAAGGGTAGCGGCCCCGACAATAATTAACCTTTTAACATTTTTATAATTATGGGACTTAATTGTGGATGTCCGCAGGGCGCAATGCTTCCTGACCTCAATATTGCAGAGTGCAAAGAGAGTTTCGGACAGATTCAGAAAGTTATCTTTCAGCGTATCTACAAGTCTGCCGGTGAAAAAAATAGTATAGCAGACCTTACTACGAAGGCCTCGCTTGCAGCGCTTATCGCAGCGACCGACAGCACTAAGATGGTAGTTTCACCTTACATTCAGAACCCTACTACCGAGCCAGGCGCAGAGCGTACATTCGGCGGCGGAAACCAGACTCTTGGCGGTGTCGAGATTATCATCGGTCGCGAGCCTACTTCTTTCGACGGTATTATGTACCAAGAGAGCCAGCTTACTGTAGCGGCTATGAAGCAGCTTCAGTGCGAGAACATAGGCGTGTTCCTTATCGACGAGAACGGAAATATCGGCGCGCATGCTGATGACCCAGCAGAGCCTACTGCTTACATGCCTATTCCGATTGGTAAGTTCTTCGTAGGAGACAAAAAGCTCGGCGGCTTTGAAGAGCCAGACAGCAATACCGTTAAGTGGAGCTTCTTCCCTAACTGGAGTGACAAGCTTGTTATGGTCAAGGCCGAAGATATGGACTACAATCCACTCACAGACCTCGCTTCTGCTGAGTAAAAAAACTAAAAGGACATGAGACCTAAGAAATCACCAACTGTTACACTCGTTGTCCCAAAGCTCAATATGTCAAGAGAGTTCGGTGTCGCACACGCCGAACGTCTCTTGGACATGGGCGAATTTAAGAACGGCGGATGGCAGTTGCCAGCAAATAGTAATTACGTTTACGACGAAGAGTATGGCCTTAGACTTAAAACAAATAAAAGAGATTCTGCAGAAGCCTAAGAAGCGTCCGCTTATAAATAAGGCGATAAAACTGCAAAAAAGACTCAGATTCCACACTGAGCCTAATATCTCTATATTTGATATAAGTCAACCCGCGACAGAATTTCTTGATTGGGTTAAAGGGTTATTACCTGTAGACAAGTATAACGTATTTATGCGTCTTTTCAAGTTTCCGCTTCCCACCAATGCCGTTGCAGAAGACGTATACAGGGAGCTTGAGCGCGTCTTTCATAGCCGCAATTCCTCGGCTTTCTACCAATTTACCAGCTCAGAACTTGAAGAAGATTGGGCAAAGTATCGTAGAGAAAAGCTCCGCGAGCCAGAGGTGTGGAAGACGGAAGGTTGGAAACGCATGCAGGTGTCCCCTAATAGTATCCTTATAGTAGACTTGCCACAAGAGCAAAACGGTTTTAGGCCAGAGCCCTATTTTTATTGGCTTGAACTTGAAAATGTAGTAGACTATGAGGTGCGAGAGGGAGCAGAGCTTAGCTGGATTGTTTTCAAACAACCTGGCGATAAGTTAGCTGTTTTTGATGAGTCTATGTACAGACTCTATCAGCTCAAAGATAATGTTATTGAGAGTATTATAGCTGAAGTTCCTCATGATTTAGGCTATTGTCCGGCCAGATTTTTCTGGTCAGACCAGCTTAATGAAAAAGATAAGGACCTCAAGAAAAACCCGCTTACAAAAGAGCTATCTAATTTAGATTGGTACCTGTTCTTCGCATTATCAAAGCAGCATCTTGATTTGTACGCGCCTTATCCTATATATAGCGCATACGAAGCAGACTGTAACTTTGAAAATAACGAGACGGGCGAATATTGTGATGGTGGCTTCTTGCGTAATTCAAACGGCGATTATAAAATACTTAGCGATGGCACTGTTCAGAAGTGTCCTTGCTGCAGCGAGAAGCGTATAGCGGGTCCGGGTTCTTTCCTGGAGGTTCCAGTTCCAAATCAGCATGAAGGTATAGCTGATATGCGTAATCCAGTACAGATTACTACTATTGACAGAGAGTCTCTCGATTATAATGTCAAGGAGTGCGAGCGTCTTAAAAACGAGATTATCGTATCTGTAGTAGGGTCTGGGGGGACAGTAAGCGAAAAAGAAGCTATAAACGAAACGCAAGTTTCGGCTAACTTTGAAAGTAAGACAGCCGTTTTGAATGCTCTTAAGGCTAATTTTGAAATAGCTCAAAAGTTTGTTGAAGACACAGTATGCAAACTCAGGTATGGAAATAGTTTCATATCATCATCTATTAACTTAGGTACTGAGTTTTACGTGTTTACTATAAAAGAACTTTACACAAAGTATAACCAAGCGAAAGTAAACGGCGCTTCAAACTCAGAGTTGGACGCTATTTCGCAGCAAATACTCGAGGTGGAGTATAAAAACAATCCTCTGATGCTTCAGAGAATGCTGATACTTAAGCAACTCGAGCCTTACCCCCATAGAACTTTAGATGAGGTCATAAAACTTTATGATAAAGGCCTTTTAGAGGAACAATTTGTAATGCTTAAAGTTCATTTTATAAACCTCATTGATAGATTTGAACGTGAGAATATTAACATAATTGAGTTTGCTTCAAACGTGCCAATGAACAAAAAAGTTAAAATCATACAAACTAAACTTTTAGAATATGTTAGAGAAATTCAGCCAACAACAGTTAGACCCGATGAGTCTCGAAGAGGTAGCGAAGATTAAAGCTAACGCTAAAGCCGCAAAGGCAGACCTCGAAAAGCAGAAAAAGTCCAACAAGGACTGGAACGACGAAAAGCAGAATGAGCTTGACGAATGCGTTGAGTTCCTCGTAGACCTCGATGATTATATCGAGGCTCGTAAGGAGAGAGAAGCTGCGCAGGAAAAGAGTTCTCCAGAAGCGCCTTTAACAGTTCCAGCTGGAACCGAGAAGTGCGTACACTTGATGATTGTCAAAGGTCAAAGGTATGACGCAGATACAGGTAAGAAGCTTGTAAAGGCTATGCCTCAGATTTTTACATTCGCTGAGTGGCAGCTTTTTAAGAAAAGCTTCAGGAATCTCGGTTATACAATCGAGAAAGTATTGCATGACCCGTACGGAGAGGCTGCGCAGTACGTAGAAAAAGAAGAGAGTAAGTAACCCTAAGTAAACAAGCAAGACTATGCTAACAGTAGAAACACTGAGACAAAACACAGTCCTTACAGGGCTTACTGACGCACAGTTTTCAGCCATTGCTGAGATGTCCAAAAATGACGAGAATACAGTCATAGGTACCAAAATAGGGGCTTTGCACGGTCAGTATGATACCGATATTTTTAATATAACAGGTGTCAAGAAGAATGATGGTGAAAAGAGCTATGACTACGCAAAGCGTATTCTTAGCGAGTATAAGAGTAAGGCAGAATCAGTTAAGACTATCCAGTCAAGTCTTGACGCAGCTAATGCAAAGGTAACAGAGCTGCAGGCTAAGCTTGAAAAAGGAGCGGCTGATGAAACCCTGACACAGCAACTCAAGGATGCTAAAACACAAGTAAGTCAGTTGCAAGCAAAGCTTACTGCCAAGGAGGCCGAGCTTAAAACGGCTAAGGATAAGGCAGATAAAGACCTTAAAGATACGCATATAGAGTACGCATTCCAGGCGGCTACTGCAGGCCTTAAGTTTAAGGACGGTATTACTGAAGCTATTCAAAAGACTCTGCTCAGCGCGGCTAAAGCCGAGGTCCTTTCAAAAGGAACACCTGATTTCATAGAAGACGGAAATGGCGGAAAGAAGCTCGTTCTTAGGGGGCCTGACGGTAATATCCTCAACAACCCAAACAACAATCTCAACCCGTACACGCTCCAAGAGTTGGTGCTTGAGACATCTATTAAGGATGTTATAGATACTGGTCGTAAGCAGTCAGGAACAGGCACTGGCAGCTTTACACATGGTCAAGGTGGTTTAACTCTCGACCTCTCCGGTGTTAAAACACAGGTTGAAGCCTACAAGGCTATTGAAGCGCATCTTTTGGCAACTGGTCTGACTCGTGACTCACAGGAGTTTGGCGAGCAAGTTACTAAACTCGGTACAGAGAACAATGTATCAAGTCTTCCTATAAGATAAAGAAAAAAAATGCTATTCGGCGTAAAAGGGTAATGCACCATATAGCGTTAAATGTTTAACCAATAAAAATTAACAAAATCATGAGCTTAGTTTTAACTCGTATTCAGAACACGCTCGCAAAGTCAAATGTTGACAAGTTCGAGTACCGTGCGAGTAGGTATGGAGCGCTCAACGCGTTCATGGTGCAGTCCAATGACCCTACTGGCATTATTACTGAAGAGCTTAAAGAGAAGGCAAGAGTCTCCATCGGAACAACTCTTCAGACTCCTGTAATTGACTATGACAAGGATGTTACAATAGGTAACACCAGGACATTGACAATTCAGGACAGCGAGAATACTTCTCGTTTTATCACTATCACGTTCGCGACTTACGCTTGGGGCTTCACAATCACTCCGGCTATGTACATGAACAATGAAATCGGCATCCAGCGTGACTTCGACACCAAGATGATGAAGTATGTTTACAAGCTTGCGCAAAAGCTTGACGAGGATGCGCTTGCTGCGCTCGCTGCTGCAAAGACAACTGTTCTCAAGAACCCTCTTCTCTACGATTTTTCAGCTAACACTGTAAACGCTAAGTGGACAGAGCGTGAGAACGTATTCGGAGACCTTGAAGTTATGATGGGAGCAAACGACTTCTACGGACAGCTTCACATTGTGGGCGACGCAGGAGTACAGAGCATCATGAACAAGCTCGCTCAGCATGGACTTTACAATGACGTCAACAAGCAGAACGAGTTTGCCGGCAAGATTGTCCACTTGACTAACCATCTCGCAGCTGCTGAAGGCAAGTATGCGCAGGGTTACGCCGTTAATCAGGGTTCAATCGGCATGCTCACTCGTTTCGAGCGCGATAGCTTGCTCGGTACAGTATCCGGAGACGGTCATGAGTGGGGTATGGCTACTCTTCCTCTGCTCAACCTGCCAGTTGGTACTTACTTCTACGACTCAGTGGGAGACTACAGCGGAATCGCTGGAGAGGCTACAGCTGACATGGTTCGTACTCGTAAGGAGCACTACGGCTTCGCAGTTGACGTAGCGTTTGTTACTGCTTACAACAGTGACCCTGAGACAAACCCAAGTCCAATCTTGGCGTTCAACGTATCAAGCGAAAACGCTGCCTATGGTAAGCCAGTTGTAGTGGTTGGCCAACAGCAGTAATCTGGTAAATTGTTATCAGCTTTTTTGGCAGGAGGTGGGGAAGTAATAAGCCTTCACTTCCTGTCTTCTTAAATGGCTATATAGTGTAACGGGGCACAACTCGAAGAGTCTCAGCTCGAGGTCAAGACGCCGTTCGACTCGGCGAATAGCCACAATTCTAAAAATAAGGAATATGATACGGCATAAAGAGATACAAGATAAGCTATTACACTTGGTTGGCTGGAAACCAGGGCCAAGTTTGTTAGGTGTAACTATATGTGAAACTCTTACAGAGAGTAGGTCAGGTTTATATTTTCAGCAAGCACATCCTTTAATAACGTTGGATAACCTAATGAGCATAGCCCCTGATTTTAGTAAACTGGAGACAAGCGGTGTATACCCTGAATATAACGCTGTAGCCAGAACACAGTCCTATAAAAAAGGAGCCGTCGTATCTTATGCAGGTCGGTTATATAAAGCTAAACAAGACACCGTGCCAGGTGTCCCTGACCAGATGCCTGAGTACTGGGCCGAGACATCTCTATTCTCAGAGTGGCTTGAAGCAAAAACCAAAGATAGTATATCTAAAGCGATAAATCGTTTTTGGTCTGAAAAAGTTTCTGAAAGAACAGCTAAGGCTCTTTGCGAAAGCAAGGTGCTATTTGACGGCACAGGTAGGTTAACTGACGTTATACCTAATAGGTCAAATATTGCAGGCTTCGAGATTATTCCGATAAGGTCAAAAGGCGTTACACTCAAAATAAATAAAATAGGCTTACAGTTCACAAAACCTGGCGAATATGTGCTTTATTTGATGCACTCAAGTAAACCAAGTCCTGTTCAGGTGGTCACTCTTACTAAGAGGACAGCAGGCTTTGAATGGTTCACTATGCAAGATATGTTTTTGCCATACGAGAGCATGGATATAGAAGCAGGCGGAAGCTGGTACCTGTGCTATAAACAGTCTGAACTTCCTGAGGGTAGTGAGGCTATAAGGAAAGACCGCGACTGGTCTAAAGGACCGTGCCGGTCATGTTCACGCAATGAGTTTATTGCTTGGCAAGCTTGGTCAAAATATTTGGAAGTACATCCGTTTACTACCAAGGAGTCAGAAGGAGCTTTTGAGTTGTGGGATATAGAGAATAATAACTATGATTATTCTTCTAACTTCGGGCTTAACTTAGATGTATCAGTATATTGTGATATAACCGATACTATTATAAGCAATGACGTTTTATTCCAAGATGTAATACAGCTTCAGTTTGCAGTAGATGTTTTGCGAGAATTTGCGTTTAATCCAAGCGTGCGTACAAATAGGCATTCTATAAACGCGTCTAAGCATGATATATTATATGAGCTCGAGGGCAGTTCTTCATCATTCGAAAAGTCAGGCTTAAACTATCAGCTTGACCTCACCTATAAAGCAATTAAGCTGAATATGTCCGGCTTGGATAGAGTATGCCTTTTTTGCAAAAACAATGGAGTTAAGTATAGGACAGTATGAGTCGCAGGTATTATAATACGTCTATTAGAAACTTAGAATATAGATTGCGTAGGTTCAAGGAGAACTTACACAATAACTTAGCCGATATTGTACAAGAAAACGCAGATATTATAATATCTACTGTTACTGCCGACCAGCTCTACGATGAGGGTATAGACGGTAGAGGTATCAGACTTGATAGTTTTGCACCGTATACTCTAAATACTCAGTTTAGAAAAGTTAGAAAAGGTCAGCCTATCGATAGAGTAACTTTACGAGATACAGGCGAATTTTATAATTCAATATACTTAGTTTTTGATAAAGGCGGTTTTTATTTAACGTCCAGCGATGATAAATTTAAGCATCTGAAAAAGAAATACGGACCCAGAATATTGAGACTTACAAACGAAAATCTTAGTTATATATTAGACGAAGTTATTAGGCCAGAATTAGCTAAGAGATTAAAAGAAGCAGTGCTATGAGAGAGCGGATACAGATAAATTACAAAGATAAACCAGTCTTACTGGATAAGTTTATACAGGATATGCAGAAAGCTCTAACGAGCAAGTTATCTTGGCTTGACTGCGCTTTCGGGAAAGCAGACACTCAGATAGAGTACTCAGATACAGGTAGAAAAATAGCATATCCGGCTGTATATACTGGTCAAGGTGAGTATATGTCTCTTTTACCAAACGATAATATTGGTAACTTTTCCTGGTTCGACCTTTATGACCCGCAAGAAGTCTCTTTTAGCATACCCTCACGGCCTCAGATTGTTTTAGACGGCGCTTTGGTATTTTGGTATGACCTAAGTAGTATTTATGAAGATGATGCTTTCTTACACAGCGAAGAGATTAAAGATGAGGTTTTGCGTCTTCTTACTACGCCTGGTTTTCTTAAAGGTCGAAATAGGATAAATATAACGAAGATTTATGAAAAACCTGAAAATATATACAAAGGATATTCTGTTGAGAAGCTAAATACTGATAAGCAATTTTTTAGTTATCCTTATGCGGGTTTGCGAATAGAGTTTACTTTAACAATTCAAGAGGTATGTTAGTTATTTATCACATAATTTGTACAGCGCTTTTAGCAGCGTTTATAATACTGCTTTTAGATAAATTAGGTATTCGTAATTATATAATCGAGAAGTGTTCAATTAAGCTTATTTCTCGGTTAGTTGACTGTGATTTTTGCCTTAGCTTTTGGGTATCTTGCTTAATTACGGCGGTTGTTGCTGTTTGCCTTTGTGATATAACAGTTATGTTAATTCCGCTGTTTTCTACACCTTTAACACGATTTTTGCTATGAAAAAAGTAATAGTTAATAAAAAGGTTTTACTTCTATACGATAGTATAGATGAATTGCCTATAATAAATTTTCAGAAATATAATAAGTACCTTTTGATTGATGCAGGCATAGGGTCTGACATAAATGATATAGACGAGCATATAACCAAGCTTGCTAAATATATAAAAACAGACCTTACAAAAGCATCACAGGAGCTACAAAATTATAGGCAAAATTTGTACATGATTGCCAGCGGTATTTCACCTAAACACATGGCATTTGCTGCCTTAATATGTAGCATTGATGGTAAGAAGGTAGAAGACCTATCGGATGAGAATCTTAAATCCATTTTGGATGACTTACGAACAGTAAGGCGCTCTTGGCTTGTTGACTTACTGGCCAAGATTAAAAAAAAAATAACGCTTGAACTCGAGCTGTATTTTCCGCAAGATTTTCTAAATCTACGAGAGAAGGAAGTTTATGATAGGCTGAAACGTAGAACGTTATTAGTTTTAGAAGGCATAATAGAAGAGAAAGCCAATGCCGAAGAGATTGCTAAAATAGACGACTATCTTTTCAGCCTACATAAACCAAATTCTTTTAGCGGCGAAGAGTCTGTAGAAATAAAATATGATAAGCAATTTGAGTCTTTATGTGTTCTTATTGCTCAGAAGACGAGCCTTAATGCTAAAAGTATGACTACTCTTGAATTTTATAGCACGTTAGATAATATAAAGAAGCAATTAGAAGCCGAACAGAAAGCCTATAAAAAACACAAAAAGCACTAAGTATGGAAGACGGAATAATTAAAGAGCGCGAGCTTGTGCAGCTTGATGGCACAATCGATAAGCTGATACAAAGTATCTCAGCACTTGATAGCTTATATGCAAATGCAGCGGCTTCTATGAAACAGACTGCGGCCTCTTTAGCAGCATCGCTTAGAAGCGTAAGTGGAGCTACTCGTCAAGGCAGGCAAGCTATAGATGAGAGCTCTAAATCTGCGGCACGACTTGCTGCTGCGCAAGAGGAACTGAGCTTTGCATTGTCTGAAACAGGTAAACAAGTAGCTTGGCTTAAAGCTCAGACACGAGATGCTAATAGGGCAACTGTAGACCAAAAGCAGCAGATACAGGCTGCGGCAACTTCATACGATAAGCTGAAAGCCGAAATAAAAGAGCTCACGTCTTTTTTTAGGTCGCTCACTAAAGCTGAACGCGAAGACGCTGATTTTGGAGGACAAGTTATAGCTGACTTGCGAGCGAAAAATGCCGAGCTCAAAGCTCTTAATGCTTCCATAAGGCCTGTTGTGCAATCAATGACTTTACTTCAGAAAACCGAGGAGCAGCTTGCTTACTGGCAATCAGAGGAAGGAAAACAAGTATTAGCACTTCGGGCTCAGATACGCGAGCTGACTAAAGAAAGAAAAGCGGAAAAAGTTGAAGTTACCGACTTAGAGAAAGCGCAGCAAAAGTTAGCTTTTGAACAATCCGACGAAGCTAAAGAACTAGCTAAACTTACTGAAGAAATAAAAAAGCAGCAAACTGCAAATAGGCTATTAGCTAAAGAAGTCGTATATGCAGGTTCTGCGTATAAAGATTTGGCTATACAATATGAGGCTACTAAAGCAAAAATGGAATTGTTTACAGCAGAACAGCGAGAACAGTCCATAGAATATGATAGCCTGGCTAAAAAAGCAGCAAGTCTACGTGCTCAAATGGCCGCTTATCAAGAGTCTACTGGTAATTATTCACTTAATGTTGGTAATTATAAGTCCGCTTTCGACGGCTTAGGTCAATCAGTACAACAAGTTATACGAGAGCTTCCTACTCTACGTATGGGGCTTGACCAGTTTTTCTTAGCTATTTCTAATAACATCCCTATTTTCGCGGATATGTATGCCGCAGAAAAGCAGGTTTTTGAGGGACAAAAAGCAAGTATTGAAGCAGCTAATACTGTGTTTGATGAGGCCGGTAACGTAGTCAGTAAAAATACGGCGAAGATTACTGCTGAAATAGCTAAGCTTGATAAGCCTATTAAAAAAGTAATAAAGTCTATATTTTCATGGCGCACTGCGTTAGTTTTAGCTGTAACTGTTTTTACGCTTTGGGGCGAAAAGATATTTAATTGGATAGGCTCTTTGTTTAAGGGCACAAGCGCTCTTTATGATTTACGTAAAGCCACAAAAGCTGTAAATAAAGAACTTAATACTAACGCACATGGCTTTGATGATAATATGGTTACTGTTCGTAAGCTACAGCGTGAATGGAAGACCCTAAAAACAGAAGCCGAAAAAACAAAGTGGATAAAAGATAATGAAAGTGCTTGGTCTAAGCTCGACGTAGCCATGACAGGCGTAGCAGACGCCGAGGAGTTATTTGTGCGCAATACGGCTGTTGTACGAAAAGCCTTTATGCTTAGAGCGAAAGCCGCTGCGGCCGAGGAGCTCGCAAAAAAGAAATATACTGAACTGTTAAAGCTTGAAGTAGAGCGAGAGAAGATTGAATCTGAAGGCCCTAAGACTTCTGCCGTGTCAAATGTTTTAGCTGCTGGTGGCTCTCCGACTATAGGCTACTCTGGCGGAGCAGGCGCCGTAGGTGTGCGAGAGAACGCACAAATTACCTATGACGCATCCCTTAGATATGTTGACAAACAGATTGACGCTATAAACTCAGAGATTAACGCAATCTTCAAGCTCCGCGATGCTGCAAGAGACGCTTCTGATGAGATATTAGGTCTCTATACAAAGCGCGATAAAGCTGACCGCGAGTCTAACTATAGCCTTGAAGATTATATCGCTAAAATGCGTATTAAAATATCTGAATCTGCTGATAAAGAGCAAGTAAAGAGTATGCGAGATTCATTTAGGCAGAGAGAGAAAGAGTCTATAAAGGAGTATAACTCAGAAGTAAACAGGCTTACTGAAATACAACGTGAAAATCAGAAAATTCTTGATTTACGCCTTAAAGATGAGAAGAGTTTAACTACTAAAGAGAAAAAGATTCTTAAGGAATTAACTCCAGAAAGAATAGCTATTCTTGAAAAGGAGAATAAAAAGATTGTGGCTTTGCTGGCAAAATTTGAGGTAGCGTACGACCAGATAATTTCTGATATCCTAACTGAGGAGAAGATAGCCCGTATAAACACTGAGAAGGAAATGCTGGATTATCGCCTTGAGTTTGCGCAAGAGGGCTCCGAGGATGAATTAGCATTAAGACTGCAGGCTATTGAACTCGAGAAGCAAGCGGCTTTATTAGCCAACGAAATGGTAGCCGACGCAGAAAAGAAAAACGTCAATGAGATAATTGAGTACTATAAAAAGCTTGCACGTGAGGCCCGCGGCGCGACTGCTTTGTCAGATTCACGAGCTACTCGTACAACATCAACAGCTAACCTGATAAGAACAGCAGAGCAAGGTAGAGGTAAGCCACGTAGGCAGGCCCGTAGGGTAGTAGGCACAGAAGGTTCCCTTAGACGGGAGGTGTATGAGATTGATACACAATTACTCGATGTAAACAAGCAGCTTGAATTGTATTATAATAACCAGCTTAATTTGTCTAAAGAGCAGGTTGCGCAACTTAAGCTCCAAAAAGTAGAGTTAGAAAATCAAAAATTTGAGTTAGCTGGTAAAGATGGTAAAGTCTCTGGCTTCGAGAATTTTATGTATAGCGTAAATGAGAATGGCTTTGCGGGAGGACTGCTTGAAGCATTAGGCCTTGACGAGGAAGGTATCGAAGCCTTTAATGTTGCCGTTGACGCTGTTATTGATGGCCTGTCCCAGATAATTGAAGCTGAGATAGAAGCAGCAGAGCAAGCGGTAGAAGCCGCCCAAGAGCGGGTATCGGCTGCTCAAGCAGCTTATGACGCTGAGATTGAGGCTCGTAATAATGGATACGCTAATAGTGTTGATACTGCAAGGAAAGAGCTTGAGCAGGAAAAAAAGAATGAAGACGCTAAGCTGAAGATGCTCGAACAAGCGAGAAAGAAACAACAAGCTCTTGACGCCACTACACAAGCTTCTTCTCTCGTAACTGCTGTTGCTGGACTTTGGGCTTCATATAGTACGATGGGCCCTGCGTCTATAGTTCTTGCTGGAATTGCTACTGCTGCTCTATTTGCGTCATTTATAGCCTCTCAGGTTAAGGCAGCACAAGTTGCTAAGCAGACTTATGGGGAAGGAGGTCTTGAGTTCCTTGAAGGCGGCTCGCATGCGTCAGGAAACGATATTCCGCTCGGGACAGTTAATTCAGGGGGTAAGAGTATGGTAGCAGAAGGCGGCGAGGCAATGGCTATTATAAATAAGCGAAATACTAAACGGTATAAGCGAATACTGCCTGATATAGTCGATAGCCTTAATAAAGGAACATTTGAGGAGAAATTCCTCAACGCTTTCAATAACGGCGCAGCACTCGACTTCTATACAACGCGTACAGACCAAGTAGACTTGTCTAAGCTTGAGGGCGATGTACGTAAGATTAGGGAGCAAGGTGATTCTCAATTGCATACTTTACCTGACGGCACAAGGATAGTATACTACAAGAATATAAAAAGAACTATTAAAAGCTAACTGCTATGAGGGATAATTATAAATTTATGCTTGAGATTAATGGAGACAGCCAGCAGACTTATCCTATATACGATGATAAGCTATCTCTCAAATATGAAAAAGAGAGTAAGCAAGTATTCTTCAGAGCTCAGCTCGATGGCAAACTCAAATTTGTAAAAACAGATTATGATAGAATAGTAAAGGCAGCTTTTGATACTATATTTTATGTGAATATACTGAAGTATAATGCAGGCACTGCTCAATTCGAAGATTTTTTCAAAGGCAAATTTACTAAAACAAAATGCAAGTTTAATATAGATGACCAAATTGTTGAAGTCAAACTTGATACTGTAGATGCGTACGAAGATGTGCTTGCTGGTCTCGATAAGGAATTTGACCTCATAAAACTTGCTCCTGAAATACAAGAGCTGAAATACTATAAAAGACCTGTGTTACAAATATATACACCCGGAGAAAAAGTAATAAGTTCTTTTGCAGAAGGCGTATATTGGGAGCAGGAATGTGAACCTATAGATAATTTAACGACTCTTAATAGCGTACATGGATTCACGTTAACACCTAAAACTATTGATGCAAATGAGATTGATACATCAGTTTTTTATGTATTCAGATGTAGTATAAGCGCTGCGATATGTTATGGGTCTCCGAGTGTTAATTCTGTGACAGAAAGCGATACAGATAAATACGCGTATATAATTAAGGGTTCTGATTTGCATGGCGCGTTTATAGTTTTGTATAATATACGTACGCTAACTCTTCACGTAAGTAACTCTTCTTCTTCTGTAGGTCTTTGGTTAGATTACACTGAATCTTCAAGGAGCACCTCGACTATAACTTTTACGCGTTCTGGTTCTGATTATTCTTTTACATTACCTATTGTAGAGTATATTGAACCGAAAAGGTTCGTAAATCGTATGCTACATGATAATGATGATTTTACTGGTTCAAAAGTAAGTATACTTAACAAGGCTGAGTTTGGCGACAATAGAAATTATAAATATGCCACTCCTTTAGACTGGGACTCTTACGACATAGGCATATATTTTTCACAAGAAACTACTGAAGAGCCTACTGAGTATGGTCAATCGCAGCCAGGTAAATATTATAAAAAACCACAATTGCCTGCTGTGTTAGGTTTAGGAGCCTTGGTTCCTATATCTAAATCACAATGGGGCCGCGTTTCGTTTTGGTTTATATCTTCATTCATGCAAAGCCTGGCGGATGAACGGTTCAGAGAGCAGAATACTTTAAGACACGCTTATCCTATTCACAGCTGTATATCAAAGCTGCTTGAGCAAATAGCGCCACACGTAAAGTTTGATGACACAGCAGAATTTAGTAGCTTTCTATATAGCCCTTATAACCCAATATCGTATGACACTTATAGACTATACATAACGCAGATTACGAATGTTCTAAAGGGCGATTATGACCAGCCTGCACAAAAAATGCCGATGACTTTACAAAAGATACTCGACTTAATTAAAAACTGCTTTAAGTGTTATTGGTATATATCTGATAATAAATTACGTATTGAACATATACGCTATTTTAATAATGGTTTAGCAAATCATAATACTAATGTAGGAGTAGATACAACAAGCAGTATAGAAGCCAGGACTAAAAAATGTTGGTCATATCTAACGTCTAAGTATGAGTATAATTTTGAAGACATGCCCGAGCGTTTTCAATTTAAGTGGGCTAACGACGTTACTAAACCTTTTGAGGGTTGGCCTCTTGAAGTAAAGAGCAACTACGTAAAAAAAGGTCAAATTGAAGAAATTGCTATAGCTGGATTTTCTACTGACCTTGATTTCATGCTTTGGAATCCTAACTCTTTTAACGAAGACGACAATGTACTTTTAGCAGTAAACCCGGATACAAATCAAGTTCCATATCTCACGAGAGAACTCGCAGGAGAAACAAAGTACGTAATACAGAATGGGCTTCTTTCTTTTATGGATTTAGTGCCGAAGTATTATATATATGATTTACCAGGAAGTAACGTGCTAATAAACAGTTTAGCAGCCGATGATTATTACCAGGATGACGCAGTAAAACATGAGCGCAGAGTTGCAAGAGCTAAGAAGCAAGAAATAGAGTACCCAAATGGCTTTGAGATAAATCCATATAAGCTTATTAAAACAGAACTTGGCATTGGTCAAATTGAAAAATTAGAAATTAGTTTATCGAGTGAACTCGCTAAAATAACAATACTCCATGACACAGAAGAATAATTTACAAGTGTTGCCTTTCTACGATAGTATAGAAAAGCAGCATCACAGAAAGCCTTATGCTTTTGGGCAGATTTACCCGCTCATAGCCCCTATTAAGAGTCTTTTGCCATTTCAATTAGAAGTAAAGAGTGCAGCTAATAGAGGCGAAGAGGCCATTATTAGGTCGGCTTCAGTCATATACTTAAATACTGGTACTCATTTCTGGAGCAATACTCTGGAAATTACAGAAGACTTTAATACAGGTTTACTTGTAACTAACATAGCTGACTCAGATAAACAGCTATTAACTTGGACAGCTCCTGAAATATTGTCTTTGTTAGAAGGGCCTGCTTATCTTCGCATTATTGACCTCGACGGTACAGAGTACTATTCAGAGGTATTTTGCTTAGCCAGTGACCTGCTAAGATATGTAAAGCTCGACTGGTGGGATAGTGACGCGGAAGGCAATCCAGATTTTATACATACCACATACATAGATACAATCATTGGAAAGCCTAAGTACGAATTTGACGAAGAGGGCACAGATAGAGACGGCTATTTCTTTGCAGAGAAGCAGCTGAGTAAGAAGGTATATAGATTTGGATTTGTAGCGCCAGAATACCTGTGTGACGCGTTGCGTATAGTACGTATGTCTGACAATATACAGATAACTTTTAATAGTGAGACATACGACTGTGATTCTATAGTTATAGAGCCCGAGTGGGAAGAACAGGGAGACCTCGCGTCTGTAGAGGTAGAGTTTACTACAGGCTCCGTGATTAAAAGGATTGCTGCTGGGTATAATTGGCCTCAAGGTCAGACAGCTACTGAAAGCTTCAGCAGTCTATATCAAGCACTTGTAACAAAGGTAGCAGAACTTGAAAATAAAATGAGCCGAATAACAGGAGAGATATGAGTAAGCTTGGCGTTTAATTACTTAAAAATATACAGTCCTTCGTCAAGTATATAAAAATAGTAAAAAATAATGTTAAAAAATTTCATTATTGGAATAATTTTTGTATATTTGTACATTAAAATTTATCTATGATGACTACCTCTATTATAGGAACCGAAGAAAAATTTAATCTATATATAGAACCTCTGGGCGTTATACACGCAGCAGACTACGACTTTAGTGTCAAAGCATATAGTAATAAACAAGCCAGTCTTATTATTCCTAAAAGTGAGCTTACGCCTATAGACGCAGATAACTTTATTGTACGTATAGATACAAGCGCATTAGGCTTAGGGCAAATAACGTTAGAGGTATCTGCGTATATTCCAGATTCAGATTTTCCAGATAATCTACGTACTGAAATAGCTCGCTACTTAACTGACACTATAATAATTGCGTAATATGGCTTGTATTAAAATATCTGCAGTTAATAAAACTGCTCCACACTTAAATATACGAGCTGTTCATATTTGCGGAGTATCTGAAGGTGATAAAGGTACCCCCGCTGAGTTTTCCTTCCGAGCGAGTGGTGGCAAGAGCATCAAGGATGGTGCCGCGAGGATTAAGAGGTTGAAGGGCAACTCAGTGGTGTGGAATCAGCACTATCCTACGGGATGGAATTGGTCGCAAAGGGGAGTTGTAAACAATTCTGCTAATGGTGTTATTACCTCCGTAGGTGTAATGGAAACGACATTTTTCAATATCCAACCCTTTGCTTCTAATATAGCAAATCATCGTTACCTTTTTATCGTAGAAGGATTATCTTCTACATTTAGCGGAAACTTTGGATTGCTGAATAGAAATGCCGCGACAAAAGTGGTTAATGGCTTTGCTGCAATATTTCATACCAACTCTGACACATCTTTGGGTCGGTCTATGGGCTTTGAAGGCGTGACAGCAGGAACAGAAATAAACGAGACCTATACCATAGTTCAGTACGACCTTACTCAAATGTTCGAAGCCGGCAACGAGCCAACGACCATCGAGGAGTTCTATGCTCGCAAGCCTATCGTAGAGGATGAGTATGCCTACAACGAGGGCGAGGTCATCCACATGACTGCGGAGGGTATCAAGAGTGTCGGGGATAATGCTTGGGATGAGGAGTGGGAAGTAGGAGGAATAGACTACAACAGCGGGGTTGATGTAGCAGTTACGTCCAAGTGCAGAAATCGTGGGTTCGTTAAAGTGTTACCGAATGAAGAATATTACCTATCCGTCCCATCTATTAGCGTATTATCCTCTGTTGTTGTAATCTGTTATGACGAGAATAAGCAATTTGTGAATCATATCGGTGGCGGTAGTGCTAACGCGAGATTCACAATTCCCTCCGATTGTAATTACATACGATTCACATGGGTTGGGACAACCTACAACAACGACATAATGATTTCTCTCGTTCATAGCGGTTGGAAGCAGGACATTGATGCCAAGTATCAGCCGTATTGGGAGGATAGGCTCATCTTCGACCAACGAATCAAGGATGAGTTCCCGAATGGCATGTCGAAGTGGGATATGGTGTACAACAAGGATGGCAAAGGCTATATTGTCAAGGGGACTATAGGAATCAAGATGACCGACTTTTCAATAAGAAAGTCTCAAGATGGCGTATTCATCGTAAGTGGGTTACAAGAGCCTCCTGCGGTTGATTCTAACGGGTACTCTATTGATGTAATTGTTGCCTCATATTCTCCTTCCCTTTCTGCCTATGGCAATCTTACAGATACCGATTCGATATGTATTGCCGAGTCTAAAATATGGTTATCAGGTTCAAGTTTGACTCAATATTCTACGGCAGAGGAGTTCTCCGCTTCATTAGGCGATACTATGGTATGGTATAAGAGCGCAGAGCCGACAATCATCGAATACGATGAGCCGTTTAACCTTGACTATCGTGTAGCAGACTTCGGTACGGAGCAAGCAATAGCAGAGCAACCTTCCGCTCCGATAAGCGCAGACATAGCATATGTTTTGAATTTATAAACAAAGTTTAGATATAAAAGAGATTGATTTTCAAGAGAAATAAAAATGCGTAGCTACGGTGTTTTATCCGGAGAAGCTCCGTAGCTGCGTGTGTTCATTTTTTTATTAACCTTTTAATTTACAAAGTATCATGAAAAATTCATGTGTAGAGGAGACTATCGTAGTCCCCGACAATGGAGGTAACAACTTCCTCGCAGGTATTCTTGCATCTGCTTGTCAGCAGAAAGGCCTTGATGCTAATGCAGTATTGGCTATGTGTGGAGGTAGAAATGGCGGCTTTGGTAATGGCTTTGGCATTGATGCTATTATAGCCCTTATCGTTGTAGCTGCTATCTTCGGCAACGGCAATGGCGGTATTTTTGGTGGAAATAACCAGAATAACGGTGCCGGCTTCACGATGGTTATGGACGCTATCCAGCGTAATGGCATTGACATCAGCCAGCTTGCAAGTACTCTTAATTGCTCTATTGGTCAGATTCAGAATGCTATCCAGCAAGTATCTACCCAGATTTGTAATGTAGGTAACCAGGTAGGTATGTCGAGCCAGCAGATTATCAATGCTGTTCAGCAAGGTAACATGTCTATCGTTCAGCAAATTTGCAACTGCTGCTGCGACCTTAAGAGCATTCTTTGCAATCAGACAAACACTCTTCAGCGTGACATTAACTCAGTTGAGAACTCAGTTCTTAGAGCTGCTTCAGACCTGGGATACGCTACTCGCGACCAAACTTGCGCTATTGAGAAGGCTGTTGCTGCTTCAACTGAAGCTATCCTCGCAGGACAACGTGCCGCTGAAATGCGTGAGATGCAGCGTGAGCTTGCTGAGCGCGACCGCAGAATAGGTGAGCAGTCTGTTGTTATCAACAACTTCCAGCAGTCTCAGGCTTTCGGCCAGATGCTTGGTCAGGCTCTTGCTCCAGTTAACGCAGCTGTTGCAGGACTCGTAAAAGAAGTAGGCGATATCCAGTGCAGGCTTCCTGAGACTAAGGTTATCTCATGCCCGGACAACTACGTGAGAGTGAACACAGGACTCAACGTTCCTCTTCAAGTTGCGCCTGCATGCGGTTACGGTGCCGGATATGGTTGGCCTTACGGTGTATGGCCTAACGGCAATAACGGAGGTTGGGGTTAATCAGTAGAAAGGAGGTTGATATGTCATATCCAATAGCTCCCTATATGCTGGCTAATAGCCAAGGCATACCGCGTCTCAGAGCAACGGCGGTGACAGTCACCGCTACTGAGGTACGTTTCAGTTTCCAAAATCATCCATTCCTTAATGCTCCATTCATAGGAAAATTGCTGTTTAAGCTTCCTGCTATTCCTGCAGGTACTACGGGCACTTTACCTGTTGTGTTTGCAACTAATGGTAACAGCCAAGCAGCAGTTAACTATAATACAGGAGCGCCGCTTACAGCTGCAGACGTAGCAAGAGCCGGTATATATGACGCTATATACGACTCTGAGGATAGCGTACTTTATGTGCATCCTACAGAAGCGGTAACTACAGGAGAGTAAGGAACTAACACAAAAATGTAAAAACTATGGCTTTCAAAGATTTAAGACCCGGAAGTACAATCTACTTCTTTTATAAAACTAACTCGCCCAAACTTGATATCGGGCAGGTGATGTCCGAGCCGAATACTCGGATTAGGTATTCTACTCCGCAACAAGGACAACCGCCTTATATGCCTCAATTTACTCCACAAGAGCAAGTAATTGACTTATCTGTGAAACTCGCCGAGAAGGTACAACCTATCGAAGGTCTTAGCCCGCTGGCAGATATTCAGGACTGTGGAAACGGCTTGTATATATCATGTAGCCGCGAGGCTATAAATGCAGAAGTGCTCGCACATAAGCAGGTAAGCGATATTGCTCTTGCAAAGGAGACTCTCGAAATGCACAAAACTATCTCGGACAACTGCGCTGAAATACATGCGCGCCTTAATCCGGAGATAGTCGAGCGCCAAAAACTCGAGAAAGAAAACATTGAGTTGAAGCAAGAGATAGTGGAGATAAAAGGTATGATGGCGACTTTGCTTAGCAAGATTGAAGGCCAGAAAAAACCAACGAACAATGGCAACAATAATAAAACTGAAAAAGCGTAAAGCTGAAAAGTTGTATGAGTGTGCTGAAAAAGCGCATAAAGCAACAAAGAAGTTCATGGAATACGTTGAAGAAATTCTCGAAGCTGAAGACTACGACGAGCGCAATGGTGGTGGAGGAAACAGCGGAGGAGGAAACTTCAGAGATGATGAAGACTGGGAAGATGACGATGATGACGACTACAACGAGCGTCGTGGCGTTCCAGGGACAGGCCGTTACGGAAGGCGTAGGTATCGCCGATAAAAGTTAAACATAGGGTTGCGCTTAGTAGGCGCAGCCCTTAAAAACTAAAATATTATGAGAAGAGTACCATTAGATATTTATGATGAGGATATACCTGACGAGATGAGAAGATACCTCAAACACCACGGCTGGCATTTCAATAGAAAAGCCTGCGACTTTGCGGTAGGCTTGATGCGGAAGAAAAATACCGTAACTGGCAAAATAGAGAAAGTCGAAAAGCTCACAAAAGAGCAAGTAGACTCAATGCTCACTAAGTACGGCATAACACTTGAAAACAGCGTTGACTACGACTACGTGTACCTTGCTAATAAGGCTAAGTTGCTTCTCTTTAAGAGCAGTATAGCTGATGAGCAACATCTTGCGATGTATGTCAAAGACATAATTGATGACCAGTACATTGGAGATGGTGAAATAATGCGTATGTGGGACGCTGAGATGACCGCAAGAGGCATATCTGTAGAATGGGATGACATGGTATGATAACTGGAAAATTTTATCTTAGGAACTACGCCGGCTGGTGCATAAAATATTTCATGTTGACTGACGAAGACGACGCAGAACACATATTAGACTGCCTTGAAGACTTGCATTGCAGCTATCGTTTCTTAGGTAAAGCTGAAAAGTTGCTATATTCTAACAAAAAGAATAAAGGCATAACTTACAGCAAATCTAAGCTTAGAACGAGCGTAATCGTAGTATCGAAAACTACCAATATATGGGAATTTTTTAATAGCTTCGCGCATGAAGTAGACCATATAGAAAAGCACATTGCAAAGGCTTTACATTTTAGTCCGTACAGTGAAAAAGCCAGTTACCTTGTTGGCGAAGTTGTAAGAGGAATGTTCCATAATATATTTAAGACACTGCTATGTTAGAATTGATTGAATTGAAACAGTTTGACGCGCTTGCGTTTTACGTAATTGTTAGAGTATGTATTACTCTTGTCTGCTGGTTCTTTGTTATGTGCGCTTGCCTTGTTGACTTTTGGAGTGGCACAAGTACCGCGAAAGTGCTTGGTGAAAGTCTGCATTCACATGGCTTTAGACGTACCGTTGTAAAAATTGGCGAATATTGGAAAGTATTATTGTTCACACTTATGTTTGATATATTGGGAGCTCTACTTCCATTCTATTCTATACCCTTTGCTACTGTACTATGCGCAATCGCTATTGTATGTATAGAAGGTCGTTCAGTTCTTGAGAACAGCAAGCGCAAAAAAGCTCATGCTGCAGAAGTGCCAGATATGGTAAAGCAAATTATAGAAGCTACTACATCTGAGCAAGGTAAAGAGACTCTGGACGCTATTGCTAATATGCTATCTAAACATAAGAAACATGCGTAAGATAACAGAAATTATTATCCACTGTTCTGCTACGCCAGAAGGCCGGCACACTACGGTTGAAGAGATTGATAAGTGGCACCGTGATAGAGGCTTCAAATGTATAGGCTACCATTATGTAATATACCTTGATGGCTCTATACATAAAGGTCGAGACGAGTCAACGCCTGGAGCGCACTGTGCACTGCATAACGCCAAGAGTATAGGCATTTGCTATATCGGAGGTTGCATTAGAGAGGGTAAAAGGCTTGTGTCTAAAGACACACGAACACCGGAGCAAAAAGAAGCGCTCATATCCCTACTGCGGGACCTTGCTGAGCGGTACCCTGACGCTACCTTACATGGGCATAATGAGTTTGCAAATAAGGATTGCCCGTGCTTTGACGTTCAAAAAGAGTATTCCAATGCTTGATTGAATGACTGTATTAAACGCGCCAGAGGCCTGTAAATTTGACCCCTGGTGCGTTTATTTTATTAAAATATATAACTATATTATTTTGAAAAAATAGGGCCTCTATGACCTTTATTTAAGACCAGCTAATATGAAAAAAACTTTAATTAAATTAGGCATTTATGTAGTAATAATTTTAGCGCTATGCCTTTTCTTTTACGACTACTCTCGAGTGAAGAAGTCTAATGAAGCGCTTAAATCTAACCAGGAAATATTGCTTTCTGAAAAGTCGGGACTCTTAGCCGAAAATAATATGTACCGAGTGGCAGATAGCCTAAATGCTATCAAGGCCGAAGAATTACGGCTTACTGCTTACGAGTACAAGAAATATTACGCAGAAAGCCTCAGAACAATAAGTAAGCTTCGCCTTGATAAAAGGGATATGCAACGTGTTATAGACTTTCAAGCTAATACCATAAGCCAAATGTCTACGAGTCTACGCGACACTGTGATAATACAAGATACAACACGCGCTCTCAAAGCCTTTGATTATAAATCTAAATGGACTGATGTGTCTGGTCTTATTGACTTGGCCCAAAATACAGTAGACCTTAATATTGAAAATCGAGAGTCCCTTGTTGTTGTTGAGTCCGTAGAGTATAAACGCTTTTTAGGCTTTTTATGGAAAACAAAAAATATAAAAAATAGGAGCGTAGATATTGTAAGTCTTAATCCCAATACTACAATAATAAATGCCGAATACAAGAGCATAGAAAAGCTAAAATAGCTAAAGCATTGAGTATAAAGCGGTTATGCTTAAAGAGAAAAAAAATTTATAAAAAAGTGAAAAAATATTTTCATAATTCAAAAATTTTATTTATCTTTGCATTAACAAATTAAATAAAACAGTATGACGCAGTTTAATATAAATAATATCATTCGTGATTACAGCCTGGATAGCGACGAACTTGCGAAAGTGCTTTTCCCCGCTGCTAAATATCCGAAACAAGCTTTTAGCAGAATACTCAAAGGGGAGGCCAGTTTGTCAGTAGAGCAAGTTGAAATTTTAGCTGCTCATATTGGAGTACTTCCTTCTCATCTATTTATGCTCGATACTTGGAAGGACGCTTCAGAAGATGGCCTATTAGCCTTTAAGAAAGGAGTCTTTTTGGTTAAACTCAACTATAATGGCACATTTCTTACTCTATATAAAAATAAAGAAGTAGTAGACCAGCGGGTTATATCTACTCATGATATGCCTATCAAAGACTTTATAGAATATCTGGACAATCTCATTTCAAACTTTTAATAAAAACAAATGGAACCAATCAAATTTGAAGTGACTATCGGCGTAAACGTGGATTTGTCACAAAGCACAAAAGACTTCATCAAAGAAGTTATTGAGACACAGAACAAAGCGAGGAACGAAAGTCTCGAAAAATCCTACGAGCCGCTTAAGCAGCTTGTTGCAATGATTACTCCGCCTTGCGGTACAGTGTCGGCGCCAGCACCAGCTCCAGCACCAGCACCAGCTCCAGCACCAGCTCCAGCTCCCACGCCCAGCAAGGAGGACAAAGGCACAGCGCCAGCAATTGGCATCGAAGATGTCCGCAAAGCTCTCGCTGAAAAGGTTAATGACCACAGAGCCTCTATAAAGGATAAGCTTACGTCTCTGGGAGCTCCGAGTGTAACAAAGCTCGACCCAAGTAAGTACCAGGAAATGTATGACTTCTTGAAAAGCTTGTAATATGAGCAGCGAGAAGAAACTCAGAAGAGCTAACCGTGCTTTCTTGGAAAGCCTTAGCGACAACGTGAAAATTCACGCGCAGCAGAATACTATAAAAGCATTATCAAATGGACAAGACAACAAAAATAAAACACGCAGAGAGGGCTCACGCGCTTCTGTCGGCATCAGGCGCAAGTAGATGGCTGACGTGTACGCCATCGGCTAAACTTGAGGCAGAATACGGCGAGCGTAAGTCTTCAGCCTTTGCCGCAGAAGGCACCTTAGCTCACGAGCTCGCTGAGTTATATCTCAGAAAAGATGTGCTGCAAAACGTCTCAGACGCTGAGTTCGACGCAAAGCTCGAGGAGATAATGTCAAATGATTTGTTTAATGACGAGATGATTGACATGGTATCTATCTACACTGAATACTGCGAAATGCAATACCTTTCAGCCAAGACAGACAACATGTTTGCGGACATCGAAATAGAGCAAAGGTTTGACCTCACTGAGTACGTACCCGAGAGCTTTGGAACAGGAGACTGCTCGATTATAAGTGAGCCTGTTCTTGAGATAATCGACTTCAAGTACGGCAAAGGCGTACCGGTATATGCAGACTGGAATAGGCAACTCATGCTTTATGGCTTAGGCGCTCTTCGTAAGTATGACACGCTGTATGACATAGAGACTATAAAGCTCACTATCGTTCAGCCACGTTTGAACAACATCTCCACTTTTACTATGCCAGTAAAAGAACTCAGAGAATGGGCTGAGACCGAGCTTAGACCAAGAGCTCAGATGGCTTTCAACGGCGAAGGAGAGCTGGTTGCAGGTGACCACTGTAAGTTCTGTGCTGTAAAGAATCGTTGCCGTAAACTCTACGAGCAGCAACTTGAAGTAGCGAAGTACGAATTTAAGGAACCCGAGCTTCTCACAGACGAGGAAATTGCCGATATTCTTAAAAGAGCACCACGCTTGGTTGAATGGGCAAATAGCATACAGACCTACGCTCAAGAGCAAGCTGTAAGTAATGGTAAAATCTGGCCTGGTTATAAGCTTATCGCAGGAACAAGCCGCCGAAGCTGGATTGGCGAGGATGAAGCAACTCAAGCTATCTTTGCACGCTTCCCAGAACTTGCTGAAGACCAGATTTTTGAGACTAAGCTTAAGTCAATAACAGCTATTGAGAAAGTCGTAGGCAAAAAGCGTTTTGCTGAGGCTATGACAGACGTGATTATTAAGCCTGAAGGCAAACCAACTCTTGTCCCGATGGACGATAAAAGACCAGCTCTTGGATTTGAGCAGGCAAAAGCAGATTTTTCAAATTAACACTCTAAACACACAAAAACAATGGACGTAAATTCTACAAAAGTTGTGACTGGCAAAGTTAGATTTTGCTACACACATGTTTTCGAGCCAAGTGCTCTGAATGAGGGCGACGAGCCTAAATATAGCGTATGCCTTCTTATACCTAAGGAAGACACAGCAACTCTCGAAAAGATTGAAAAGGCCGTTAAGGCTGCAATCGAGCTCGGTAAGAGTAAGCTGGCTGATAAGAATGGTCGAGTACCTTCGAATATTAAGCTCCCTCTTCGTGACGGTGATGACGAGCGCGGCGATGACCCGGCTTTTGCAGGATGCTATTTCATTAACGCGAATTCTACGAGGAAGCCTAGCATCGTAGACAAAGACCTTAATCCTATTATGGGTAAGGACGAGTTCTACTCAGGTTGCTATGGTCGCGCATCAATCAACTTCTATGCGTTCAACGTACAGTCCAAAGGTATCGCCGCAGGTTTGAATAACCTTCAGAAGCTCAGTGATGGCGAGATGCTCGCAGGCGGTTCAACTGCTGAGGAAGACTTCGGTGGCGAGAACAGCTACGAGGATGATGACATGATGTAGCCGGCAAGCTCCTCTTCGGAGGAGCATATACGCCCAGAT
>JAZNQX010000084.1:0-7483 GCA_045590395.1 Acutalibacteraceae bacterium
TCTTTTCTCACGTAACAGGGAAACCGCCATTGATGTTGCTTTCCCCATTGTTCACGGCACAAACTGTGAGGACGGAACGATGCAGGGCCTATTTGAGTTTTTGGATCTGCCTTATGTGGGCTGTGATATTATCTCCAGCGCCGTAGGTATGGATAAAGCGGTATTTAAGGATGTACTTAAAAGATATAATCTTCCCGTTCTTGACTGCATTACCTTTTACTCCCGCGAGTATGCTGAGGACAGAGAAAAAATTGCCGATGAAATTATAGAAAAAATAGGCCTTCCTGCCATTGTAAAGCCTGTAAACCTAGGTTCAAGCGTGGGTATTAGCAAGGCAGACAGTAGAACCAAACTGCTTGACGCTATTGACCTGGCGGTATCCTTTGCCGACAAGGTGCTTGTTGAAAAGGCTGTTACCGCTCTTCGCGAAATAAACTGCTCAGTACTGGGCGATAGTGACGAATGTATCGCTTCTGTTTGTGAAGAGCCCTTTATGAACGATGAAATTCTCTCTTACGAGGATAAGTATATGGGCGGCGGCAAGAAAAGTGGCGGCAGTAAAGGTATGGCATCGCTTTCCCGAAAGGTGCCTGCCGACCTTGATGAAAAACGCGCCGAGGAAATAAAAGACCTTGCCTGTAAAATATTCAAGGCGCTGGGTTGCTGTGGCGTCGTAAGAATTGACTTTATGATAGACACCGCTACCGATACCGTATACGCTAATGAAATAAATACCATACCGGGCTCACTGTCCTTCTATTTATGGCAACCTGCAGGGGTTGCTTATACCGAGCTTCTTGACCGTATGATAGCCCTTGCCTTCAGACGTCAGAGAAAAAAGGAAGAGCTGACCTTTACCGTTGACACCAACATTCTTGCAGGGGTAAACCTTGGCGGAGCAAAGGGCAGTAAGGGCTCAAAAATATGACAAATCTGCTCATAAAACTTTTTGTAAAAAATGCAGAGGATGTGCAGGACGTTAAGGTTAGGGAAAAATACGGCACTCTATCGGGTGTTGTGGGAATAATAGTTAACCTTATTCTTTGCAGTTTTAAAATTGCGGTTGGCGCTATAATAGGCAGTATATCTGTAATGGCAGACGGCCTTAATAACCTTACCGATATGGGTTCCAGCGTAATAACCACCGTAGGCTTTAAACTGGCGGCTAAGCCTGCCGATAAAGACCACCCCTTCGGTCACGGAAGAATGGAATATCTGTCTGCTTTTATTGTGGCGCTGGTAATTTTACTTGTTGGCTTTGAGCTTATTAAAGACGGTGTTTCCACCCTTATACAAGGCGCACCGCCACCTGCTTATTCACTCATTTCCTACATAATTCTTTTTTGCTCTGTGCTTTTTAAACTGTGGCTTTACTTTTTTAATAAAAAGCTTAGCAAAAAAATCTCGTCGTCGGCGCTTCTTGCCACCGCGCAGGACTCGGTTAACGACTGTATTGCAACTGCCGTAATACTCATAGTTTCCTTTATATCCACTATATTTGAAATAGGCTTTAATCTTGACGCTGTTATGGGTATACTGGTCGGCGGATTTATAATCTATTCGGGAGTTATGACGGCAAAGGAAACTATGAATAAGCTTCTTGGTCAGCCGCCGAGTAATGAATTGCTTGAGGCTATAGAAGAAACCATAATGTCCTTTTCGGATTTTGAGGCTATTCACGACCTTATAGTACATAATTACGGCCCGGGCAGATGTCTTGCTTCTGTTCACGTAGAGGTTTCCCAGAACATAAATGTTGTTCACTGCCATGAGCAGATGGACCTTTGCGAAAAGCTTGTAAGCGAAAAACTGGGTGTGGAACTGACTATCCACAGTGACCCTATTGACACCGACAGCGAGGATGTTATAAAGCTTAGAAGTCAGCTTTCAGAAAAGATTAAAACTATACACGAAAAGGCATCAATTCACGATTTTCGTATGACACCTATGGGTGAAAAACGAACAAATCTTATTTTTGATGCGGTGCTTCCCGCAGAGGCAAAATTAACCCCTGAAGAATTTAAAGAAAAAATAAACTGCCTTGCCAAAGAGATAAACGACACTTTTGTTTGCGTAATTACGGTAGATATTGATTATACGGGCAGATAAAAGAAATTAAAATCGTCTTTTTTTATAAAAAGGCGATTTTTTTATTGCAAACTAAAGTTGTTATGGTATAATGAACACATAAAATAAAAAGGAGTGATCGCCTTGAACAAAAATTACAAACTGACCTTTGAAGAATACTTTAAAAACGGTTCTTCAAACTGGGAAATCATTGAAAGCGAAGAGGTTGTAAAAAACAAACCGAAGGCTAAAAATGAGACCGTTCCTGCATTTGTAGTAAATGCAGAAGAAAACTTCCGTGAGGAAGTTGTGGTACGCAGTACCAAGGAAAATGTTAGTTTTGAAGACGGAAAACTGGTTATTAAAGCAGTTGAGGAAGCAGACGGATATGCCGGTGGCGCCGTAAGATATATGGGCAGAAAATTCGGCAAGGGTCTTATAGAGGTTAAGGCTAAGTTTCCTGAGAATATGCCTGGTGTATGGCCTAAGATGTACCTTAAGGTAGCAAATAAAAATGCTTTCGGTAATGTAGAGTTTGCACAGGTAAAGGGACTTGTAAATAAAGGTAAAGACTTCCTTGAGTTAATTGCTTACTTTACCGATGACTATGGCACCCATACAAACAGATATCTCCATTCCGGTTTCCAGCGTTGGCCCAGCTATTATCCTCCTTTTGAGAGTGAAGAAAAATTATCTGCCGATTGGCACGTTTTCGGCTATGAGCAGACCGATATTGACGGCATCTTCTACATAGACGGACAGGAGATTATGCGTTTTGATATCGACCATCCTATGTTCCTTGTTTTTGCAGGCGAGGGCGAGCTCAATATTTGTCTTGATATCAACCGTCCTCAGACCGAGGCTTGTGACGAAAACACAATTCTGCCTTGTCAGATGGAAGTAGAATATATCAAGTTCTATGAGGAGGTATAAGTTATGAAATTTACTCATGAAGAAATGCTCCAGAAAGGCTATAACTTAGTTTTTGAAGACCATTTTGACGGGCCCGACCTTGACCCTGAAGTTTGGAAGAAAAATGACATTTTCCGCGAAGTAGGTCATATGGGCAGAAGAATTCACAGAAACCCCGAAAACTGCTTTACAAAGGATTCTTGTATGGTAATCAAGGGTTCTATCAATGAAGAGGCTGACGGCGAAAAGACCTATAACTGCGGTATAGTTCAGGTTAAAAATTTCTGCTATAAATACGGCTATGCCGAGGCAAGAGCAAGAATTGCCGTTGCAGGCCCGGGCATATGGATGGGATTTTGGATGAAGTCTGACTATAAGGGCAGTAAAATAAACTCTGAAATCGACGTTTGTGAAATGTTCGGCGATGACTCTGTTATTGCAAGTAACGTTCATGGCTGGTGGAGTGATAGAAACTATGAAAAAATTCACCGCTATAATTTCCTTGACGGCAATAACTATCCTAAGGCCAAAAGACTGCCAGAAGGTCAGCGTTACAGCGATGAATTCCATAGATTCGGTTACTACTGGACTCCTGAATATATTGAGTTTTTGGTAGACGGCGAATGTCATTGTCATATTGATATTACCAACCCTATGTTCGCGCTTTGCCACACCCCTATTTATTTCCTTTTCAGTATGCTTTACGGTTCTACCTTCACACCTCAGCCTATTGAGGACAGAACCGAGCCTATTGAGTTCTGTATAGACTACATAAGACTTTATCAGGATGATAAAGGTGAGCTTTATGACCTTGATGAAGAAGGCATACACAAAAGATAAATAAAATATTGAATAAAGAGAGTAAAGCCCTTTGCTCTCTTTATTTTTTCGCTCAAAATCATTGACGAACGGGGTATAGAGGTAGTATAATAAAGAAGTATATATAATTAAAAAAAGAAGGCGCAGAAATGAAAAAAATATTTAATCGTATATTTATCGACGGACTGGGCGGTATGGCGTTAGGCCTTTTTGCTACCCTTATAATAGGAACTATCATTTGTCAGATAGGCTCATTTATCCCCGGCATTGTGGGTACATACCTTTACGCAATTGGTAATTTCGCAAAAACTATGACGGGCGCAGGTATCGGTGTTGGCGTAGCTGCAAAGCTGAAGGGTTCGCCTCTGACAGTTGTTTCCGCCGCTGTTTGCGGTCTTATAGGTGCGTTTCCTAATATTGCTATAGAAACCTTTAAAATGGGGACCCCCGGTGAACCGCTGGGCGCATTTATTGCCGCTTATGTTGCCACCGAAATAGGTGCTCTTGTTTCGGGCAAGACAAAGGTAGATATTATTGTTACTCCCGTTTGCTGTATATTGACGGGTGCTGTTGCCGGTTTATTTATGGGACCGTATATTTCCTTTGCTATGAAGTGGCTTGGAAATATAGTTAACTACAATGTTGACGCTCATCCCATTATCGGCGGAATAATTGTTGCAACAGCTATGGGTATTTTTCTTACTCTGCCTATTTCCAGTGCCGCTATCGGTATTTCTATGGGACTTTCAGGCCTTGCGGCAGGTGCCGCGGTAGTGGGCTGTTGCTGTAATATGATAGGCTTTGCCGTAATAAGCTATAGAGAAAATAAGTTCGGCGGTCTTATTGCTCAGGGTATTGGTACCTCTATGCTTCAGATGCCGAATATTGTCCGTCATCCTCAGATATGGATACCTGCTATTTTAAGTAGTGCTGTCTTAGGCCCTGTTTCCTCTGCAGTATTTAAGATAGTAAGCACACCCGTAGGCTCGGGTATGGGAACTGCAGGCTTGGTGGGCCCCTTTGAAACCTATTTTGCTATGGTAAAGGGCGGACAAACTCCTATGATTTCTTTACTGCTTGTGCTTCTTATGTGCTTTGTGCTTCCTGCTGTTTTAAGCCTTGCAATAGGTGAAGCCATGAGAAGAATGAGATGGATAAAAGACGGTTATATGAGGCTGCCCGATAATGACTGAGAAGAAAAGAGCCGAAAGGGCAGTGGAAATTCTTGAAAAAGAATACCCCAATGCTATTTGCTCACTACAGTATAACGACCCGTTTCAGCTTCTTATTGCAACACGGCTTTCGGCACAGTGTACCGATAAGCGCGTTAATATGGTAACCCCAGAACTCTTTAAGGCCTTTCCCGACTGCTACTCTATGGCAGAAGCGAGGGTAGAGCAGGTGGAAGAACTAATTAAAACATGCGGTCTTTATAAATCAAAGGCAAAAGACCTGGTAGGTATTGCCAAAATGCTGTGCAGTGATTTTGGCGGTATAGTTCCCGATACCATTGAGGAGCTGACAAAGCTTCCGGGTGTGGGAAGAAAAACCGCTAACCTTGTGTGCGGAGATATTTTCGGAAAGCCTGCCGTAGTTACCGATACTCATTTTATAAGAATATGCAGACGGCTTGGTTTTACAGAGGGAGCAGACCCTTATAAAACCGAAATGAAAATGAAAAAGCTTCTACCAAAGGACAAATCTAATGATTTTTGTCACAGAATTGTGCTTCACGGAAGAAGTGTATGTACTGCCAGACGGGCATACTGTGAGAAATGCGCACTGGCAGAAATATGTAGAAAAAAGGTGTAATTTTATGTCTCAGAAAAGAGTAGTGGCTGTTCATGATATTTCCTGTTTCGGAAAATGTTCGCTTACCGTAGCTCTGCCTATTTTATCGGCATGCGGTATTGAATGTGCTGTTATTCCTACCGCTGTGCTTTCTACCCATACTGGCGGTTTTACCGGATTTACATTCCGCGATTTAACAGAGGATATTCTGCCGGTTGCTTCCCATTGGCGTAAAGAGGGTATTACGGCTGATGTTTTTTATACCGGCTATTTAGGCTCAGCAAAGCAAACCGAGATAGTAGGACGCACTATAGAGATGCTTCGTACCGAGGAAAGTAAGATTGTCGTTGATCCTGCTATGGCAGATTTCGGCAGACTTTATACAGGTTTCGAAGAAGATTTCCCTCTGGCTATGCTTTCTCTATGCCAGAAAGCCGATATTATAGTGCCTAATATAACCGAGGCTTGTTTGCTTACTGGTATGGACTATAAGGAAGGCCCTTACACCGAAGAATACATAGAATCCCTTATAAAGCGCACCGCAGATGTTACGGGTGCTGATGTAGTAATGACAGGCGTTTACTTTGATGAAAACCGAATAGGCGCCGCCATATACGAAAAGGGAGAGCTTCGTTATGCTCTTACTCGCCGAGTACCCGTATTTTTCCACGGTACAGGTGATGTTTTCGCCTCTGCTATGACAGGCGCTCTGCTTAATGACCGTTCCTTACAGGCGGCGGTACAAATTGCCGCTAATTTTACAAAGGAATGTATAGAAAAAACTCTTGTAGAAAACCCAGAGAGAGAATACGGTGTTAATTTCGAATCGGCTCTGCCCGATTTATACAAGGTGCTGGAATAAAATGACTCTTATAAAAAAGGCAAAGGCCACCCTTATAGGTGACCGTAATTTCTATGCAAAGGTCTTTGCCATTGTTTTCCCTATTATTATACAGAATACCGTAACAAATGTAGTAAGTCTGCTTGATAATGTAATGGTGGGCAGGGTGGGAACCCTTCAAATGTCTGCGGTTGCTATTGTTAATCAGCTTATATTTGTTTTCGCCCTCTGTATTTTCGGAGGGCTTTCCGGTGCAGGTATTTTTTCTGCCCAGTATGCAGGTGCAAAGGATAACGACGGTATGCGCTACTGTATGCGTATGAAGCTGTATATAGGAATTTTAATGTTTACCCTTTGCGCTGTGATTTTTGTTTTGTTTTCCGATACTCTTATATCGGCATATCTGGCCGAGGATACTGCACCTGAGGAAGCCGCGGCCACCCTTGGTTTTGGGAAAAAATATCTAAATATTATGCTAATAGGTCTTTTCCCCTTTATGCTGACTCAGGTGTATTCAAATACCCTTAGAGAAGCAGGGGAAACACGCTTTCCTATGTTCGCCAGTATTATTGCTATTGTAGTAAACCTTGTTTTTAATTATTTTCTTATCTTTGGAAAATGCGGTTTTGCTAAAATGGGCGTTGCAGGCGCTGCTATAGCAACCGTGCTGTCCCGTTATGTAGAAATGACAGTGGTTATAATCTACGCTCATAAAAACAGAGCGCGTTTTGAGTTCATTAAAGGGGTTTATAAGTCCTTTAAAATACCGCTATCTCTTTGCAAAAAGATTATTGTTTCGGGAACGCCTCTGCTTATTAACGAATTTTTATGGTCGCTGGGTATGGCGGTTGCCCTGCAGTGCTATTCGGTGCGCGGTCTTAACGTTGTAGCCGCTATGAATATTTCAAACACCACGGTTAACCTTTTTAATGTTGCCTTTATTTCTATGGGTAGCGCTATTGCCATTATGTTAGGTCAGGCGCTGGGCTCGGGAGACACCGAAAAGGCAATGGATATGTGCTGGAAACTGCTGACCCTTTGTGTTTTTGTAAG
>JAZNQX010000085.1:0-43895 GCA_045590395.1 Acutalibacteraceae bacterium
GCACTTGCTATCGGTGGTACACTTGCATATCTTACTTCAACAGATGAAGACGTTAACGTTATGACACTGGGTAACGTTAAAATTGAGCAAATTGAGCAACAGTATGATGAAAATGGTAATCTTGCTCCTTTTGAACAGGATAAACCTCTCTACCCGTATGTTGGTGAACTCGGTTGGAAAAATACCACCGAAAACAACGGCGCATATCGTCAGTTCACAATGAACAATGTAGTTGATAAGTATGTTTCGGTAAAAAACACGGGCAAAAGCGATGCCTATGTTCGCACATTTGTTGCGCTTGAAATGGGTAAATTTACTTATGATGAATTTACCAAGGTTGGTATTTCCGCTAACTTAGAGAACGGAAGTGAATTTAAATTTGCAGGTGCATGGAACATTGCTAACGATTTTGTTGAGGTAATCGATGGATATACATACAACGTAATGGAATTTGTTCATTCTGCACCTGTAAAGCCCGGCGAAACAACAGTGCCTTCACTGCTTCAGGTTTATCTCAGCAAAGATGCAACCAATGAAGACGTTGCAAAGCTTGATGGCAACTCAAACGGAAAATACGATATTATTGTAATTTCTCAGGCTGTTCAGACCGCAGGCTTTGAAAATGCAAATTCTGCTTTCCAAAGAGAAAACATCACTTATGCAGATGCAAAATATGCTCTTGATACCGCTTTTGGTGCTCCAAGTGATATAAATGCAGAAACAGGAGTTTCTCTTTGTGCAGAGTGGCTTGGCAATGCACTGATTCCTGAAGTGGATACTTGGGACGGAACAGCAGATACCTCTTGGTATAACGATACCGATACAGAGTTTTCTTTGAATTCCGCAGAGCAACTTGCAGGTTTTGGTAAATTGGTTGATGAAGGAAATACTTTTGAAGGCAAAACAATAATGCTTAGCAAGGACGTTGACCTTTATCTGCTTGGAAATGATGGTGAACCTGTATCTTTCAACCCCATCGGTTATGGTTATGATGTTGTATTCAAAGGCACATTTGATGGTCAGGAACACACTATCTATAATCTCTACCAAAACGGTTGGGCACTTGGTTATGACTATAGTACAGAGGCGGGTGGCTTATTTGCTTCTGTTGTTGATGCAAAGTTCAAAAACCTTACAATCGAAAAAGCCAATATCGTTATGGAATGTATTGATATGGGTGTGCTTGTAGGCTATTCTTATGGCAACTGCGAATACGAAAACATTCTTATTAAGAATTGTTCTATTGCTAACTATAACCGTTATACCGGCGGTGTTGTAGGCGAAGTTAACGGTACACACACCTTTAATAATGTTGACGTTGATGCTGATACTACCATAGCATCACTTTGGGGTTCTTTTGATACTTCTGTTGGCGGTATTATTGGCGGCAAGTGGGGCGAAGCCACTGTAACATTTAACAATTGTGACGTTGCTTGTACACTCGACGTATTCAATGATGTAACTTCAGCGTATGAGTGGTACGCTTACAGACGTGCGGGTATGCTTATCGGTAATTCTGAGGAAACTACCGTAATAGAGGATACAACCTACGCTACTGCAAGCTATGTTACAGCCAATAATTGTACCGTAACTTACGGTGATTGGGTAAACTACACCTACTGCAAGTTCTCAAGATTGAGCTATCCCTTTGTTCGTGTTCAGGCAGGTATACACCACGCTGATTATACCAACCCTCGTAGTGGTCGTGCTATTGATGCAAACGGTAATGAAGTCGTAAATGATACTCACGCCCATTATGATGGTGAGGCACACTTGGAACTTCTTAGATTTGACCAGCTATTTGGCGGCGGTCAGGGTGTTTATGGCACCACAACTCACGACGGCGTAACCGTTATCTATAACAACAAATAATTATTTAAGTCCGACCTATCTCTTTTTATGAGGGATAGGCGGCAATCAAAGGGCATAAATGTCATACTACTACCAACCAACAAAAAAGATAAGTAAACTCTCCGTAAGGCGTTTATGCCTTTTGATTGCTGTGAAAGGCTAAAATCACAGCAAAAGCATTCCCCCTAAAGCAAGGCGATTCCCTATGAATAAAACTAATGTTGAATTTTATTGGCTAATTGGTGCAACAGTTTTATTATTACTGTTTATAGTACTTTTTGGCCTGATAAATTTATATAATGAATTCTCCCGTGAACTTCGTTATCTGAATATGGAAATTAAGCGAACCCGCGGCGATGAGCGCAGATATTACAAATGGAAAAGAAAGAAACTGTGGCTGTCGCTATTACCCTTTGTAAAATATTGATTGTCTTCAATATTTTTACCTCTCGCTGTCCCGTCAGATAACGGCGGGACAGCAACAAACTTTTAATGTTCATCTTTTTGCAAGGAGGCAAAACCTTGATAAAAAATAAGTTAATAAGGCATTTTGCCTTAGTTGTTTCGGTTATTATGCTGTTTACCTCAGCGGTAAACACAACCTATGGTTTTATTGTAACTAAAACCAACAGTTTGATTAATACCTTTGTTCCTTTTAGCAGTGCTAAAAACAGTTTGTTTATACATAAAACAGTAGAACACCCCTTGGGGCAAGACTATATTATTCCCGACAATATTTCCTTTGACTTTAAGGTAGAGCTTGGCGCTCTTTATGCAAATACAACCATAAAAACAAGCGACGGGGAAGTAACTGCCGATAACAGTGGTACTGCTTATGTTGCGGTTAAGCCGGGCAAAACCCTTGAGATTGAGAATATTGATGTAGGTACAAAGGCTACCGTTACTGAAATACAGAAAAGCGGCAACGGTTTTACCGTTAAAGATAAGGCTGTAAAGGAAGCTACGGTTTCAAATAACGGTGGCGCCAAAGTAGATTTTGTCAATGTCTATGCGCCACTAAGTGTAAAGCCTGTTAATGTAAGCATTAACGGATTAAAGCTTCTGGAGGGCCGTAATTGGCAAAGCGGAGATGCTTTTACCTTTAAGCTTGAACAAAAAAATGAAAATGGTATCTGGGAAAGTCTTGGCACAAAGACGGTGTCATACGATGCTCAGAACACAGATTTTAATAAGTTTTCCTTTAGCGATATAGTTTCGGCACTGGAATTTAATAAAGTGGGTACATACAAATTCCGTATTACCGAGGTTATAGGCACTCTTGATAATATGGATTACGATAAAAGTGTCAACACCTTCAGCATCAAGGTTACCGATGCCGATATGGACGGAAAACTTGAAATAGGTGATGTGGGTGCAGGTCAGAATGCTGTGGCTTCAAAGGAAAACGGTTCATATAGTGTTTTGGTGACCTTTAATAATACCTTTGTTCCTGCTGTGCCAGAACCGGACGACATTCAAACTTACATTATCGTAAATAAGACGGTTAAAAACACAGGTGATTTATCCATAGGACCTGTGGGCTTTGAGTTTGTTCTTGAAGAAGCAGAAAGCAAAAAGAAAACAACGCTGGAATCGGGAGATGACGGCAAGGCAGTATTCAAGCTTATATTTACAGCCGAGGACATAGGAAAAACCTATACATATAAGTTATACGAAAAAAACAACGGTATAGATGGCATTACCTATGATACTGATGTGTATGATATTAAGATTTTGGTTGTCTTAGGAGAAAACAATACAATTTGCGCTAAAATTTTGGTAAACGGTGAAGCTGCTTCGTCTGCTGTAGTAGATTTTGAAAATATTTACCATGTTGTTACACCGCCAACGAGTGACAACAACAATATTGTTTTATGGTCTATATTGATGATAGTCAGCGCAGTATGCTGTGTGCTTCTCATTTTACAAGAGAGAAAGTACAGAAAAAAAGGGCTATAAAGGGAGAGAAAAAGTGAAAAAGGAAAAGGGAAATATAGAATTTGAAATTTGTGTAATGTGCGGAGAACTAACAGAAATGCCAATTTCTCTGCCTGTTGACCTTCGCAAAAATTATGTTGAGGGGCTTGGCCAACTGTGTGACAAATGTCAGCACCAACTAAACCGCGAGGTTAAGCAAATGTATATATAAAATGTAATAAAAAAGCAGAACAACTTATTATACGTTGTTCTGCTTTTATATTTATTTGTCAATTACAGCTTCCATACACAAACCGATTGCTCTTTTTGAAGCTTTGCAAGGGGTCCGGGGGATACAGTGCCTTCACGACTGCTTCCTATAATATCTATTGTGAAATCGATAGGTGTGTCGTCGGGATTTACAAAAGACTGTTCGGTAATTCTCGGTGTGCCAAGGCGCTTGGTAGTAACAGGTCTGCAAGTCATATTTACTACTTCCTCAGGCACAGAAATACTTAGTATACACTCATTGTCCTTTTCTTCAATAGAGGCCTTTATACCGCTTGTCATTAGATGCTCAGTTTCGGCGCGGTAGGGTGCAGAATGGCCTGAGTATACATTACCCTCTATTGTAACGGGCTGTGGAATCTGCGCATAGGCTGTATGGTCTGAAACGGGGAAACGAGGCTTTAATAGTTCCATATACTGTTCGGGTTTGCAGTAATTATCAAAGGCAATACAAAACGGTCTTCTGTTCGGTGCAAGCGGTGCATGAAGACCCAAAAACAGATTATTAATGAGTCGGTCATCACCGCCGTATACTGCTTCACTTCCCATAATAGCGGTAGAGTGTGGGTAGTGATAGGGAGTCTGACGGTCTAAAACCTTTATACAGGAAACAGAGCCTGTGAAAATATTATGGACTAAAGCTGTTCCCTGAGCTACATTTTCAAAATTATACATAGACATAAATAAATTATTATCTACGGTGCATGGACCGTGGGTAACCTCTATCATAATATCACAGGTATTGCCGTAATATACGTTTTTGGTAACTCTTGTGCCCTGAGCCTGCCAGTCAAGCCAGGTGCCAAAGCAACTGCAGTTGTGGATATTATTATTTTCTATAACAACATCAATTGCGGCGTGAAGCTTTATACCGCCAAGCTCATGACCGTGGAATTCCTGCTTGCTTGCAATATTATAAATAAGATTGTGCTTTATGGTGCTGAAAACACAGCCCATATGACCTACGATACCGTTCTGACCGCAGTCGTGTATAATATTATTCTGCACAAGGTGTGAGCCGATAGTTTCCTTTGACCATCCCATAAGAAGTGCGGCAAATACAGCTTCCTTCTGATAAGCATAGCCCGACTTACGTCTTGTTTTAGTATGCTTATTATGACCTGTGCTTATTTCTTTACCAAGGCTTATAGCACTGCATTTTGCATCGTGAAGATGGTTATTTTCAATAACCCAACCCTTACTCCAGTGAGCACCCAGCATACCCGGTTGCTCGGCGGTGGGGGGAGTAAAGGGACAGGCGGCATGAGCAATTTCAAAACCGCGTACGGTTATGTAGTTTCTACCCGTCTTTTTAGGATAAAAGCAGCACTTGCGGACATTGATTTCTATCAGCTCGTTATTTGGGTTGAACTGCTGGAAATTACACCAAATTGTAGTATTTAGGTCATCTACCTCTGAATACCACTGGTAAACGGTACCCTCAGGGTCGGGCAGGGTATTTGCGCCGAAGCCTACAACACCGCTTGTCCTTTTTGGCGCGGTGAATACTTCTTCAAAGGATTTTGCCTCGTACATAGCCTTGCCGTTTATGTAAACCTCACCTGTATGTACATCGTATTCACGTGGATTCAAAAGCCAGTCACCCTGTAGTTTTTCGGCATAAGGGTTCCAGTCACCAAACATAGTGTTAGGTAAAACTTTTTTCCATACAGTGTCTTCAACATATTCCCAGTCGGTTACTATTTCAGAGCCTTTTATAATGGGCTTCTCGTTCTCATATGCCTCATAAACAATGGGATTTTCTTTTTCGCCCGAGTTTTTCGGGTCAACCCATTCACGATAAACACCGCCGAAAACCCGCACAGTATCACCGGGGACGGCAATTTCTGCCGCATGGCTTATGGTGCGAAATGGGGTGTCCTTTTGTCCGTTGTTTAAATCTGAGCCCAGAGTCGAAACATAATAAATCATACTGCTTCTCCTTTTTAAATCATCTTCCATATTTATTTTACAATACTGTATTGATATATCTCGACATTTATTGTATAATAAATAGACAAATTTTAACTTTTCGAAGGTATTAAAGTTATGTTTTACGAACAGAAAAATTCACTTACGCCTGATTTAATAAGGGTGAGCACAGGTATAAATTTTAATTTTCCTGCCCATATTCATAGTAGCTTTGAGCTTATTGCAATAACAGACGGTGAAATGACGGTTACGGTGAACAATAAGCAGTATAATGTGGAAAAGGGAAAGGCTGTACTTATTTTTCCTAATGAGGTTCACTCCTTTAAAACGGAAAAAAGCAGTAAACATATTTTATGTATTTTTTCGCCACAGCTTGTAAAGGCATACAGCAGTCTTTGCGCCCATAAGTCGCCTGATTCTCATATATTCAGCATTGATGAGCGTTATATCGATGAACTGCTGTCGCTAAATATACGTGACAGTATGCTTGCGGCGAAGGGTATTCTTTATTCAATTTGCGCCGATTTCGATAAAACCGCCATTTATAATGAGCAAAGAAGAAACGAAACAGAGCTTCTTTCTTTAATATTCAGATATGTTGAGGATAACTATAATAAAGATTGTTCTCTGAAAGCAATTTCAGACGCTACCTCTTATCATCAGGTTTATCTTTCAAGGTTTTTCAAAGCTTGTACGGGGCTTAACCTTACCGAGCATATAAACAGATACCGCATAAACGAAGCCTGCTATCTGCTTAAAAATTCAAAGGAGAAGGTGCTGAAAATCGCTCTTGACTGTGGTTTTGATTCTCTCAGAAGCTTCAACCGTAATTTTAAAAGCATTATGAATGTTACCCCCTGTGAGTATCGGGAAAGGTAAGTTTTCTTTCCAAAACATTGTTGCTCTTTGTGTTGAAGTATAGTATAATTATATTAGAAAATATGAGCTTGAAAGGAGCCTTGTCTATGAAAAAGAGAATTTGTTTTGTACTAGTTGTGTTGGTAATGCTTAGCTGCCTTACAGCTTGCAATTTTACCCAAAGCACCTTAAATTCCTTGGCGGATAAGGCTGAGGCCACTCCAAAGGTAGAGGCAATGATGTCTGCTCTGGCGGAAAATCGAATATCCGATGCTATAGGCTTAATACACCCTCAAAAAGCTGAAAATTCAGAAGATACTATCTCACAAATCTGCAGTTACCTTGACGGTCGTAAAACAAGCTCTATAGTACCGGAGAGCATAAATGTAAATTCTTCTGTCAGCACATCAGGTAAGGCGAGGCAGGAGGAACTGGTTTACAAGGTTACACTGACCGACGGCGCTGTTGTTTACTTAAATGTGGTCTACCTTTCTGATAATGAAGGTACAGGATTTACTTCATTCCAACTGGTACTGGGTGTAGTATAAGCATTAACATAATTTTATTTAGGAAATTTTAAAATAAGGTGAATGTATGAAAAAATTAAGTGGTTTAAAGCCTGAGCGTGTGTTTTATTATTTTGAAAAAATATGCGCTATACCTCACGGTTCGGGCAATACAAAGCAAATAAGCGACTTTTGTGTAGAGGTTGCAAAGGGTTTAAAGCTTGAAGTAATTCAAGATGAAATGAATAATGTTATTATAAAGAAACCTGCCACTAAGGGTAAGGAAAACAGTCCTACAGTGGTAATTCAGGGGCATCTTGATATGGTTTGTGAGAAAACCCCCGACTGCGATATTGACTTTTTAACAGACGGCCTTGATATTTATGTTGAAGACGGTTTTGTTAAAGCAAAGGGCACAACACTGGGCGGTGACGACGGTATTGCCGTAGCTATGGCTTTGGCTGTTCTTGAGGCTGACGATATTTCTCATCCCAATTTAGAGGTGCTGTTTACCGTTGACGAGGAAACGGGTATGTTCGGTGCCGAGGCCCTTGACGGCTCACTGATAGAGGGCAGACTTCTTATCAATATCGACTCTGAGGACGAAGGTATTTTTACTGTAAGCTGTGCAGGCGGAATAAATGCAGAACTTTCTCTGCCTTTTGAAACTTTAAAAAATGTAATGCCTTGCTACAAAATAACGGTTGACGGACTAAACGGCGGACATTCGGGTGTGGATATTGATAAAGGCCGTTTAAATTCAAATAAAATTGCTGCGGCATTTCTTAACACTCTGGATAATTTTAATTTAGTCAGCATTAACGGCGGCTTAAAGTCAAATGCAATTCCGTCTTTTACCACCATAGTTATTGCTACTAATCAGGATATTTTGGTTTTAGCAGAAGAATTTGCATTAAAAAACAGGATAGACACCGATGACGGTCTTAAAATATCTGTTGAGAAAATAAGCAAAACTGATTTTGCCTTGACAAAGGAAGACAGTGAAAAGGTTGTTGATTTTCTCCACAATGTGCCTAATGGCATAATCGGCTGGAGTAAGAATATAGAAGGGCTTGTAGAAACCTCACTTAACCTTGGTATACTGAAAACAGAAAAGGAAAAAATCGTTTGCAATTTTGCACTGAGAAGTAGTGTAAACAGTGAAAAATACAGTTTGCTTGAAGAACTCGAAAAATATGTAAAAAAGTTTGGCGGAGAAATTTTCAGCGACGGTAATTATCCTGCATGGGAATATAAAGAAGACTCACTTCTTCGTGAAAAAATGTGCAAGGTATACCACGAAATGTATGGTAAAAAACCCGAGATAGTTGCTATTCACGCAGGTCTTGAGTGCGGTCTTTTAAGTGAAAAGCTTAATGGGCTTGATGCGGTCTCCATTGGCCCTGATATGAAGGATATTCACACTCCCCGTGAGCGACTGTCCATAGCGTCGGTTCAAAGCCTTTACGGTTATCTTATAAAACTGCTTGGTGAAATATAAAAAGGTGGGATTTTTATCCCACCTTTTTTACTTGCTATTTTCTGAATTATATGTTAAAATATAAGCATAAAAGCAGTAGATAAAGGTAATTTTTTTGAACGATATGTAAAGGTTGGGTGAAAATTGTCCACATTACTTGATAATTTGGATTTTGAAAGAGAATGGTATGATATTCATACCGACACTTATGAAGGCTACTCGCCTAATATGACCGATTTTCATATGCACAAATACTTTGAAATAAGCATAATAATTTCGGGTAATGTAAATGTATTACTTAGTAATTCTGTGGAGAAAAGCAGTAATGCAAAGGTGGTGCTTTTGCGCCCCTTAACCCCTCACTATATTTATTGTGAGCCTGATATTTTATACCGCCGCCGTAATATTCTTTTTTCTGAAAATTTTGTTAGAAATTATGTGCCTGAATGGCAACAGCTTGTCCGTGTTTTCGGGCATAGCGGCGCTATTCTTAAAATTTCTGATGAGCAGTGCAGAGAGTATGTAGAAATCGCCGATAAAATTGATAAAGAACCAAGTCTTTTCAGAAAACGCCTACTGCTTTTAAGCCTTTTATCGTTTCTTTGTGAAAGTATTAAAGAGGATGTTGAGTTTGCGGAAATTCCTCCTTATATCAGCGAGGCGCTAAAATACATAGGCGAAAACTACGGTGAGCGTATTGTAGCTTCTGAACTGGTAGAAAAGCTTGGTATCGGGCGTACCACCTTTTTAACTTCCTTTAAAAAATATACAGGCAGTACCTTTAATGAGTATCTGAACAGAACGCGGCTTAAATACGCTATTTCTTATCTTCAGCAGGGCCTTACCGAGCAAGAGGTGTCTGAAAAATGCGGCTTTGGCGACGCCTGTAATCTGATTAGATGCTGTAAAAGATGCTTAGGCCTTACACCTAAAAAATATATTGCTTCACTTTATAATGATTGTAGTTAGTCGAAACGCTAAAAAGCATTTCGACGAGCCACTTTACAAGTGGATGAAACAAAATCAAATCATACAATTTGATTTTGCACTACACTCATTGCAATGGTTTACGACAAATTTTCTTTGAAAATTTGACGTAAAATTAAAGATTTTATGTCTAAACAAATATGTTTCGACTAACCTTAACCATTATAAAAAATAAATGCTATGGAATTTTCCATAGCATTTATTTTTTATTCTTCTATTTTAAAATATTTTATGGCGTTATTATAACAAATGTCTTTAATTACCTTGCCTACAGTTTCCATATTATCGGTCATTTCGTTCTTTTCTATCATATCACCAAGGTAGTTGCATAAAATTCTGCGGAAGTAGTGGTGTCTGGGGTAGGAAAGGAAGGAACGGCTGTCGGTAAGCATACCGATAAACTTTGCAATATGACCGGTAGCGGTAAGGTCTTTAAGATGATTTTCCATACCAACCTTATTGTCAAGGAACCACCAGGCAGGGCCATATTGCATTTTGCCCTCAATTTCGCTTGACTGGAATGAACCGATAAGTGTCATAATTTCGGTGTTCATTTTGGGGTTAAGGTTGAAAACAGCGACGGCAGGAAGCGCATTTTCGCAGTTAAGTTTATCAAACAGTCGTGACATATTCTTAATGCTGTTGGTTTCGCTTATACTGTCAAAGCCTGTGTCAAGACCCAGAGCATTTAACATATTGGTGTTGTTGTTACGCATAGCGCCAACATGAAGCTCTGTTCTGATATCGTGTTTTGCATAAAGCTTCATAAGGAAGTAGGTAAGATAGCCCTTGAAAATATCAGCTTCTGCGGCGGAAATCTGCTTGCCCTTGTATCTCTTTTTATATACCTTTTCAGCTTCAGCTTTACTGTAAACGGGAAGCACCTGTTCAACAGCAATATCACTGGCACTGCAGCCAACCTTTATAAAGGCTTTAAGACGCATCTCCAGCGCAACTTCAAGGTCTGAAAGAGTAGGTACGGGGTGGGTAAGCTCTTCAAGCTTCTTAAGATAATCAAGATAGGGTGCGGCTTCAATATTCATTATCTTATCGCCGCGATAAGCGGGGGCAACTCTGAATTTATAGCCCTTATCGGCAATTTTTTCAAAGGTGGTAAGGTCGTCAAAAACCTCATTGGTTGTGAAAATATGCTTTACATTTGAGCCTTCAATTAAAGACTGTGGAGTAACATTATTTTCGGCAATATATTTATTACATTCATCCCATATAGCTTCAGCGTTTTCAGCGTTTATTTCCTTTTCGCAACTAAAAAACTCTTTAAGCTCTACCTGAGACCAATGATAAAGAGGATTACCGAAGGCAGTACCAAGTACAGTGCAGTAGGTAATAAACTTTTCCTTGTTAGTAGCATCGCCTGTTATGTATTTTTCATCTATACCATAGTTTCTCATAAGGCGCCATTTGTAGTGGTCACCTGCAAGCCAGATTTCAAAAATATCAGAAAAAGGCTTGTTTTCTAAAATCTGCTTTTCGGGAAGATGGCAGTGATAATCGAAAATAGGCATCTTTTCTGCAAATTTCTTATATAGCTTTTCTGCAGTTTTGTTGTAAAGTAAAAAATTGTCTTTTAAATAACTCATAAAAAAATCCTCACTTTTAGAGTATTACCCCATCTTTAAAGATGGCAATATCATAATAACCTTTTTCCTCACCTTTTGTCAAGTGACCATCGGCAATATTTATGCAAAGACTAAACAAATCTTCACGTAATGTATTTTTATCTGCGCCTTCATTTATACTGCCGGCATTAAAATCTATCCAGTGCGGCTTTTTATCAAAAAGCGCGGTATTGGTAGAAATTTTTACGGTAGGTACGACACTGCAGTATGGGGTGCCTCTGCCTGTGGTAAATAAAATTATGTGCGCACCGCAAGTTGAAAGAGCGGTACAGGCAACCTGGTCGTTACCAGGTCCGTTTACCATATAAAGACCTGATGATGTAGGCGTTTCTCCAAAATCAAGAGCGCCCTTAAGGGTAACCTTTCCTGCTTTTTGGACACAGCCTAAGGATTTTTCCTCAAGGGTGGAAATTCCTCCTGCAATATTTCCGGGAGATGGGTTTTCACCAATGCTTTCACCGTGGTCAATAAAATATTTGCGGAAAGCGTTTATCATATTTGCGGTTTTAAAAAAGGTTTCCTCGCTGTCTGAACGGGAAAGAAGTATTGGCTCTGCACCGAAAACCTCGGGGATTTCGCTCATAAGCAGGGTAGCGCCGTACTCATAAAACTTATCGGCAACCATACCAACAAGCGGGTTTGCGGTTATACCGCTAAAACCGTCACTGCCGCCGCATTTTACGGCAATTCGCAGTTTGCTTATGGGTATATCCTCTCTTTTGTCCTTTGCCGCAATTTCCTTTAGCTCATTTATTATTTTTATTGCGTCACTTTCTTCGTCAGTTGCTTCTTGCAACGATAAAAAGCGGATACGCTGCTCATCAATCTCACCCAGCATTTCTTTCATTTGCTCTAAACGGTTATTTTCACAGCCAAGGCTTAAAACAAGCACACCTGCGGCATTTGGATGACGTATCAGACCGCATAAAAATTTCTGTGTGGTAAGAAGGTCGCCCCCAAGCTGTGAACAACCGTAGGGGTGGGTGAGGGCTTTGGTTCCTGTTTTGTTTGCTACTCTTTTTGCAACATCATTGATACAACCAACGGTTGGGATAATCCATATTTCATTTCTTATTCCTACATCACCATTAGCTCTTTTATAGCCTTTAAAGGTGCCTTCCTTAAAATCTGGTTCGGACTCTTTGTAGGGGACATATTCCCAGTTATCAGTGCCGCTGAGATTCGATTTTATGTTATGTGGGCTTACAAAATCGCCGGTCTTAATATCAGCCGTTGCATGTCCGATAGGAAAACCGTATTTTATTATATTTTCACCTTTTTTTATATCCTTTACGGCATATTTTTGGCCGTCTGCACGAACCTCTACATTATCTGAAGTATGGATTAACATTTAAAATAGCCTCCCGCATTTCTGAAAGGTCCTCGCCCCAGAGAGAAGTATTCTTAAGAATCTCGTCAAGTGAACCTTCTTTAATGGCTTTTATCACTTCCTTGGAGTCATTAGGAGTACCTTCTTTGTAAAACTCAATAAGCTTAGAGAAACCGAAAACAAGATTTTCGGGGTAATTATTAAATCTTACCTTGTACTCTTTAATTGAGGGCAAAACTCTTACACAGAACTTGCTTACAGAGTTTAAAGCAATAGATGAAAGATAGTGCTTTATGTATGGGTTTGAAAAACGGATAAGCACACTTTCTGCATAGGATTTAAGTTCTTCAACAGGCAGGTCAAGGGTAGGAATAATCTCGTCAAACAAGCATCTTTCAAGAAAGCCTTTAACGGTCTGACTTTCCATACAGTCACCTACGGTTTCAAGGCCCATAAGCAGAGCATAGGGAACAATAGAGGTATGTGAGCCGTTAAGTATACGCACCTTTCTTGTACGGTAGCGCTCAAGGGCATCCTTTGTAACAATAACATTAAGGTCTGCCTTATCAAAGGGCATTTCGGATAATAGGTCATAATCGGTTTCTATAACAAAGAGGTGGAAAAATTCAGAGGTGTTAAGCATACCATCATTGTACGGCAGGTCAATTTTCTCGTCCTTGGGGTAGCCTGTATTTATTCTGTCAACAAGGGTGTTGCAGAAAACATTTTCATTCTTTATAAAGTCGGTAAAAGCGTCGCCAAGCTCCCAAAGAGAAGCGTATTTTAAAACAGCCTCTTTCAGCTTATCGCCGTTTCTGTCAATAAGCTCGCAGGGCAGGAAAATAAATCCGTCAAGACCCTTTTCAAATCTTCTTTTCATTAAAAGAGTAAGCTTGGCAGGGAAGGTTTTTGGAATAGAGCCGTCGTTTTTATCATTTTCGTCAAACTCAATACCTGCTTCGGTGGTGTTTGAAACAATAAAACGAAGCTCAGGATTTTCTGCAAGCTTTAGATATTTTTCAAAATCTTCAAAGGGGTTTATGCAAGAGTCAATAACATCTATAAGGGTGGTTTCGCATCCCTCACTGCCTCTTATAATATGGGTATATAGGCCGTTTTGGGAATTAAGCTTATCACAAAGTCCGTTTTCAATAGGCTGTACCACTACAACGTTTGAATTAAAAACGCCCTTATTGTTCATCTTTTTTATCATCCAGTCAATAAAACCGCGTAAAAAACCGCCCTCGCCAAACTGCAATACCTTTACGGGACGGGATACCTTTTTATAGTCTGCTATATTTTTCATAATATCTACCTCTTTTGAAGTTGTACTGTGAATATTATTATAGTATACCGATGGGTTAAAAACAATGGCATAAAGTACAAATTTATTGTCAAATAGTTCAGCGCATAAAGGCTATAATAACTTGAAAATATGAAGGCAGTATGGTAAAATAAAAACAGTTTTAGGGGAAGTGATATTATGGCTTGTAATATTATATTTGTTCGTCACGGGCAGAGCGAAGGTAACCTGTACCGTGATTTTCTCGGTCATACCGACCGCGATTTAACTGAGCTTGGCAGAAGTCAGGCAGAGAAAACCGCAGAGTTTTTAAAAAACAGAAAAATAGATGTTATTTATTCAAGTGATTTAATGCGTGCTTTTCATACGGCACAGCCTCTTGCAAAAATAAAGGGACTGCCTATTATAAAAAATGAAAATTTAAGAGAAATTTATGCAGGCCTTTGGGAAAACGTAAATATTGCTGTTATTAAAGAAAAATACAGCGAAAGCTATGGGATATGGCAGAATAATATAGGCAGGGCTGTTCTTGACGGCGGCGAAAGTGTTTTGCACCTGCAGGAAAGAATTGTAAAGGAAATAGAGAAAATAGCAAGGATTAATGTCGGCAAAACCGTTGCCGTATTTACCCACGCCACCCCTGTGCGCACCTTCTTTTCCTACATAAACGGAAAAAGCACCGACGAAATAATGGATGTTCCGTGGCCTCTTAACGCTTCGGTCAGCGAGGCGGTTTTTGAAGACGGAAAATTTAGAGAGCTTTGCTACGGTGTATGTGATTTTATGGCTGACCTTACTTCACCTATGCCAAAAGGAATGTAATATGAATACAAAACTGCTTAAAAAACTATCCGTAATAACGGAAGAAGAAAGAAGTATACTTGAAAACCCCGAAAACTTTAATTTAGCTTCCTACGGACTTGATAAAACAAACAGAATAGACAGTCGGAAACTGCTTCAGAGCGGTAACACTATTCAAATCCGTCCGCATACACGTTTTATATATTTTCCGCCACATAAGCACAATTATATAGAAATGGTTTATATGTGTTCGGGAAATACGGTGCACAAGGTGAATAACGACAAAATCAAGCTAAAAACGGGTGAGATATTACTGCTTGGAAAAGACGCTTTGCATCAGGTTGAAAAGGCAGGCGAAAATGACATTGCGGTTAATTTTATTATATTACCCGAGTTCTTCGAAAGAGCGGCAGAAATGCTTGGAAAAGATGAAAATTTGGTTATGGATTTTCTTCTTTCCTGCCTGTTTCCGAAAAGCAAAAGCGTAAACTATTTGCATTTTGAGGTCAGTGATATTCTGCCTGTGCAAAATCTGGTTGAAAACCTTATTTGGACAGTAATTGAAAATGAGCCTAACAGAAGAAGAATACAGCAGACTACTTTAGGGCTTCTTATGCTTGCTCTTGCTAACTATACCGATAAACTAAGTGTTAAAAGGAATGATGCCGACGGCTTTAGGGCAGAGGTTTTGAGATATATAGAGGAAAACTACAAAGAAGCGTCCTTAACTGTGCTGTCTTATAATATGGGAGTTAATATGAGCGCTGTCAGCAAACGTATAAGTCGGCTGTTTGGTTGTACTTTTAAGGAATTGCTGAAATCAAAAAGGCTTTCTCAGGCAGAGTTCCTTCTTAAAAACACAGATTTGCCTGTAAACGATATAATAATTTCTGTGGGCTATGAGAACATAAGTTACTTTTTCAGATGCTTTAAGGATAAATACGGCGTTTCACCCGCAACCTTCAGAAGTAGGTCCAAAAATGTCGAATAAGGACAGTGTTTCTTCAAAAACAGTCATTTACATTTGTTATGTTTTAATGTATCATAGTGGTTAGAATAAAATATTGGAGGGAAAACTATGAGTTATTTATCCGCAAAAGAAAAATATGCCGCTATTGGTATTGATACCGATGCCGCTATTGAAAAATTAAAGAATGTTTCCATTTCAATGCATTGCTGGCAGGGCGATGATGTATGTGGCTTTGACAGTAAAGAATCACTTTCAGGCGGTATTCAGACTACCGGTAACTATCCCGGTAAGGCTACTACCCCTGCAGAGCTTATGGCTGATATGGACAAGGCACTTTCCCTTATCGGCGGTAAGCACAGAATAAATCTTCACGCCTCTTACGCTGTTTTTGAGGATGGCCAGTGGGCAGACAGAGATGCACTTGAACCAAAGCATTTTGCTAAATGGGTAGAGTATGCAAAGGAAAGAAATATTGCTCTTGACTTTAACCCCACCTGTTTTTCACATCCTAAGGCTTCCGGTATGACACTTGCAAGCGCTGATGAAGAAATTCGTAAATTCTGGGTAAGACACGTTGTTTGCTGTATAAAAATTGCAGAATATTTTGCAAATGAATTAAATGATGTATGTACCCTTAATATCTGGATTCCTGACGGTTTAAAGGATATTCCTGCCGACCGTTTAGGTCCCAGAGCCCGTTTAAAGAAGTCACTCGACGAAATTTTTGCAACAGAGTTTGACAAAAATAAGGTGCTTATCACTCTTGAATCCAAGGTGTTTGGTATCGGTCTTGAATCGTATACCGTAGGCTCGGCTGAATTCTATCTTACCTATGCGGCTAAAAATAACATTATGCCCCTTATGGATAACGGTCACTATCATCCTACAGAGTATGTATCGGATAAAATTCCTACCATGCTTCTGTTTAATGACAAAATTGCTTTACATATCACCCGTCCTGTACGTTGGGACTCTGACCACGTTGTTTTACTTGACGACGAAACCAAGGAAATGGCAAAGGAAATCGTTAGAAATGACGCGCTGGAGCGCGTAGTTATGGCGCTTGACTATTTTGATGCTTCCATTAACCGCGTTGCCGCCTGGGTTGTAGGTATGCGAAACTGGCAGAAGGCTCTTCTTTCTGCAATGCTTACTCCTTTTGATAAAATGAAGGAAATGCAGGACAGTGAAGATTTTACCGGTCTTATGGTAACAAGCGAGGCTGTTAAGAGCTATCCCTTCGGCGAGGTTTGGGAAGAATTCTGCAACCGCCTTGGTGTTCCTGGTGATGACAACTGGTATGAAACTATAAAAGAATATGAAAAGGAAGTTCTTTTAAAGAGAGGTTAATTTTATGAAGGTTTTAGATGCACAGTTTATAAAAGGCTTTATAAGAATGGCAAATGACGGTTGGGAACAGGGTTGGCACGAAAGAAACGGCGGCAACCTTACATACCGTATTAAGCATGAAGAAGTGGAACAGGTTAAAGACGATTTTACCTATGACCGCGAGTGGATGCCTATCGGCACATCGGTTCCCGCCCTTGCAGGCGAGTATTTTGTGACCACCGGAACAGGTAAATATTTCCGCAATATAATTTTAGAGCCTGAGGCTAATATCGGTATCGCCGAAATTGATGATAAGGGCGAAAACTTCAGAATTGTATGGGGTCTTATTAACGGCTCACGTCCTACAAGCGAGTTCCCAAGCCACCTTATGAATCACGAGGTAAAAAAGGCTGTCAGTGGCAATAAGCACAGAGTAATTTATCACGCTCATCCTGCAAACATTATTGCTATGACCTTTGTTCTCCCCCTTACCGACGAGGCTTTCACCAGAGAAATCTGGGAAATGATAACAGAATGTCCCGTTGTTTTCCCCAGTGGTATCGGTGTTGTACCGTGGATGGTATGCGGCGGCAGAGAAATTGCTGTTGAAACAAGTCGCCTGATGGAAAAATACGATGTTGCTATATGGGCTCATCACGGTATGTTCTGCTCAGGTGAAGATTTTGATATTACATTCGGTCTTATGCACACCGTAGAAAAGGCTGCAGAAATTTTTGTTAAGGTAAGAAGTATGGTACCTGAAAAGCGTCAGGGCATTACCACTGAGAATTTCAGAGCATTGGCAAAAGACTTCGGCCTTGACCTTCCTGAAAGATTCTTAAAGTAATAGGTGCTGTTATGAGTAAATATTATCTTGCTATAGACATCGGTGCTTCAAGCGGAAGACATATACTTTCTCACATTGAAAATGACAAAATAATTCTTGAAGAGGTTTACCGCTTTAAAAACGGCTTTGAAAATCTTAACGGTACTTTACGTTGGGATACAAACCGCCTTTTCACCGAAATAATTGTTGGTATGAAAAAATGCGCTGAAATAGGCAAAATACCTGCCAGTGTTGCTATTGATACCTGGGGCGTTGATTTCGTGCTTCTTGACCAAAACGACATTATTGTGGGCGATTCGGTTTGTTACCGCGATTCAAGAACTACGGGTATGGACGAGGAACTTTACAAAATTATAAGCGAGGAAGAGATTTATAAAAGAACGGGTATACAAAAACAGCCCTTTAATACCTCTTTCCAGCTTATGAGTGTAAAGTGCAACTCTCCAAAACAGTTTGATACTGCAAAAACATTACTGTTTATGCCCGACTATCTTACTTTTCTTCTTTGCGGAAAAAAGGCTTGCGAATATACTATTGCTTCAACAAGTCAGCTTTTAAATGCAGAGAAAAAAGACTGGGACTATGATTTAATAGAAAAAATGGGAATACCAAAGGATATCTTTCTTCCCATATCTGCACCGGGTACAGTGCTTGGTAATTTAACTGACGAAATTGCTGAGAAGGTAGGGTATGACACCAAGGTAATACTCACTGCGGCTCATGATACGGGAAGCGCTATTGCGGCACTGCCTACAACTGAGGATAATACATTATATATCAGCTCGGGTACTTGGTCACTGCTTGGTACGGAAAGTAAGGTGCCTATATGCACTAAAGAGAGTATGGAGGCCAACCTTACCAATGAGGGCGGCTATGACTACCGTTTCCGTTTCCTTAAAAATATTATGGGACTGTGGATGATGCAGTCTGTAAAGCGCGAATGGCATGAGGATATAGGCTTCGGCGAGATTTCCGAAATGGCAAGAAAATCTGATATAAAATCAGTAGTTGACGCTCAGAAAGACGTTTTCTTTGCCCCAAGTTCTATGATAGAAGCAGTAAAGAGCGAGTGTAAAGCAACAGGACAGCAGGTGCCTGAAACCTTAGGTGAAATTGCCAAGGTTATTTATAACAGTCTGTCTGTCTGTTACGCTCAGGCAATAAAAGAAATTGAGAGCATTACGGGAATAACCTATCCGTCTGTTGCCATAGTGGGCGGCGGCTCTCAGGATAGTTATCTTAATGAAATGACTGCCAGGGTATCCGGCAAAAAAGTGACAGCAGGGCCAACAGAGGCTACGGCGCTTGGTAACCTTATAATACAGATGTTGGCGCTTTCTGATATTGAAGACCTTAAATCTGCCAGAACTTTAGTAGCAAAATCCTTTGATATCAAAAAATTCGGATAGCCAAAGCATTTAAACCCAAATCAGCCTAAAAGTGCGGTTTTAAAGCGTCTTTCGGCTCTTTGTCGCTTATAAGCGACAGCTTTATGGGCTTCGCATCACCAAAATCCACTCATAAAACCGCGGCTTTTAGGTCGCAGAATTTTGTGATTTATGGATTTCGCGGTGTGCGAGGCAAAAACGCAGTGAATCCTAACGGATTTACGAGTATTTTAACGAAGTCAAAGCGAGAAATCCATATCCCAAAATCTAATTTAGGTTTGAATGCTTTGGCTAATAAAAAAGGACTTAAATCAAACGATTTAAGTCCTTTTAATTTTAGTTGTCGTTATTTTCTTCAGTTGCCTTTAAGGCTTCAATCATTGAGTTCATAAATTCAACCTTCTTATCAGCAGAAAGCAGACGGAAAATTTTAATAAGCTTTTGTTCTCTGCCCGTTGCTGTAAAGGGCTCAGGTACACTGCTGAACTCATTTTCAAGTATGGGAAGTACGGTGCTTTCGCTATCTACTATTGCATTGATGTCGAAAACATTAGGAGAAATATCCAAAGCCTTAGCAACACTTCTTAAAAATTCAGGAGGGTATTTTGTAGCTTTGCTTTCGTAGTAGGAATAGGTGCTTCTTTTCATACCTATAGCGTCTGCAACCTGGTTTTGAGTCATACCTTTCTTTTTACGATATACTATGATTCGCATACGGATAAGATAGTTTATACGCTCTTTATCATACATTTGATTTTCTTCCTTTAAATTAATAATAGTTTGCTTGACTAAAAGCCTAAAAGTTGATATAATAACCTGGTGAAATGCTGAAGTGGCGTAGCTGGTAGCGCAACTGATTCGTAATCAGTAGGTCGTGGGTTCGAATCCCATCTTCAGCACCAAAACGAAAATCCTATCGACGATAAGTCGATGGGTTTTTGTTTTGTATTATTCATTTTTCATTATTCTATATTCATTATTCACTAAATGGATTTTCGTAATGAATAATGAATAATGAATGATGAAATCGCTTACGCTGATGCATAATGAATAATTGATTTTAATATTAGTTTCTGCTATAATACTAATAAAGGCGGTGTTTTGCTTGAAAGAGAATTTGTTGATAGATAAATCGATTGCATTTGCGGCAAGAATCGTAAAACTGCATCAGCACCTTATTAAAAGTAAAAAAGAAACAGTTATATCAAAACAAATTGTTCGTAGTGGTACAAGTATAGGTGCCAATATCAATGAGGCTAACTACGGACAAAGTAAAGCTGACTTTATTTCTAAAATGCACATAGCCTTAAAAGAAACTGCGGAAACAGAATATTAGATAAAGCTTCTTTATATGTCAGAATATATTGATGATAAAATAAGTGAGTCATTAATTAATGATTGCCTTGAAATCAAACGAATACTTATCGCATCCTTGAACACAGCGAAGGAAAACAGCAAATGAAAATCTAGTATTTTAAGCTCCATCTTCAGCACCAAAAAAGTTGCCGTTTGGCAACTTTTTTATTATTTATCGGTATTTTATCATTAAATGCAAAGTTTGTCAACTTTTGTCGAATTTTATAGCATCAAGGGTTCTATCTGCCGTCCTTTAAGCGCCTGCTCTACAGTTTCATATATTTTGGTGAAATCTGCAATCATAGATGTTGGCTTTTTAAGCGCGTCGTCCTGACGGTAGGGGACAAAGTAAATATTTTTTGTATTAAGCAGTAAACCGATATTTTTTGCCGATGCCGACAAAGCATCGTTTGTGGCGACTGCTAAAACTACGGGTTTGTTGTTTCTCAGATGTGCTTTTACAGCCATAGTTACACTTGTATCGGTTATTCCGTTTGCAAGTTTTCCTAAAGTATTTCCTGTGCAGGGGGCTACTATTAGCACATCAAGCAGACTTTTAGGGCCTATGGGCTCTGCCTGTTCAATTGTATGGATTATATCATTTCCGGTAATTTCCTTGACTCTGTTCTGTAAAGAAATATGCTCTGTAAAGCGTGTGTCGGCGCTATATACTATGGGTGACATTATGGGAATAATTTTCATACCCGTTTCTGCCAGTGAACGAAGAGCCGCCATTGAATCAGAGATTGTACAGAAAGAGCCGCACATAGCATATCCGGCTGTTATTTCTTTCATAGTTATCTCCTTAAAGTAAATTGTTTTCAGAAAGTAGTGTTATTATTGTTTTTGCCATAATTTTTCCGGCACTAATGGGGGCAACTTTGCCCGGAAGCCCCGGTGCATTAACAAAGTATGGTAAGTTATTTAAAGCTGATTTATCAAAACCTGCCTGACGGGAAGCAAGTTCAATAAATAATGTATCAGGTGAAGCGTCAGACAAAGTTTCACTGTCAAAAATGCAAAATGGTATGGTATTAAACACAATATCAAAGTTTTTAATATGCGCTTTTATGTCGCTGATATTTATTGCATTCATACCCAGCGCCCTTATTTCTGCAAGGTTACCGCTTTTTCTTGCGGCAACGGTAAGGTTTGCTCTGAATGACCTTAATCTGTCAAGCAATATTCGGGATACTCTGCCAAAGCCTGAAATGAGAATATTACTGTCAAAAAGCATAGTCCCGGTGTTTTCTATTGCTATAGCAACAGCACCCTCGGCGGTAGGAATGGCATTTTCAATGGAAAAATCATCGCGGGAGCATAAATCATAAACTCTGCTGTGATTAAAACCTGCGCCTATAATAAGGGTGTTTTCATCGGCACCTGCTAAAAGCGTTTTAATGCTTTTATCTTCCGCCTCGGTAAAGTTTAAATTAACACCGTCGCTTGTTACAGGGGTAGGTAAAATTATAACAGAGGTATCCTCATAAACCGTACCGTTATACCTGTAAATTTCGCAGTTTAATTTTTCTTTTAAGGTTTCTTCTATAACACAGCTTCGTCTGTCTGTTCCCGTTAGCATTATTTTCATTCTTTTCACCTGCAAATATAAAAATACCATAGAATGTTTTACTATTATCATTCTATGGCATTTTAAATTATTGGTTACGGGAAATTTCTATAAGCTTTTCCTTTGTGTTAAATTGTGGGTTATTAATAACCGCATCTAGAAGAAGCTCCAGCGTTTCGCCTACTTTTTCGCCCTTTATGTTAATGGCGTTAAGGTCTTTGCCGCTTAAGGCGAGGTCACTTATTTTATAGGGCTCTTTATTTGTCTTTATCTTATCGATAAGTGAAATGTCTTTGCCGTTTAAAATCATTACAGCCTTTACGGCTTCTTCGCTGTATTTTGACAGCGCCTTTTTGCAGGAAACCTTGTCAAAAGGAATATCTGAACTTAACTTATCGGCTTCGCTGCAAAACCTTAACAGTTTTTTATCGGTTTTAAGGTTTTTGCAGATAGCATTGTAATCTGCTTTGTTTTCCTTAACAAAGGCAAAAAACCTTAAATTTCTGTCTTTTGGCAGGGCTTTTATGCTCTCTGTAATGGTGTTTTCGGTTATTCCGCAAAACTTCAGAGCACCGCAGCTTAGTAAGGGGTTGATGTTTTCGGGGCTGTCTGACATAAGGGCTTTAAAAAGCTCTATGGCAATACGCTCTCGGCTTATGTTTTCAAGCAGACCTTTACAAAGTATAGCCTCTTTAAAGGTGTTTTCTTCAATGGTAAACTTAAGCTGTGCGGAAAAACGGAAAAGCCTTAGTATTCGTAAAGCATCTTCAGTAAATCTTTTCTTTGGGTCACCAACTGCACGAAGTATTTTATTTTCAATATCAAAAAGGCCGCCGAACTTATCAACAATACCCGTTTTTTCGTTATAAGCAAGGGCGTTAACCGTAAAATCCCTGCGCGCAAGGTCTTCGCGTAAATTTTTAACGAAGGAAACATTTTCGGGGTGTCTTGAGTCACTATAGGTGCCATCGGTACGGTAGGTGGTTACCTCAATACATTTTTTATCTATAACCACAGTTACAGTGCCGTGCTTTAAGCCTGTTGGTATTGTTTTCTCAAATAGAGGTATTATTTCTTCGGGCAAAAGGGAAGTAGTGACATCAAAATCATCGGGGGTTTTGGATAAAAGCATATCACGGACACAGCCGCCCACAATAAAAGCCTCGCCGCCTGCATTTTCTATTGTTTTTATAATTTGTTCTACGGCAATAGGTATTAAAAACTTCATATTTCCTCCAAAATTAAAAATAAGTGTTTATTTTTTCCTTAACTTGCACTATAATATAAGTAAACTAAAATAAAAATGGTGAATATTATGAAAGAACTTCGTGCTGAAGACAAAATACTTACAAAGGTTAAAAAAATTCATATGATAGGAATCGGCGGCAGCGGTATGTGTCCGCTTGCGCAGATACTTCACGATAAGGGCTATTTGCTTACCGGCTCTGACAATAACGAAAGCGACCCGTTAAACAGAGTTAAAAAACTGGGTATAAAGGTTACTATGGGACATTTCCCTGAGAATGTTCACGGCAGTGAGCTTGTTGTATATTCTGCCGCGATTTCTAAGGATAACCCTGAACTTTTAGAGGCTGAGCGTCTTTCTATTCCTACTATGGAGCGTTCACACCTGCTTGGCGCATTAACCAGATACTATGATAATGTTATCGGTGTTTGCGGAACCCACGGTAAAACCTCTGTTACCTCTATGATAACACAAATTCTCTATTTAAACAAGATGGACCCTACGGCAGTTATCGGTGGTAAGCTTCCTATTATAAATTCTAACGGCAGAATAGGCAAAACACAGACTATGGTGTGTGAAGCCTGTGAGTTTGTTGACACCTTTTTGCAAATGTCACCCGATATCTCTGTACTGCTTAATGTTGATAACGACCACCTTGATTATTTCAAAACTATGGATAATCTTGTGCTTTCCTTTAATAAGTTTTTAAAAATGTCAAAAGTGGCTTATGTAAATGGTGACGATAAGTTGGCGCTTAAGGCGGCAGAGGGCATTGACGGTAAGGTTATAACCTTCGGTCTTTCAGGTGACAATGATTTCAGCGCAGATAATATTTCCCCCTCAAAGCGCGGTTTTGCCTTTGATGTTTTAAAGGATAAAGTAAAGCTTGGCAGAATAGAACTATCAATTCCCGGAAAACACAATGTATATAATGGTCTTGCCGCTTTTGCTGTCTGTTATGAAATGGGCGTTGATTTTAACGGTATTAAGGAAGCCCTTGAAAAGTTTACTGGTGCAGGAAGAAGATTTGAATTTTTAGGTCAGTACGGCGGCTTTATGCTTGCTGATGACTATGCTCATCATCCCACCGAAATAAAGGCGACTCTTTCGGCGGCAAAAGAGCTTCCGTATAAGCGTGTGGTATGTATATTCCAGCCCTTTACCTTTTCGCGCACCGCCTTATTAAAGGACGAATTTATTGAGGCATTAAGCCTTGCTGACGAGGTTGTGCTGACTTCGATTATGGGCTCTCGCGAGGTTAATACCTACGGCATAAGCTCTGAGCAGATTGCCGAAAAGCTAAAATCGGCAACCGTAATAGACGGCTTTGAAAATATTGCCGACTATATTGTAAAAACAGCAGGAGAGAATGACCTGGTAATTACTATGGGCGGCGGAGATATTTATAAAGCCGCGCATAAAATAATGGAAAAATTCTAAAATAAAACAACACCCGATGGGGTGTTGTTTTTATTTTCCTGTAAGCAGGTCTATAAGGCCTGTGTAAACTTTTGAGGGGTCGTCAAGAAAACGCTCTTTAATAGCAGAGGCCTGAGTTTCGTCGGTTACCATTATTTTAACACTCATAAGGTCGGCACCGTTTTCCACTGCAGAGCATATAAGATACATTATGCCGTTTTCCTTAACGGTTTCTATTCTTGTTTCCTTTGCATTTTTAAGTCTGGATATCATTTTAGCGGTAAGAGCAAAGGCCTTTTCCTTAACGGTATAGGGAAGTATGGTTTTGAGGGTGTCGGCGGCGTCGGCGCCTTTTTTTGTTACAGTGTAGGTGTCATCAGACTCATTATATATTAAGTTCTCCGATTTTGTTAGAGCGTCAAGAGCGTCTATAACCTCAAAATAGTTGGCTATGCCTTCTATATTAAACATATTGGCAAGCTGTTTGCCCGGAACAGGTGCTTTAACACCGCCTATTACATAACATATAAGCACTTTAATTTCGGCAGTGCTTATAAGACTGCCCACACCTGCAGACAAAGCATTGTTTTCCAAATGTATCACTTCCATTTCCTTTGTATTATACCTCAAAGGTTTACTATTTTCAAGTGTTTGCACCGTCATAATCTTCAATAATTGAATAAAGTTGTTCTTCACTTTCAATAATTATGCCCTCCGTCAATGCTTTTCTGTCGGCAGGGGGCAGAACATCTACTACTATATTATCGTATACCGTAATTGTTTCATCGCCTCGCATTAGCGTTACATAACCGTCTTTATAAATTAAAATCAGCTCATTACTTACCTTATTTGCGGCATTAACCATTAAAAGAGAGGCAATAATAACAGTAAGTGTCAGGGTAACACAGATAGCCAGAATAAGAAGTTTTCTTTTCATTTTTATCACCAAAATATATTTTTTTATATATTTTTACCCTAATATTCCTAAATATTAAAAAATTGTAATGCTTTTTTAATATTTTTATGGTATAATAGGTAAAAATGGTAAGTCTGCCGTTTTTAAACTTTAAAATTATTAAGTATATGTTGTATTATGATTTAAGGAGGTAACGGTCTTAATGAGTGACAAAAACAGAAAAGATGAAGTTTTTGACCTGAATTCCTATCGAAGCCAGGCGTCTTCACAGCAAAAAGGCAAAAAGAAGAAAAGACGCAAAAAGACCAAAGAAAAGATTTTTCGTGCTGTTCTTGCTTCTTTTATGGTGTGTATAATGCTTGCCTGTGTTGTAATAGGCGGTTTCCTTATTTATGTTTTCAATTTTATTGAGGGCGATTTCGGTGTTAATCTTGAAGACCTTAAGCTTAATTGTACTACTACGGTTTATGTTCAGGAGGGCACTGACCAGTGGGTTGAATATCAGCGACTGCACGGCAATGTTAACAGAATCTGGGTTGCTTATGAGGATATACCCGATAATCTTAAAAATGCCTTTGTTGCGGTTGAGGATAAGCGCTTTTTAAGCCACGGCGGTATTGACTGGCGCAGAACCTTCAGCGCCTTTGCCAATTACTTCTTGCATTTTTATTCCTCTAATCAGGGCGGTTCTACCATAACACAGCAGCTGGTTAAGAACCTTACGGGCGATAACGCTCAGACGCCTCAGCGTAAGGTTAGAGAAATTATGCGCGCAAGGCATCTTGAAATGACCTATTCTAAGGAAACTATACTTGAATGTTACCTTAACGTTGTTTCAATGGCGAATAATATTTCGGGTGTTGAGGTTGCAGCAAACTATTACTACAATAAATCTGTAGATGAGCTTACTTTAGCCGAATGCGCTTCTCTTGCGGCTATTACAAAGCACCCCGAAAAATACAGACCTGATATTAAGCCTGAGGAAAACAAAGAGCGTAGAAATCTTGTTTTAAAGCTTATGTATGAGCAGGAGCTTATAAGCAGTGAAGAATATGAGGCTGCAAAGAATGAGGAAATGAATATTGTTGCCGACCCTGCAAATATCAAACAGGTTTCGGTAAACAATTACTTTGTTGATGCCCTTATAGATGAGGTTATTGACGACCTTAAAACTCTCTATAATGTAAGCGCAGAAGATGCTTCTACAATGTTCTATAACGGCGGTTATCAGATTTACTCTACTATGGACCCCGATGTTCAGAAAGCCGTTGATACCGTATTCTCAAATTCAAAGGCATACGGTCTTAAATCAAATGGTGTTTCAATGCAGGGTGCTATTACCGTAATGGACTACTCAGGTCATATTGTTGGTATGGCAGGCGGTATCGGCGAAAAGACCGAAAACCGCGGCTTTAACCGAGCTACAATGGCGGTACGTCAGCCTGGCTCTACTATGAAGCCTATAGCCGCTTATGCACCTGCTATTGAAAAAAATCTTATAACCTATTCGTCGGTTGTTGACGATAAGCGAACTAAGTACGGCAGCTGGTCGCCGACTAACTGGTATGGCGGCTATTGGGGTAATATTACGGTGCATTACGCTCTTGAGAGGTCTGTAAACACTATTCCCGTATACCTTGTTAATCAGCTAAAGCCCGAAAATTCTTATAAATTCCTTACCGATAATTTGGGTATTACTACACTTAAGGATTCCGATAAAAACCTTTCGGCTCTCGGTATGGGCGGTACAGACAGAGGACTTACCACAACCGAGTCTGCCGCCGCATTTGCCACCTTTGGAAATCTGGGTAAATATTACACCCCAACAACCTATTATTATGTTACCGATATGCACGGAAACGAGGTTTTAAGATACAACGATGTTGGTATTCAGGCAATGGGTGAGGATACCGCCTGTGTTATGAATCATCTGCTTCAGACCGTTGTATACGGCTCAAACGGTACAGGTCTTGGCTCTGGCAGTTATGTCCGCAATATGCGCATATATGCGAAAACAGGTACCTCTAACGATACAAAAGACCTTTGGTTTGTTGGCGGCTCACCTTACTATGTTGCTTCGTGCTGGACAGGATATGACGATAACCGTACCATTAACTCTGCATCCATCGCTATGAAAATGTGGGGCGCGGTTATGAGACCTATCCATTCAGGCCTTAAGGCGAAAAGCTTTACCGAAAGCAAATATGTAAGTCAGCGCTATTACTGTGCAGAAACAGGCTTGCTTGCAACAGAAAACTGTACCTCAAAGCAAACAGGCTATTATAAAAACAGCTATCTGCCTACCTGCTCACTTCACGGCGGCAAATTACTTGCTCCCATAAGGGGCTCAAACGCTACACAGACAGGGGCCAGCGGTGTTGTAAAGGGTAAGGTTACAGGAACGCTTAAGGTTGAAAGTGAGTCTTCTTCAAGCTCATCGTCCAGCTCTGCTTCAAGCTCGTCTAGCTCATCAAGTTCATCAAGCTCGACAAGCTCTTCAAGCAGTACTACCAACAGTTTAATTCCAAATACTGAGTAATTAAAAATTCCCGAAGAAATTTCTTCGGGAATTTTTTTAGTTTAATTTGCTGTTAAGCTTTTTACTTGTGTTTTTTACTATAAGATAAACCGTTGTCCAAATCACAAAATAGGAAACAATAAATATAAGGGTAAAAATTGCTACAATTTCTATTTTAAATGGAATCCACGAATTCATTATATAGCAGATAACATAAACGGCATACAGCAGTGTGAAATGGCAAAGAAGTGATTTTGTTATGGGCCATTTTTCTATCTGATTAAAAACAGAAGCGCCTGCCTGAACAAAAGCCAACAGATATGTGGAAATTATGCCTGAGAACACCTGAAATCCGCTTAAATTAAAGCCGTCAACGGTTTTTTCAAGTATGGCGTAAATTATAGCCAGTATGACAGGGCCAAGACCTGAAAACATAAAACCGCGATGTAAAAATTCTTTTAAATATTTATTCAACGAAGTCCCAACCTTTCTTTTACATTTTTAACACAGCGTCTTGAAACATAGTCGGTGTAATTATTCTTGAAGGTCACCTTCATATTTGCCGATACAGATGTATCAAATCGCTTGATTTTTTTAATATTGGCAAGACAGGACTGATTTATCTTTACAAAGTCCTCACCCATCATTTTTTCAAGCTGATAAAGTCGGTATTTAATCAAAAACTTATCATTGGTTGTTATAGCATATATTTTGTTACTTTCCACTATAAAACAATAAATATCCGAAGGGGACAGCCTGTGTGCAGTTCTGTCTTTGAAGCCGTATAGTTCCTTGCTGTTTTGCAAAACAATGTTTTCTATTTCTTCAATAAGTTCTGTCTTTTCTTTGGCGTAAATAATTATTTCTTCAGCGCGCTCTTTATCAATAATTATTTTAATTTCCATTTTGTTTCCTCCTTTCAAGATGCATAATACCGCCTTCTTTAAAATTTTTCAAGCCTTTTAAAGTTATCGGTATTTTTCTGTTTTTATGCGGTAAAAAAAGCTCTCTGAAATTTCAGAGAGCTTTTGATGTTCATTACTAATTACAGAAGTGAGAAGCTTATTACAAGTCCTGCAAATACTATGGAAACCATAGAGAGAAGCTTTATAAGAATGTTAATTGAAGGACCTGAAGTATCTTTGAAGGGGTCACCTACAGTGTCACCTACAACGGCAGCCTTGTGGTTTTCGCTGTTCTTTCCACCGTGAACACCACTTTCAATATACTTCTTGGCGTTATCCCAGGCACCGCCTGAGTTAGACATAAATATTGCAATAAGGAAGCCTGTAACGGTTGCACCTGCAAGCATACCTACAACACCGGTAACACCTAAAATAAGACCTACAATAACAGGAGATACAACAGCGATAATAGTGGGGAGTATCATTTCCTTAAGACTTGCCTTTGTGCAAAGGTCAACACATGAAGCGTAGTCGGGCTCGGCTTTACCTTCCATAAGACCGGTTATTTCTTTAAACTGGCGTCTTACTTCTTTAACAACGCTCTGTGCGGCTTTACCTACAGAGGTCATAGTAACTGCAGCAAAAACGAAGGGCAGACAAGCACCTATAAACAGACCGATAAGAACAGAGGGGGAAGTAATGCTTAAATCGGCAATCTTTTCAGCGCCGCCCTCGAAGGTCTTAACCTTATCTATATAAGAAGACATAAGAGCAAGTGCGGTAAGTGCGGCAGAGCCGATAGCAAAGCCTTTACCTGTAGCAGCAGTGGTGTTTCCAAGAGAGTCAAGAGCGTCGGTTCTTTCTCTTACTTTTTCGTCAAGACCTGCCATCTGAGCAATACCGCCTGCATTATCGGCAACAGGGCCGTAAGCGTCGGTTGCAAGGGTGATTCCAAGGGTGGAAAGCATACCAACAGCGGCAAGAGCTATACCGTAAAGTCCCATAGAAGCATTTTGTGCACCGCCTGATACAAAGAAAGCAACAAGGATGCATACAGAAATAATGATAATGGGAAGAAGTGTAGAAAGCATACCAACAGACAGACCGCTTATTATTATGGTTGCAGTACCTGTTTCGCTTGATGCGGCAAGGTTTTTGGTAGGCTTATAGCTGTCTGAAGTGAAATACTCGGTTGCCTGACCTATAAGCACACCGCTTATAAGACCTGCAAGAATTGAGAAGTAAATTGTCCAGTTATCCTTGCCCAAAACAAAGTAAACAAGGGGCAGAGAGAAAACAGCAATAAATATAGCTGAAAAATTTGTGCCTCTTGAAAGGGCAGAGAGAAGCTGTTTCTGACTGGCGCCTTCTTTAGTGCTGACAAGGAAGGTGCCGAAAATAGAGCATACAATACCAAGTGCTGCAATAAGTATGGGAAGGGCCAAAGCTCTTATAGAACCGTTCATAGCCGCAACACCAAGTGCACAAGCAGAAATTATAGATCCAACATAAGATTCGTAAAGGTCAGCGCCCATACCTGCAACGTCACCAACGTTATCGCCAACGTTATCGGCAATAACTGCAGGGTTTCTTGGGTCATCCTCAGGAATACCTGCTTCAACCTTACCAACAAGGTCAGCGCCTACGTCTGCAGCCTTAGTAAATATACCGCCGCCTACTCTTGCAAATAGAGCCATAGAAGAAGCACCCATACCAAAGGTAAGCATAGCACCGGTAATGTCACTTGGGCTGAGTTTAAATATAAATTTAAGAATTATAAACCAAAGAGAAATGTCGAGAAGACCAAGGCCTACAACGGTAAAGCCCATAACACTTCCTGCGGAGAAGGCTACTCGAAGACCGCGGTTTAACCCTTCCTGACAAGCGTTGGCTGTTCTGGAGTTTGCGAGGGTTGCAATTTTCATTCCTATAAAACCGGAAAGGGCAGAGAAGATACCGCCGGTAAGGAAAGCAAAAGGAACATACGGAGTAAGAAACTTTGAAATAGCCATACCGCCAAGGATAACAAACATAATTGCAAAGAAAATTATTACGATTTTGTACTGGCGCTTAAGGTAAGCATTAGCGCCTGCACGAATGGAAGCGGAGATATGCTTCATTTTTTCATTACCTTCAGGCTGTTTTGAAACCTTTATTGCTGTAAACAATGCAAAAAGCAGAGCAACAACTGCGGCTGAAGAAGCACATATTGCTAATAAAGTATTCATTTTAATCTTCCTCTCTATAAAATTAGGTAAATAGTATTATACGATATTTTTTTAAAAAGTTCAATAAAAAATTAACGAAGTTAAAAAATTTCGGTATATTTTATATTTTTGCACAGTCTGAAAAGTGAAAGTTTGTTAAAATTACAACATTGATTTATAATTATATACGAAAATATGACAAAAAGTTCAAATATATTGCAATAAAGACTGTTAAATGTTATAATACATCCATAAAGTTTATGGATGGTAAAAATTATGGCGGAAAGCAAAACGATTTACATAGTTCTAACCCAAACGGGTACTGTGCTGTCGCGTATACTTAAAGCTTTATATAAAAGGGAATATAACCACGCTTCTCTTAGTATAAATGAAAATATGGAGCCTATGTATTCCTTTGGCAGACTAAAGGCGTATAATCCTTTCAGGGCGGGCTTTGTTCTGGAATCTGCAAGGTGGGGCACCTTTAAACGCTTTTACAAAACAACTGCTAAAATTTTAGCGGTTGATGTAAGTGAAGAAGTTTATAACAGTATTTCCGCTATGGTAAGTGGATTCGAAGAAAACAAGGCAAAGTACAAATACAATTATAAGAGCCTGTTTTTTGCTTTTTTCGGCGCTCACAGAGAGTACGAAAACAGCTTCTACTGTTCTGAATTTATAAAGTACATACTTGTAAATAACGGTATTGAGGGGTGCGATAAGCTGCCCAAAATAATTCACCCGTCTGATTTTTCCGTAATACCGCATAAAGAGGTCTATAAAGGACTTTTATGTGAATATAAATGCAAAGAAGAAACGGTGATTTTTTAACGACTTTTTTCGCTGTTTTACGACACGGTTTATTGACATTTATAATAATATTTGGTATAATTATTACATCAAATTTGAAAAGGGGTTATTTATTATGAAAATCTGTCCTAAATGTAATACTCAGGTAGCTGACGAAGCAACCTTCTGCACCGGTTGCGGTGTTCAGTTTGCTCCCGTTCAGGCAGCACCCGTTGTACCTGCTGTTGATCCTTATGATCACACTGCTGAGTTTGACGCTAAGGATATTTCCGACAACAAGGTTATTGCAATGCTCGTTTATCTTATGGGTCCTATCGGTATAATTATTGCTCTTCTTGCCAGCAGTACTTCTCCTTATGCCGCTTTCCACGTAAGACAGTCTCTCAAATTTGCTGTTGTAGAAATTCTTTCTGCAGTATGCGCTATCTTACTTTGCTGGACATTTATTGTTCCCATTGCTTACGGTATTTTCACTCTCGTTCTTGTTGTTCTTAAGTTTATCTGCTTCTTCCAGATTTGCTCAGGAAAAGCAAAGGAGCCTGCTATTATAAAGAGCCTTGGCTTCCTTCGTTAAGTAAAATAAATTTTGAAGGGCGGTTAAAAAACCGCCCTTTTTTATTTTGTTGATTTTCGCCACTTTATATCTTATAATTATAATATCGTATGTCGAATTTTAGCGAAACAGGGAAGGGTGTTTGTTTTTTGAAAAGGACAACAAAGCTGAAGTATTTTCCGTCAATATTTCTTTTTCCAGTGGCACTGGTGTATTTTGAAATTGTTTTCAAAATCTTTACCGTAGGCAACTTTTTTAGTTTATCTACCCTTATAGCAGTGCTTTTCGGAATTTCTTACTCATGTATTGGCTATCTTTTATCTTCAATTTTTAAAAACCTAAGGTTAAATAAAGTTATAACAAGTGTTTTGCTTATTCTCACCTGCCTTGCTTATATTGTGCAGTATCTTATTTATAAGCAGTTCAAACAATTTTACGATATCAACACAATGACAGGCGGTGCAGGGGATGCACTGACCAGTTATTTTAAAGAGCTTATGCACCTGATTTTTGTTCAGGGCGGAATTTTTGTTATATTGCTTTTAATACTTCCTGTGGTTTTATATTTTATTTTAAGTAAAAAACATATCCCTTCCGTACAATCAAGAGCGTGGTTTCGTTTGAATTCAGTATTTTTTAGCGGAGTTTCCTTTATTCTGGCAAGTATATTTGTGTTAACAAGCAGTGTTTATGCCCCCGTTTACCGTAAGCAGTATAACTTTCAGTCGGCGGTATCTTCTTTCGGTCTTATTACGGGACTTCGACTTGACCTGCAAAATAAAATAGACGGCAACGGCTCTGATTTTGAAAATACAAAACAGCCTGCCTCTAACCCTGCAAATACACCTGTAGAATACGGATATAACAGTATCGATATTGATTTTGAGGCGCTGAATGTAAACGCTTCACAAAAAGTAAAAGAACTTAATTCTTATGTATCTACCCTCAAACCTTCGCAAAAAAATGAATATACAGGTATTTTTAAGGGTAAAAACCTTATTATGATAACGGCAGAGGCGTTTTCTGCTGAGGTTATCAGCCCCACTCTTACCCCAACACTGTATCGCCTTGCAACCAAAGGAATCAACTTTACCGATTATTATCAGCCTGCCAGTGCAGGAACAACCGGCGGAGAATACCAGAATATTTTTGGTATGATACCTACCGCAGGCGGTAAATCCTTTAAAAATACGGCAACCCACTTAAATTACTATACAATGGGCAGTCAGCTAAACCGTCTTTCCTACTACGGCAAGGCTTATCACAATAACTCTTATACATATTACGACCGTCATAAAACCCATACCAATCTTGGTTATTCAGACGGTTTTATGGGCTACGGCAACGGTATGGAGCAATATGTTAAGAATAACTGGCCCCAGAGTGACTATGAAATGATAAGCGGTACTCTGCCTACCTATATTGATAAACAGCTCTTTAATGTTTACTATATGTCGGTAAGCGGACACAGCGGATATTCTGTTACAGGCAATTCAATGACCAAAAAGCATTGGGACAGGGTAAAGGATTTACCCTATTCTGACGACGTAAAAGGTTATTTTGCCGCTAACCTTGACCTTGAGGATGCTCTTACATATCTTGTGGGAGAGCTTGAGAAAAAGGGTATAGCCGACGATACCGTAATATGTATTGCCACCGACCACTTCCCTTACGGACTTGATAAGGGCGGAACTCTCGGCAATATGCCAAACCTTACAGAGCTTTACGGAATGAATGTTGACGATTACTTTAAGAGAGACCATTCAAGGCTTATTATCTGGAGTGGCTGTCTTGAAAAAAGTGAGCCTATAATAGTAAACGAGCCTACCTTTAGCCTTGATATACTTCCAACCCTTTCAAACCTTTTCGGTACTGAGTTTGACTCCCGACTTATGGTGGGACGGGACGTTTTCTCAGATGCGCCTGCGCTGGTTTTCAATACAAACTACGACTGGAAAACAGAGCTTGGCACCTATTATGCTTCAAGCAATAAATTTGTTCCTGTAAGCGAAAGCACCGTAATACCCGATGGTTATGTAGAGGAAATTAAGGCAATAGTGCGAAATAAAACAAGGTACTGCTCACTTGCTCTTGATACGGATTATATGAGAGTAATATTTGGATAAAACCGTTTAACCGCTCGAACGAGCGGTTAAATTTTTGTATATAATGAATTTTTTATTAAATATATAAAGTTCTACGCTCTTTTTGCTTGAAAAATAATTTAAAATATAGTATAGTAATAAGGATATACAATGGGGGTACTGTTATGACCAGTTATTTGAAAATGACAAAAGAAGAACTTGCAAAAGAGTTTGAAAAAGTAAAGCAAGAATATGCAAGACTGGCTCTGCTGGGTCTTAATCTTGATATGTCACGCGGAAAACCCGGTGCTGACCAGATGGATTTAAGCAAACGCATTTTTGACCTTGTAGGCAATAATCTTGGCTTTAAAAATAAAGACGGTGTTGATTGCCGAAATTACGGTGGACTTGACGGTCTTGTTGAACTTAAAAACCTGTTTTCTGAAATTCTGGGTGTTGAGCCTTCTCAGATTATAGTAGGCGGCAATTCTTCGCTTAATATGATGTACGATACGGTTGCTCAGGCTATGACTCATGGCCTTGGAGGTGAGCCTTGGATAAAGCAGGGCCAAATCAAATTTTTGTGTCCTTGTCCGGGCTATGACAGACACTTTGCCATAACCGAGCATTTCGGTATAAAAATGATACCCGTTGCAAATAATGCAGACGGGCCTGATATGGATAAAATAGAGGAGCTTATTAAGGATGAAAGCGTTAAGGGTATGTGGTGTGTTCCCAAATACTCTAATCCTGAGGGTATAACCTATAGCAATGAGGTTGTCAGTCGCCTTGCTAATATGAAGCCTACCGCTAAGGATTTCCGTATTTTCTGGGATAATGCTTACGCTATCCACGACCTTTATGATGACGGCGACGAGCTTCTTAATATTTATGACGAGTGTGTTAAAGCAGGAAATCCTGATTTGGTTATTATGTTTACTTCAACATCGAAAATAACCTTCCCCGGTGCAGGTGTTGCGGCTCAGGGTGCCAGTCCCAATAATGTTCAGCTTTTAAAGTCGAGAATGCAGTTCCAGACCATTGGCCCTGATAAATTAAATCAGCTTCGCCATGCAAGAATGTTCAGAAATGTAAAGGACGTTAAGGCACATATGAAGGAGCACGCAGAAATACTTCGTCCTAAGTTTGAAAGCGTACTCAGTGAGCTTGACAAAGAACTTGACGGTCTTGGAATAGCAAGCTGGAACAGACCGAAGGGCGGTTACTTTATAAGCCTTAATGTTATGAACGGCTGTGCAAAGCGTGTAGAAGAACTGTGCGCTGGGGCAGGAATGATTCTTACAAAGGTTGGCGCTACCTATCCTTACGGCATTGATGAAAAGGACAGCAATATAAGAATTGCCCCCTCCTTCCCACCGGTAGAGGAAATTAAAAAGGCATCGATTATTCTTTGCGTATCTGTAAGATATGCAGCCCTTGAGAAATTATTGGGTGACGCTGTTTAATATTGACTTTTTTATGTAAAAAAACTATAATATATTATATATTTATTACACTTAATGTGGAGGACTTGTAATGAAGAATAAAAGAGCAAGAAAATGTACATTCTTTATTGTACTTGCGCTTATCCTTCTTTTGACCTACACCGCCTTCTTCGGCATTGAAAACTGGCACGGAGATACAAGACGCGTGTATGTTAAAGGTGCTGAGGATATCCGTTGGGGTATTGATATCCGTGGCGGTGTTGAAGCCGTATTTACCCCTGATATCAGCGATGCAAAAATTACTGATGAGGATATGGATGCGGCACAGGCTATTATTGATACCAGAATGGTAAGCCAGAATATTACCGACTATGAAATTTATGCTGATAAGGAAAACCATCAGATAGTTGTTCGTTTCCCTTGGGGCACGGAAGATTCTTCTATGGACCCTGCGGCTGCTGTTGCGGCGCTTGGTGAAACTGCGGAGCTTACCTTCTGTAAGGGTTCAACCTACAGCGCTGATACCGTTATATTCAAGGGTGACCATGTAACAAATGCAACCCCTGCTTATGATGAGCAGAACGGCTACATAGTTGCTCTTGAACTTGACTCAACTGCTGCAAAGCTTTTCTCAGATGCTACAAAAGAGCTTCTTTCAAGCAAGGGTCAAATAGCAATATCTATGGACGGTGTTGTTATAACCGCGCCTCAGGTTAACTCTCATATTACTGACGGTCAGGCTATAATTACAGGTATGGCGGATGCAGAAGAGGCTCAGGCACTTGCGGATAAAATCAATGCAGGTTCTCTGCCTTTTGCACTTAGCGTTGATGACAGTAAGTTATCTATTGTATCACCATCCCTTGGTGAAAATGCTCTTAACGTAATGCTTATTGCAGGTTCAATAGCCTTTGGACTTATCTGTATTCTTATGATAGTGCGCTACCGCTTAAACGGTGTGGTTGCATCCATTGCACTTCTTGGTCAGCTTGCAGGCTCTATTGCCGCTATTTCAGGCTTCTTCCCCGGAATTGACAGCTTCACCCTTACAATACCGGGTATTGCGGGCATTATCCTTTCAATAGGCGTTGGTGTTGACTGTAATGTTATTGCCGCAGAGCGTATCCGTCAGGAATTTGCAAACGGCAAAACTATTGACGGTTCTATTGATGCAGGTCTTAAAAACTCGCTTAGCGCTATTATCGACGGTAACGTAACAATAGTTATTGTTGCTGTAGTTCTTATGGGTGCCTTCGGTACAAGTGGACTTCTTATTTACAAGCTCTTCTCGCTTATCTTCGGTGCTTCTATTGCAGGTTCTATTTATTCCTTTGGTTATACTCTTCTTGTAGGTGTTATATTCAATCTTATTATGGGTGTTTTCTGTTCAAAGCTTATGTTAAGAAGTGTATCTCGGTTTAAGCTCCTACGCAAACCCTGGCTTTACGGAGGTAAGAAAAATGGCTAAGATTTATAATTTTAACAGACCTCTTAAGTGGGTGCTTATAGCTTATGCAATAATTACTGTAATAGGTATTGTAATCGGCGCTGTTTTCGGTGTTAAGCTTGACACTAACTTTAAGGGCGGTACCGTTATTACCTATAACTACACCTATTCGGATACCGTTGCGGATATTAACGCTGATGATGTTAAGGAGGTAGTTGACGAGGTATTCGAGGCTGATTCTACCGTTTCAAAGGGCTCATCTATTGCAGGCGGCACATATACCGTAACAATTACCCTTTCTAAGAACAAGGCTATGACTACCGAGAAGCAGGAAGAACTTACTACTAAGCTTCAGGAAAAGTATAAGGATAATGCTGTAGAGCTTTACAGTTCAACCTCTGTAAACGCTACTCTTGCTGCATCTTTCTTTCTTAAAGCCCTTGCGGCAGTACTTCTTGTTGCAATTCTTGTGGTAATTTATGTAGGCTACCGCTTTAGAAAAATTGGCGGTGTAACTGCGGCGCTTACTGCTCTTGTGTCGTTGGTGCTTGACGTTATAATTTCCTTTGTAGCCTGTGTGATTTTCCGCTTACAGATAGATATGAACTATATCGCAGTAGTTCTTACCATATTCGGATATTCTCTTAACGATACCATAGTTGTTTATGACGCTGTAAGAGAAGAAAAGAAATACAATCCTACAAAAAGTCTTTATGATATAGTTAACACAAGTTTAAGTACTGTTCTTGCAAGAAATATCGTTACAACCACAACAACTGTTATTGCTGTAATTACAATAATCGTTGTTTCCGAAATCTTTGGTCTTACTACACTTCGTACCTTTGCAATTCCTATGGTATTCGGTTTGATTTCGGGCTGTATTTCTTCGCTCTTTGTTTCATGTCCCTTGTGGGTTATCTGGAGAAAGAAATTAGACTCTAAAAAGAAATAAGAAATTTAAAGCCGACTAATATGTCGGCTTTATTTTTAAAGGAGTTATTTTTATGATAAGACTGGCTACAATAGGCACAAGCTGGATAACCGCTTCTTTTATTGGCGGTGCAGATATTGCCGGCTGTTTTGAACTTACTGCAGTATACTCACGTACAAAAGAACGCGGCGAGGAATTTTTAAAAGAAATAGGCAAAACGGCTACGGTTTATACCGATGTTGAAGCCCTTGCCAAAAGCGATATTGTTGATGCTGTTTATATTGCAAGTCCCAACTCTTTGCATTTTGAACAGGCTATGCTTATGGTAAAACACAAAAAGCACGTTATTGTAGAGAAACCGATAGTTATAACCGAGGAAGAATTCTTAAGGCTTATGGATGCGGCGCGGGAAAATAACGTTATCGCTATGGAAGCCTATATACCTATTCATTTACCTGCAAGAAAACTGCTTAAAGAAAATATGGGAAGGCTTGGCAGAATACAAAGTTCACGCTTTCAGTTTTGTCAGCATTCCAGTAAATATAAAGAATATTTAAGAGGCGAAAATCCCAATATATTCAACCCTGAATTTGCTACGGGAACTCTTATGGATTTAGGTATTTATTGTGTTTATCCTGCCATTGACCTTTACGGTGTGCCTGACAGTGTATCCACCTATGCTACTTTCCTTGATAACGGTAGTGACAGCGCTGTTCATTCTCTGTTTAAGTATGCCGACCATACCGTAAATATTGTATCCTCTAAAATTTGTCAAAGCGATACCCCAAGCGAAATAATGGGGGACTGCGGTAAAATAGATATCGGCCTTGTTTCAAAATATGAAAATATAATTCTTTATACTGATGAAAATGAAGAAAGACTTACAGGTGTTATGACAAAGCCCCAGTATATGAGTTATGAGGCTAAAGATTTTTACAGATATATCAAATACCCCGAAGAAACTAAAGAAGAATATGAAGAAATAAACACAATTGCCCATGCCGTTTGCTCCATTATGGAAATGATGCGACTGCAGGCAGGAATAAAATTTAATAATTAAATTAAAAAAAACAGCATATACTTTATTTAAGTATTTAAGTAAGGGGTGCTGTTTTTTGCAGATTAAAAAGTGGCGAACAATTTTAGGCATAATTATATGCACTGTGGCAGGTGTACTGCTTCATTTTGCTTTTGAGTGGAGTAATAATAACAAAATTGTAGGGTATTTCAGCGCGGTAAATGAAAGCACGTGGGAGCATCTTAAACTACTATTTTTCCCCGTACTTGTTTTTACACTGTTTGAATGGCTGTTTCTTAAAGAAAAAAACACCGCCTTTTTGTTTTCAAGAGCGGTGTCAGTGATTGTAGGAATGTTATTTATAGTTACAGCCTTTTACACAATATCGGGAATAGTAGGAAAAACCGATATGCCTGTTATAAATATCTTAATTTTTGTTATAGGCGTTATTATAACCTTCCTGCTTACCCGTGTTATCGAAAAAAGTGTCTTTAATACGCCGAAATATTTTGATATATCCGCTATTATTATACTTCTTATAATTACGGTGCTGTTTATTGTTTTTACCTATAACCCTGCAGATATTGGGCTATTTAAAGCACCATAACAAAAGCCTCTGAAATTTGCTTTTCAGAGGCTTTTAAATTTTGAAATTTAGTTAGAACAGACCGCTGATTACTCCGTTTTCATCAACGTCTATTTTTTCTGCGGCAGGAACTTTAGGAAGTCCCGGCATTGTCATAATATCACCAGTCAGTGCTACGATAAAGCCTGCACCTGCGCTTACTTTAATATTTCTTACCGTAATATCAAAGCCTGTGGGTGCGCCCAGCTTTGTCATATCATCACTGAAACTGTACTGGGTTTTAGCCATACAAACGGGCATATTCGAAAAACCGAGCTCGGTAAGCTTCGCAATTTCTTTTTTAGCGGCGGGGGAGAATATTACATTGTCACCACCGTAAATCTTAGTAACTATTGCACGGATTTTATCTTCAATAGAAAGATTATCCTCATAGCAGAAGGTAAAGTCGTTATCCTGTTCGCAAAGTTTTGCAACCTCATCAGCAAGTTCTATACCGCCCTTAGAGCCTTCAGCGCAAACCTTTGAGCAAATAGCTTTAATGCCAAGCTTTGCACAGTGGTCGATTACAAGCTGTACTTCAGCATCGGTATCGGTGGGGAAGCGGTTAACAGCTACAACACAAGGGAGCTTATATACATTTTTAATATTTCCTGCATGGCGGAGAAGGTTAGGCATACCCTTTTCCAGCGCTTCAAGGTTTTCTTCCTTAAGGTCGGTTTTGGCAACTCCGCCGTTCATCTTAAGGGCGCGTATAGTTGCTACAAGAACAACAGCGCTGGGTTTAAGTCCACCGAAACGGCACTTAATATCAAGGAACTTTTCAGCACCAAGGTCTGCGCCAAAGCCTGCTTCTGTAATAGCGTAGTCACCAAGCTTCATAGCCATTTTAGTAGCAATAATAGAGTTACAGCCATGAGCAATATTGGCAAAAGGACCGCCGTGAACAAGAGCAGGTGTACCCTCTAAGGTCTGCACAAGGTTAGGCTTTAAAGCATCCTTCAAAAGAGCAGTCATAGCGCCCTGAGCGTTAAGCTGACCTGCGGTAACAGGCTTATCGTCATAGGTGTAGCCTACAATAATACGGGAAAGTCTTTCCTTTAAATCGGTAATGGAATTTGAAAGACAAAGCACCGCCATAATTTCACTTGCAACGGTAATGTCAAAGCCGTCCTCTCTGGGAACACCGTTTACCTTACCACCAAGACCGTCGGTTACAAAACGAAGCTGACGGTCATTCATATCTACGCATCTTTTCCAGGTTATACGTCTTACATCTATGCCAAGGGCATTTCCCTGATGAATATGGTTGTCAAGCATAGCCGCAAGCAGATTGTTTGCCGCGCCGATAGCGTGGAAGTCACCTGTAAAGTGCAGGTTAATATCCTCCATAGGCACAACCTGAGCATATCCGCCGCCTGCCGCACCGCCTTTAACACCGAAAACAGGGCCTAAAGAGGGTTCGCGCAGAGCAACAACAACATTTCTTCCTGTTGCACGCATTGCGTCTGCAAGACCTATGGTAGTGGTGGTTTTACCCTCACCTGCAGGGGTGGGGTTGATAGCAGTTACCAAAATAAGCTTACCGTTTTGTCTTTTTTCATCCTTTAAAAGAGAAAGGTCGATTTTAGCCTTATATTTGCCGTACTGTTCAAGCTTTTCGTCAGGAATACTTGCAGTTTCAGCAATTTCGGTTATAGGGCGAAGTTTCACTTCCTGAGCAATTTCGATATCACTTTTCATTAAAAACACCTCTTATTTAAAGTATTTAACAGCGCTACGGAACATACCCATATCGTATTTTCCGTCAACATTTTTATAAAGACCGTCGCCAATACGCTCGCTGTGTCCCATTTTACCTATAACTCTGCCGTTGGGGCTGGTTATACCCTCAATAGCAAAGCGAGAATTGTTGGGGTTGAAGCGGATATCAGCGGTGGGATTGCCCGATAAATCAACATACTGGGTGGCTATCTGACCGTTTGCAGCAAGCTTAGCGGCAAGTTCATCACTTACAATAAAGCGGCCCTCACCGTGAGAAATCGGCACTGTGTAGATATCGTCTACATTGGTTTCCATAAGCCAGGGAGATTTATTAGATGCAATACGTGTCTGAACAAGACGTGACTGATGTCTGCCGATGGTATTAAAGGTAAGGGTGGGGCAGTTTTCGTCGGTATCAACAATCTCGCCAAAGGGTACAAGGCCAAGCTTTACAAGAGCCTGGAAGCCGTTGCATATACCTGCCATAAGGCCGTCACGGTTATTGCGAAGCTCATTAACCTGCTCTTTAATTGCAGGGTTTCTGAAGAAAGCGGTAATAAACTTACCGGAGCCGTCGGGCTCGTCACCACCTGAGAAACCACCCGGAATAAATACTATCTGGGACTGCTTCATTTTCTTTGCAAAGGTATCAACCGATTCTGCTACACTCTGTGCTGAAAGGTTGTTTATAACAAATATTTCAGGATCAGCGCCTGCGGTAAGCAGAGCCTTTGCAGTATCGTATTCACAGTTAGTACCGGGGAATACAGGGATAAGCACTTTCGGTTTTGCACAGTTTATTTTAGGTTTAGCATAGCCGTTTGCTTTGAATGAGAACTTTTCGGGGTTTTCTGATTTATGGTCAATGTTGCAGGGGTAAACGCTCTCTAGTACATTTTCGTAAGCCTCCTGCAGTTTGTTAAGGTCAACAACCTCATCTTTAAGGGTAAGGCTTTGGTTTTCAGTTGTGTAACCGATAACAGTACCAATATCGGTATCGTCTTTAAGTTCTACTATAAATGAAGCGTAGTTGTAACCAAAAATATCTTTTGCTGTCAGGTTATCGCTGTACTTAAAGCCGATTTTGTTACCGATAGCCATTTTGAAAACAGCCTCGCCTATACCGCCCATACCGGGGGTATAAACAGCTAATGCCTTGCCGTCTTCTACAAGTGAATGTATGGTGCCAAAAAGTTTAATAAGCTCTTCTGTTACGGGAAGACCGTTTTCATCATATTTACAGGTAAGCAGAACAACCTTGCTGCCTGCCTTTTTAAATTCGGGAGAAACAATATTTTTGTTAGGCTCACAGGTAACGGCAAAGGAAACAAGGGTAGGGGGAACATCAATGTGTTCAAAGGTACCGCTCATAGAGTCTTTACCGCCGATAGCAGCAATGCCAAGCTCTTTTTGAGCCTTAAAGGCGCCAAGCAGCGCAGAGAGAGGTTTGCCCCAACGCTTACCGTCTTTACCCGGACGCTCAAAATATTCCTGGAAGGTAAGGTATACTTCGTTAAAGGAAGCGCCTGTAGCAATAAGTTTGCATACAGATTCAACAACAGCCAGATATGCACCGTGATAGGGGCTCTTTTCGGCTATAAAGGGGTTGTAGCCCCAAGCCATAAGAGAGCAGGTGTCGGTATGGCGTTTTTCAACAGATACCTTGTGAACCATAGCCTGAATAGGTGTCTGCTGA
>JAZNQX010000086.1:0-9427 GCA_045590395.1 Acutalibacteraceae bacterium
AATATTTTATATTGCCATATTTTTTGCTTTATAGTATAATAAATGAAAACTTATGTCAGGAGAGAAGTTTATGGCAAGAGATAGTTTTAAAAGCAGACTCGGCTTTATTCTTGTTAGCGCAGGCTGTGCCATTGGTATTGGTAACGTATGGCGCTTTCCTTATGTTGCAGGACAAAACGGCGGCGGAATTTTCGTACTTTTTTACCTTTTGTTCCTTATTTGTATGGGTATTCCTGTGCTTACTATGGAATTAGCGGTAGGCAGAGCAGGCAGAAAAAGTGCCCTTGGTGCATTTAAAGCCCTTGAAAAGCCAAAATCAAAATGGCATATTCACGGCTGGATTTGTGCTATAGGCTGTTATCTGCTTATGATGTATTACACCACCGTTTCGGGCTGGATGACAAACTATTTTGTTAAGTTCTTAGGCGGTACCTTTAAAAGCGGTATGACCAATGAGCAGGTAAACGATGTTTTTGCGAAAATGACGGCAAACCCTTACGAAATGCTTTTATGGATGGCAATTACCGTTATAGCAGGTTTTATTGTGTGTAGCTTTGGACTTCAGAAGGGCCTTGAGCGTATCAGCAAATGGATTATGTTGGCGTTGCTTGCCCTTATGGTTATCTTGGCAATAAACAGCCTATTCCTTGAGGGAGGAAGCGAAGGCGTTAAGTATTACCTTATTCCCAGCCTTTCAAGGCTAAAAGAAAACGGAATCAGCATTTTTGACGTTATTGTTGCCGCTATGAATCAGTCCTTCTTTACACTAAGCCTTGGTATCGGTTCAATGCAGATTTTTGGCAGCTATATGAGTAAGGATAACACCCTTGCAAGTGAAGCCTCCAGAATATGTGTGCTTGATACCTTTGTTGCGCTTATGTCAGGTATGATAATTTTCCCTGCCTGCTTTGCATATAATGTAGATGTAAATGCAGGACCTCCTCTTATTTTCCAGACTCTGCCTAACGTATTTATAAATATGGCAGGCGGCAGAATATGGGGAACTCTTTTCTTCCTGTTTATGACATTTGCAAGCTTTACAACCGTTATTGCTGTGTTTGAGAATCTTCAGGCTAACCTTATGGATAATTTTGGAATGAGCAGAAAGAAAGCCTCTATAATAAACTGTATTGGCGTACTGGTTCTCAGTGTTCCTTGTGTTCTTGGCTTTAATGTGTTAAGCTTTGCAAATATCGGCGGAAAAAACATTCTTGATATAGAAGATTTTGTGGTAAGCAATATTTTACTTCCTATGGGTGCTCTTGTATTCCTGCTGTTTTGTGTTACAAAATGGGGCTGGGGTTTTGATAAGTATATTGCTGAGGCAAACACCGGCAAGGGTATGAAAATGCCTCAATGGTTTAAATACTACTTCCGCTTTATTATGCCGGTATTCATTATCATAATTCTTATTGTAGGTCTTGTTAATTTCTTTTAATCAGTGAGGGATAGTATGTTCAGAGATATTTGCTTAAAGGATTTTAAAGAAAATGTTATTAAAATTATTTCCCAGGAATATATGCTGATAACAGCAGGAGATAAAGATAATTTCAATATGATGACAGCCTCTTGGGGATTTATGGGCGAAATGTGGGGTGAGGACAGCGTTGCCGTTGTGGTACGTCCCTCACGCTACACTATGGATTTTATTGATAAAAGCGATTATTTCACCCTTACCTTTTTCGGTGAAAATAAGGACATTCATAAAATCTGCGGCAGTAAATCGGGCAGAGATGTTGATAAACTGGCAGAAACGGGGCTTACACCTATTTCTGATGATAAGTATGTCTGGTTTGATGAAGCCCGTCTTGTGCTTAAAATTAAAAAGAAATATGTACAGCCTATGTCACCTCAGTATTTAACCGATAAATCGGTAGACGAAAAATGGTATAAAGACGGCGACTGGCATAATCTTATAATAGGCTCTATTGAGCGTATATATGTAAAAGAAAATATATAAAAAAATAAACCTGCTGAATTCAGCAGGTTTTAATTTTTATTTTACAGGAAGTAGATTATTACATCTCTTCTTCCAAAGTATCTGCAGGCCGCCTGAGTTTCAAAGAACAGGTCAACATTTGTAGGTCTGCTTTTTATAAATCCGCCGGTATCAGCGGCAATAGCGTAGCCGTAAACATATTTGCCGTCGGCAGAAACTATATACATTTTAGTGCCGTAGGGGATAACCTTGGGGTTAACCGCAATATATCCGGGCTGAGGCTTAACACCGGTAGAACAGCGGTTACCGGTATAAGTGTAGGCAGTAGCCTGCACACGTGTTGCCTTTTTATAATTTACGGGGATACCGTTTGCATCAAGCTCTATTTCAATATCAGGTGTAAGGGTAGAAATTGTAGAACCTGAAGAAACAGGCTTTGAAACACTTACATTTGCAGAAACAGTAGTGGTTTTAACGGGAGTTTTTACCGGCTCTTTCTTTTCGGGAGCAGGAACGATATCCACATAGGTTTCACTTTCAACTACTGTATCTAAAGCGGGGGTTACCATATCGCCGTCTTTAATAGTGATATCTGCATTTATAAGGATATCACTTATGGCGGAAGGGCCTGTAACATAGGTTACGGTTTTATCACCATAGGTAATATGAACGGGGAAGGTCTGAACAACCTCGATGGATAACTTGTTACCATCTCTGTCAGAACCTACAACATTATAATCGCTTGAATAACCGGCATAGCCTAAAATTCCGCGCACATCGCTTTTAAGGGTATATAAGGTGTGTGTGCTTTTACCGTCGGAAATAGAAACAACATTTACAGAGAAAACAAACAACATAATTACAGCCGACATCAGTATGCACATACCGCTAAGGCCGATGTGTCTTGTGTGTTCTCTTAAAAAGCCGGCAGCCTTTCGAGCATAACACTTTAAATTCTTAATCATAAAATCTCCTTTTTGCTTCGTAAAACACTTTACGAAAATGGGTGTTTAAGGCAAAAAATGGCGCCTCAAAGACCGAACAAATGCCATTATATCACGATTTAATCAAATGTCAAACAAAAAAATAGGGGCTGTTTTGTATAAATTGCACAAATTACAAAAAGATTTCAAAAAGTTACAAACTTGTAACCATTGATTTTTCTGGATATTTTACCAATTTTAACCAAATGAGTTGTGCAAAACCACAGTTTTACCCCATAAAAAACGGAAAAGTGGGGGATATAATGCGTTTTTTCGGCATTTTTAGGGCAAAAAACACCATATATAAAGGTATTTTTGCGCTGTGAACACTAAATGTGGATTTTTTGAAAAATTGCAGGAATTTCTTTGTATATTATATGTAAGGGTGGACAATATTATGAAAAATAAGGACAGGTTATAGCGGAACAACAAAACAAGGGGAATACTCCTTGACGAAAACACTATATATGGTGTATAATATTTATAATTATGAAATAAAGGAGCAAACCTTTAATGGCAGTAAAAAAAGCGGAATATACCAACGAAAGCATTAAACAGCTTAAAGGTCCCGACCAGGTGCGACTGCGCCCGGCGGTTATTTTCGGTTCTGACGGTATTGAGGGCTGTGAGCATTCGGTTTTTGAAATTATATCAAACTCTATTGATGAAGCCCGTGAGGGTCATGGTAATAAAATTATAATAACAAGGTTTAGTGACGGAAGTATTGAGGTTCAAGACTTTGGACGTGGCGCTCCCGTTGATTATAATAAGAATGAAGACAAGTTCAACTGGGAACTGCTTTACTGTACCCTTTATGCAGGAAGCAAGTACGACACAAACGACGGCGGAAGTTATGAGTACTCTATTGGTCTTAACGGCCTCGGTCTTTGTGCTACTCAGTTTTCTTCTGAATATATGGATGTTGAAATTAAGCGTGACGGTTATAAATATAACCTGCACTTTGAAAAGGGTTTTAATATAGGCGGACTTAAAAAGGAAGAATACTCCGGCCGCGATACAGGTACCACAACAAAATGGAAGCCCGACAGAGCCGTATTTAATGATATAGATATACCTGCTATCTATTTTGAGGATACTATAAGAAGACAGGCTATTGTTAACGACGGTCTTCTGTTTGTTTTCAGAAATCAGGTGGGTGCTCGTTTTGAAACCAAAGAATTCTGCTATAAAAACGGTATAGAGGATTATCTGCACGAGGTAGTGGACGAAAAGGCTCTTACCCCTGTTCAGTTCTGGAAAGCCGAGCGTAAGGGTAAGGACAGAGAGGACAAGCCCGAGTACAAGGTTAAAATGAATATTGCCGTAGCCTTTTCAAACCACAATAAAATGACCGAGTATTATCATAACTCAAGTTGGCTTGAATATGGCGGTTCACCCGAAAAGGCCGTAAGATATGCTTTTGTTACTCAGCTTGACAGCTATATAAAACAGCAGAACAAGTACCAGAAGAATGAAAGCAAGATTACCTTTTCGGATGTAGAGGAATGTCTTAATATATGTATATCGTCTTTCTCTACCCAGACCTCTTATGAAAACCAGACCAAAAAGGCAATTACCAATAAATTTATTTATGAGGCTATGTCTGACTTCTTAAAGCATCAGCTTGAAATTTATTTTATTGAAAATAAAGCCGATGCGGATAAGATAATTGACCAGGTTCTTATAAATAAGCGAAGCAGAGAGAAAAGCGAAAAAGAAAGAATAAATATAAAGAAAACCCTTTCCTCTAATAACACTATGGCCGACAGAGTACAAAAGTTTGTTGACTGCCGAAGCAAAGAGGTAAGTGAGCGTGAGCTTTATATAGTTGAGGGTGATTCGGCTCTTGGCTCCTGTAAGCTTGCCCGTGACGCCGCTTTTCAGGCTATAATGCCGGTGCGCGGTAAGATACTTAACTGTCTTAAAGCAGAGTATGATAAAATTTTTAAAAGCGAAATCATTACCGACCTTATTAAAGTACTGGGCTGTGGTGTTGAGGTTAAATCAAAGGCAAACAAAAATCTTTCAACCTTTGATATAAGAAACCTCAGGTGGAATAAGATTATTATATGTACCGATGCCGATGTTGACGGCTTCCATATAAGAACACTTATTTTAACTATGATTTACCGCCTTATGCCTACTCTTATAAATGAGGGCAGGGTATTTATTGCCGAAACACCTCTTTATGAAATAAACACAAAGAGTATGACCTATTTTGCTTATGATGAAAACGAAAAAAGGGAAATACTTGAAAAAATAGGCAGTGAGAAGTACACACTTCAGCGTTCAAAGGGACTTGGTGAAAACCAGCCCGATATGATGAACTTAACCACTATGAATCCCGAAACCAGACGGCTTATAAAGATTAAGCCTGAGGATGCGGAAAATACAGCAATAATGTTTGATATGCTGCTTGGTGATGACCTTGCAGGCAGAAAAGACTATATATCAGAAAACGGCTATCTGTATATGGATGATGCCGACATAAGCTAAGGAGAAATTAGAATATGGCTCCAAGAAAAAAGAAGGAACAGGAAGCTCCCGTAAAAAAGAAAAACACAAATGCTTATATAGCAGGCGCAGGCACAATTATTGACCAAGAGGTTACCGAAACCTTAAAGTCTAACTTTATGCCCTATGCTATGAGCATTATTGTTTCCCGTGCCATACCCGAAATAGACGGCTTTAAGCCCTCCCACAGAAAACTGCTTTATACAATGTATAATATGGGACTGCTTAGCGGCTCTACAATAAAGTCTGCTAATATAGTTGGTAGAACAATGCAGCTTAACCCTCACGGTGACGCCGCCATTTACGAAACTATGGTAAGACTATCTGAGGGCTATGAGGCTTTGCTTCACCCCTTTGTTGCTTCAAAGGGTTCTTTCGGTAAGGCTTATTCAAGGGATATGGCTTATGCCGCTTCCCGTTATACTGAGGCTAAACTTGCACCTATAGCGGCAGAGCTTTTTGCTGATATTGATAAAGACACCGTTGATTTTGTAGATAACTATGACGCTACTATGAAAGAGCCGGTGCTGTTTCCCGTTACCTTTCCAACAGTGCTTGTTAACTCTAATATGGGTATTGCCGCAGGTATGGCAAGTTCAATTTGTTCTTTTAATCTTAAAGAGGTATGCGAAACCACCATTGAGTATATAAAGGATAACGATATAAATGTTGCCGATACTCTTATTGCTCCCGATTTCCCCGTGGGCGGCGAACTTCTTTATGACAGAGCAGAAATGGAAAAGATTTACGAAACGGGTAGAGGAAGTTTTAAGGTAAGAGGTGTATATAGTTTTGATAAGAAGAATAACTGTATAGATATTACCGAAATTCCGCCTACCACAACAAGTGAAGCGATTATTGAAAAGGTAATTGAGCTTGTAAAGGCAAAGAAAATTACCGAGATTAACGATATCCGTGACGAAACCGATTTAAACGGTCTTAAAATAACCATTGACCTAAAGCGCGGTGTTGATGCCGATAAGCTTATGAAAAAGCTTTACCGCCTTACTCCTATGCAGGACAGCTTTGCCTGTAACTTTAATATCCTTATTGCAGGCTCTCCGCGAGTTATGGGTGTTAAAGAGATAATCAGCGAGTGGGTTGCTTACCGTACCGAGTGTGTACGCAGAAGAGTTTATTACAGTCTTTCAAAGGCAAAGGACAGACTTCATCTTTTAAAGGGTCTTCAGAAAATACTTCTTGATATTGATAAGGCTATTAAAATTGTAAGAGAAACCGCAGAGGAAAAAGAGGTTGTTCCCAACCTTATGATAGGCTTTGGTATTGATGAAATTCAGGCTGAATATGTAGCCGAAATCAAGCTTCGTCATTTAAACAGAGAATATATCCTTAAAAGACTTGATGATATTGAACGGTTGGAGAAAGAAATTGAGGATATGGAGGCTATACTTAAATCCAAATCCCACGTTCTTAAAATAATCGTAAATGAACTTACTGACGTCATTAAGAAATACGGTAAGGACAGAAAGACCAAGGTTATAAGCGCAAGTGAGGTACAGGACAGCGCTGTAGAAGAAAAAGAGGTTGATACCTCTCCCGTAACCTTCTTCTTTACTCATGACGGTTACTTTAAGAAGATTACACCGCTGTCTCTCAGAATGAGCGGTGAGCAAAAGTGTAAGGAAGGCGACTTTATTACACAAAGCGTTGAGTCTACTAACGCCGCCCAGCTTCTTTTCTTTACAAATAAACAGCAGGTTTATAAAACCGATGCTTCGGAGTTCAGCGAAACAAAGGCAAGCGCACTGGGTGACTATATCCCTGCAAAGCTTGACTTTGACGAAGGTGAAGTGCCGGTTTATATGACGGTAGTAGATAAGTACGAGGGATATATGCTTTTCGTTTACGAAAACGGCAGAATCTCTAAGGTTTCCTTATCTGCTTACGAAACCAAAACCAACCGTAAAAAGCTTATAAAGGCATACTGTGAAAAATACCCCTTATTTACACCTATATATATAAAGGAAGAAACCGAGCTGATGCTTCGCTCTACAAACGGCAGAGTTCTGCTTTTAAACAGCGCCTCGGTTCCCGTTAAGGGTGTAAAGGATAACGGCGGTATAAATGTTATGACCCAAAAACGCGGTCAGAAAATAGCAGCTGCTGAAATTTATGTAAAGGGTACAATAGAAAATGAGCATAGGTTGAGAACCCGTACTCTGCCTGCCGCAGGAAATAAGCCCCAGGGCGCTGCCTCGCAGGATGAAATGATACTCGATTAAAAAAAACCGCCGGAGTTACCTTCGGCGGCTGTCGGAATAAATGCAAACGCGAATGCTTCCGACAATACTATATTAACCTTATTTTTTATCTTTATTCATTAAATGTTTGACAAACTGTTATATAAGGTTTATTATTATTAAGATTTAGAACACTTGACTTGGAGGAAACTTTTGTGGCAAAAGAACTGGCTAAACAGTATAACCCCAAAGAAGTAGAAGACCGTATATATGCTTCCTGGCTTGAAGGTAAATATTTTCACGCCAAAAGAGAGGAAGGCAAGAAGACCTATACCATAGTTATTCCGCCTCCCAATATTACAGGTCAGCTTCATATGGGACATGCTCTTGATAATACTTTACAGGATGCCCTTATCCGCTTTAAGAGAATGCAGGGCTTTGATACACTGTGGCTTCCCGGCACCGACCACGCGTCTATTGCAACCGAGGCAAAAATCGTTGCAAAAATGAAGGAAGAAGGTCTTACCAAAGAAGACCTTGGCAGAGAAGGCTTTTTAAAGCGCGCTTGGGAGTGGAAGGAGCAGTACGGCGGAAGAATCGTACAACAGCTTAAAAAGCTTGGCTCCTCTTGTGACTGGGACAGACTTCGTTTTACTATGGACGAGGGCTGTAATAAGGCTGTAAAAGAGGTTTTTGTGAACCTCTACGAAAAAGACCTTATATACAGAGGTGAGCGTATAATCAACTGGTGTCCTCACTGCCTTACTTCAATTTCCGATGCTGAGGTTGAGTATGAGGACCAGGCAGGTCACTTCTGGCATCTTCGTTATGCTCTTTCTGACGGAAGCGGTTATCTTGAACTTGCTACCACCCGTCCCGAAACTCTGCTTGGTGATACTGCTGTTGCCGTTAACCCCGAGGACGAGCGTTATAAGGATATGATAGGCAAAACCGTTATTCTACCTATCGTTCACAGAGAAATTCCCGTTGTAGCAGACGATTATGTTGAAATGGATTTTGGAACAGGTGTTGTTAAAATTACCCCTGCTCACGACCCTAATGACTTTGAAGTTGGTCTTCGCCATAATCTTCCTGTTATAAATGTAATGACCGATGACGCTAAAATCACCGACGATTATCCTGCCTATGCAGGTATGGACAGATACGAGGCAAGAAAAGCGATAGTAAATGACCTTGAAAAAGAGGGTGCTCTTGTAAAAATAGAGGACTACAATCATAATGTAGGCACCTGCTATCGTTGCTCTACCACCGTTGAACCCAGAGTTAGTAAGCAGTGGTTTGTTAAAATGAAGCCTCTCGCCGTTCCTGCTATTGACGCAGTAAAAAAGGGCGAAACTAAGTTCGTGCCACAGCGTTTTGAAAAGGTATATTTCCACTGGCTTGAGAATATACGTGACTGGTGTATTTCCCGTCAGCTTTGGTGGGGTCACCGTATCCCTGCCTGGTATTGTGACGACTGCGGTGAAATCACCGTATCCAAAACCGATGCTGTTTGCTGTAAGAAATGCGGCAGTAAGAACATAAAGCAGGACCCTGATACGCTGGATACCTGGTTCTCATCTGCCCTTTGGCCTTTCTCTACTCTCGGTTGGCCCGATAATACCGAGGACCTTAAACACTATTATCCCACCAATACCCTTGTAACAGGCTACGATATAATTCCTTTCTGGGTAATGCGTATGATGTTCTCAGGCATTGAGCAGACAGGTCAGGTACCCTTTGATACCGTTCTTATTCACGGTCTTGTAAGGGATGAGCAGGGAAGAAAA
>JAZNQX010000087.1:0-4994 GCA_045590395.1 Acutalibacteraceae bacterium
ATACATCCAGAGATTAATTACCGTTTTTTCTGCACCGGAAAAAGTCCGAAGGATAAGTTACTTTGAAGCTTTCTTTTTGTGTCCAGATTTAACGGTGTTTTTTCATTTAATACTATTTGGGAGGCGTAAATTTTTGGAAAAAAATCTTATTGAACTTAAAAACATAACTTTATCCTTTGAAAACGAGAAAATTCTTGACGGAATTAACCTTAATATTCACGATAAAGAATTCATAACTCTACTGGGTCCTTCCGGCTGTGGAAAAACCACCACATTACGCATAATTGCAGGTTTTTTGGAGCCTGATGACGGCGATGTTATGTTTTCGGGAGAAAGAATAAATGATGTTCCTGCTTATAAAAGGCAGGTCAATACTATTTTCCAGAGATATGCCCTTTTTCCGCATCTGAATGTATATGAAAATGTTGCTTTCGGTTTAAGGCTTAAAAAATTGCCCGAAGAAACTGTAAAAGAAAAAGTTTCGGAAATGCTGTCCCTTGTTAACCTTTCGGGTATGGAAAAGCGCAAAATTCATAAGCTTTCAGGCGGTCAGCAGCAGCGTGTGGCTATTGCCCGTGCAATCGCAAATAATCCTCGCGTGCTTTTACTCGATGAGCCACTTGCTGCACTCGATTTAAAACTTAGAAAAGATATGCAAAATGAGCTTAAAAAAATTCAGCAGCAGCTTGGCATTACCTTTATTTTTGTAACTCATGACCAGGAAGAAGCCCTTTCCATGTCAGACAGAGTTGTTGTTATGGATAACGGTAAAATTCAGCAAATAGGCACACCTCAAGATATTTATAACGAGCCTAATAATGCCTTTGTGGCTGATTTTATCGGTGAATCTAACATACTTGACGGTATAATGAAGGAAGACTACTGTGCTGAATTTTCGGGACAGACCTTTAAATGTCTTGATGCAGGTTGTGGGAAAAACGAAAAGGTCGACGTTGTCGTAAGACCAGAAGATGTTGATATCGTTGACCTAAAAGACGGTATGCTTACAGGTACCGTTACTTCTGTTACCTTTCTTGGTGTACACTACGAAATTATTGTAGATATCGGCGGTTTCAAATGGATGATACAGACTACCGATGAACACAAGGTTGACGAAAAAGTTGGTTTGTTTATAGAGCCTGATGCCATTCATATTATGAAAAAGTCAGAATATTCCGGCAAATACGGCGACTATAGCTCATACAGTGACGAAATTGATCATCTGTCTGACTATAAGGAGGATGAAGAGTGAAAAATAAATCCTTAGGTTCCCTTATTCTTCGTGCCCCCTATATACTGTGGTCTGCACTGTTTATAATTATTCCGTTGCTTATAATGGCGTACTATGCTCTAACAGATGCAAACGGCGTCTTTTCACTTGCTAATTTTTCTGACCTTGGAAGATACAAAAAGGCATTCTTTTTATCACTTCTGTACGCATTTATATCAACTGCAATAACTCTGCTTCTCGCCTACCCTCTTGCATATTTTATGACTAAATGCAAACCTGGCGCTCAGAGAATGATTATGATTCTTACAATGCTTCCAATGTGGACCAACTTTCTTATTAGAACTTACTCTTGGATTACAATTCTATCTAACACAGGTATTATAAACACGTTATTAAGTAAATTCGGTATAGGTCCATTACAGCTTATTAACCGTCCCGGAACAGTAATTCTCGGTATGGTTTACGACTTTTTGCCGTATATGATTTTACCTATTTACAACGTTATGTGTAAAATAGATGTTTCACTTACCGAGGCGGCAGAAGATTTAGGTTCTAACCGCTTTAAAGTTATTACCAAAGTAGTTTTCCCTTTAAGTTTGCCTGGCGTTGTTTCAGGTATAACCATGGTTTTTGTTCCCTCTGTCAGCACCTTTTATATTTCGCAAAAGCTGGGCGGAAACAAAACTATGCTTATCGGCGATATGATAGAGTATCTCTTTAATCTCGGACCCGATTACTATAATGTTGCTTCAGCGATTTCTATGGTACTGATGGCGATTATTTTAATATCTATGTTTATAATGAATCGCTTTACCGACGGAGAAGACGGAGGTGTTGTACTTTGAAGATATTTTCAAAGATATATATGGCGCTGATTATTCTTTTTCTGTATGCGCCCATCGCCGTAATGATCGTTTTTTCCTTTAACAGCGGCTCAAGTGTTTGGGTTTTTGAAGGATTTTCACTTGACTGGTATGCTCAGCTTGTATTTAACGGCGAAATGCTTGATGCTTTTAAACATACTCTCATAATTGCTATATTATCCGCCGTAATTTCTACCGTACTCGGTACTGCCGCCGCAGTAGGTATTGATACTTTAAAAAACAAAGTGGTTAAATCTGCTATTATGTCGGTAACCAACATTCCTATGATGAATGCTGATATTGTTACCGGTGTTTCCCTAATGCTTTTGTTTATTTTCTTTGGAAAAATGTTCGGCCTTGCAGAATCACTTGGCTTTTTAACGGTTTTAATTGCGCATATTACATTTAATCTGCCTTATGTTATTTTATCGGTTATGCCGAAACTAAAGCAAACCGACCCTGCTCTGTCACAGGCGGCAATGGACCTTGGTTGCACACCTATTATGGCATTTTTTAAGGTTGTTCTGCCTTCAATTTCAAGCGGAATTTTCACAGGCTTTATTATGGCGTTTACATTGTCCTTGGATGACTTTGTAATCAGCTATTTTACCTGCGGCCATTACCAGACACTGCCTATCGTTATATACAATATGACAAAGCGTACCGTTACCCCCGACACCTATGCCCTTTCAACAATAATCTTCATTTCGGTATTTGCTCTACTACTCCTGTATAACATTACAATCAGCCGTTCTGAAAAGAAACGAGGTGCAATATAATGAAAAAAATTGCAAAAATTTTCGCAATTATAGCGCTTTGCGTTTCTTTATTATTGCTTAGCGGCTGTGGATACGAATATTTTGAATTAAATCTTGAAGCTGATTTTCAAAATGATTTGGCAGGCACGGTTTTGAACGTTTACAACTGGGGCGAATATATATCAGACGGTACCGACGGATCTCTGGATGTTAATAAAGAATTTGAACGAATTACAGGCATCAAGGTCAATTATTCCACCTTTGAGAGTAACGAAACAATGTATTCACAGCTTAGAACTGCAGGCGTTTCATACGATATTGTCATTCCGTCCGATTATATGATAGACAGAATGATTAAAGAAAATATGCTTCTGCCTATTGAAACAGACCGTCTTTCTAATTACAAAAATATAAGTGACGAATACAAAAACATATATTTTGATGAAAACAACACTTACTCAGTTCCCTATAATGTGGGTATGGTTGGCATTATTTATAACACTACAATGGTTGATGAAGTGCCGAATAGTTGGTCATATTTTTGGAACGAGAAATATAAAAACCAGACACTTATGTTTTCTAATCCGAGAGATGCCTTTATGACTGCTCAATTTTTAAGCGGTGTCAGCGTTAATTCAACTAATAAGGCTGATTGGGATAAAGCCGCCGAGCTGCTTAAAAGTCAAAAACAGTATCTTCAGTCCTATGTTATGGACGAGGTATACGGTAAAATGGAAACCGGTGAAGCGGCTATTGCACCATATTATGCAGGCGACTATCTTACCATGTATGATGTAAACGAGGACCTTGCCTTTGTTTACCCAAAGGAAGGCACTAACATTTTTGTTGATTCCGTTTGTATCCCCTCTTGTTGCCAAAACTATGAAGCGGCTCTTTTATATATCAACTTCCTGCTTGAGCCTGAAATAGCTCTTGCAAATGCTGAATATATCGGCTATGCTTCGCCTAACACAGCAGTAATTAATAATCCCGATTATTGCTATTTTGAAAACGAAATTTTATATCCAAAAGAAGAAAATATGCCTATTACCGAATATTACCGTGACCTTGACAGCGATATCAGGTATTATTACGAAAACCTTTGGATAGATGTAAAACTGCATTAAAAAAAAGACAGGAAATATTCCTGTCTTTTTTTACCGCTATTTTTATGTAGCAGTTCTATCAGTTGCTGAATTTAGCCCAAAACTTACAGATAAAGCCATATCAACCGCGCCCATAGATGCATTATCCAGGGTCCCCATTTTTTCTTTTAAACGGCGTTTGTCAATAGTTCGCACCTGCTCTAACAAAACTATCGAATCTTTTGCAAGACCTGATGATACGGCATTAACTTTAATGTGTGTTGGTAGCTCGGTTTTATCGTGCTGACTTGTTATTGCCGCCGCTATAACTGTAGGGCTATATTTATTGCCTACATTGTTTTGTACTATAAGAACGGGTCGTACTCCACCCTGCTCTGAACCAATAACGGGGCTTAAATCGGCATAATAAATATCACCGCGTTTTATACTCATTGATATTTCACACTCCAAAAAATCATTTGTATTGTTATTCTTGCCAATTTGGAAAAAATTAATACAAACAAATTCATTAGTACATTATATGTGAAATACTGAGAAATGACTTAAAAAGAAAAATCCGCCATAGGCGGATTTTTTAATTATAAAACTTTAGACAAGAAATCTTTAAGTCGGGGTGATTTTGGGTTAGTGAAAAATTCCTCGGGAGAAGCATCTTCCATAATAACACCCTCGTCAATAAAAATAACTCGGTCAGCAACCTCTCTTGCAAAGCCCATTTCGTGTGTAACAACAACCATTGTCATACCACTTTCTGCAAGTTCCTTCATAAGTTCAAGAACTTCACCAACCATTTCCGGGTCAAGAGCACTGGTAGGCTCGTCGAACAGCATTACATCAGGGTTCATAGCAAGTGCCCTAACAATAGCAACACGCTGTTTTTGTCCACCCGAAAGCTGTGACGGATATGCGTCTGCCTTATCACGAAGACCAATTCTGTCAAGAAGCGCAAGCGCATTCTCGCGAGCATCGGCTTTAATTTGTTTTACAGATTTAATTTCAAGTTTTTGGGGATTTTTAAGCCTTAGCTTACGCATTT
>JAZNQX010000088.1:0-10915 GCA_045590395.1 Acutalibacteraceae bacterium
TTGTGGAAAATATTTTAAAAGACATATTAAAACTCCATATACCACTGGGCGTTAACGGGTCTGTTGTCTATTAAAACCTCAAAATGCAGATGATTTCCCGTTGACCTGCCTGTGCTTCCCACTAATGCTACAGGCTGTCCCCTCTCGACATAATCACCCTGTTTTACGGTTATTTTACTGCAGTGGCCGTAAAGGGTAGTAAAACTTCCGTTATGATCTATTTTAAGGTAATTTCCATACCCGTTTTTATCAAAGCCCACAAAGGTAACCTTACCCGATGCAGCCGCAGAGATTGTAGTTCCCTTATTTGCCGCTATATCGGTGCCGTAATGCTTGGCGATTTCGCTGGTAAACGGGTCACTTCTGTATCCAAAAGAAGAGGTTATTACGCCGTTTTTTACCGGAACGCAAAGGGTGTTTATTTCTTCACAGACAGGAGCCGTTGCCGTTGGAACTGCAATATTTTGTTCTTCCTCTATAACGGTTTCTTCGCCAAAAATTTCGTTGTGTTTTTCTTTCACCTTTAAGAAGGTATCCTTGAAAAAGCTTTTCATAAAAAATAGTATTGCTACAGTTAAAGCTACACAGGAAATCTGCAGCAAAATTATGTATAGCACCTTTTTGTTTTTCATTCCTTTACCTCCTTGGCGTGACTATACCGCGGCGCAATATTTCGCACCGTCGGTATTTTTTGTCACACAAAAATATATGCTTTTACTCTTTGATATATGAAGCAAAGGAGTAACCCGTAATACCGTTATATCTAATAAGATACCAGTCGGGAAGACGGGAGAGTATAGTAACCTGCGCGCCGTTTGGTATACTGCCTATAACATTTGCATCAAAGGAGGGGTACTGTCTTATATTAAGATTTCCGCCCTGTGTTGTAACAACGCCGCTTCCCTGCTCTGTGGGTACATTAAAGGGTATATCAAAAAAGTCTGCAAGGGACAAAACGGTATTTTCGGCAATGGCCTCAATATTATTTCGTATCCACTGTGCATCCTCAATATTATCGTGGAAAGCGTATTCTATAAGTACACTGGGCGCCTTTGTTCTTGCTACCTCACCAAGTGTGGTTGTAGGCACCGTGCGGACATTTTCGGGTATTGGGTAAATAAGCTTTAAATTATTTGCTATAATATCTGCGGCTCTTTTACCCTCAGAGCTACCGGGATAATAGTAAACCTCTGTACCCCGCCTACTGCCTGCCGCCGCGCTACCTGCGGCATTTGAGTGAAGCGCTAAATGCAGGTCAAAATTTCCCGCATTTGAGGCTCTTATACTGCTTGCGGCAGTCATATCTGGGGTGTTTCTCACATAGTTTATCCCCGAAGCATCAAGATAAGGTATCATTGCATCGGCAATAAGGTTCATATAAAATTCTTCGTTTCCATAGTCAACATAAGGGTTGAATTCCTGAGTTGACGGGCTTAAATAAATAGTTGGCATAAAAAATCCCTCCAAACAAATATATGCTTTGGAGGGAAGTTTTATTATTTAGCCGATAGACCTAATTTTTCGGCTTGTTCCTTTACAACCGAGGAGAACCAGCAATAAAGGGCTTCGCCCAGCTCCTGATAAACATTATCACCATCGTGTGAGCAAAGCATTGCAAAGGTCTGACCTATTCGTCTGTCAACCTCGGTGCCGCGCCTGTATGCAAGGTAGTAAAAGGAAAAAGCACCTGTATCAGAGGAGGTTCTGTATATTTCGGGATTATTTTCTTTAAGATAATCTATAAACGCCTTTTGGGCAATACCTGCATCGGTATCATCGGCGCAATATCTTTCAAAGCCCACAGTGGCAGTAAAGGAAAGAAGCAGTCTTCTTTCTATTATCATATCGTAGTCGCCGTCATCATCGTACTTAAAATTTGCCGCGTCCTTTGAAAAAATCTGCGCAACATTTCTACCGAGATGACGCGCCGCGTTACGCTGTGATGTGTCCTTCTCAGTCATTTCAGCCAATATTTTGTTTCGTTTTACATCAACGCTGGGCTTATCCCCTGCAATTTTGATATCCGAATCAAAACTCACTTTTAATCCTCTTTCTCTTTTAACTGTTTAAGTGCAACTGCCAACTGTGCGGGACAAGAGGTGCTCTTGAATCCGCACTTTATATTTTCAAGGCGGTTTATAACCTCATCAATTTCCATACCCTTTACAAGTTCAGAAATACCCTTAAGGTTACCGTTACAGCCGCCTGTGAACTTAATATCGGTAATTTTACCGTCCTCGACAGTAAAATCAATAGCCCTTGAACATACGCCGTTTGTATTGTAATGATATTCCATAATACATCTTCCTATCTGTCTTTAAAACGGTTACTGCGAACAGGATGACGAAGCTTACGGAGTGCCTTTGCCTCTATCTGACGGATACGCTCTCTTGTTACATTGAACTCAGAGCCTACCTCTTCAAGAGTATGGCATCTGCCGTCGTGAAGTCCGAAACGCAGTCTGATAACAGCCTCTTCTCTCTCGGTAAGAGTTTTAAGAACGCCGTCTATGTCTTCGTTTGTTATTGTTTTCAGAGCCGCCTCGTCGGGAGCAAGAGCGTCTTCATCTCTTATAAAGTCCATAAGACGAGAATCCTCCTCAGGACCTATGGGGGTTTCCATAGAAACAGGCTCCTGAGCCACACGCATAATTTCTCTTACTCTTTCAACAGGCATTTCAAGTTTTTCGGCTATCATTTCCTCAGTAGGCTCATAACCGTTTTCGTGTAAAAGCTGACTCTGAACACGCTTTAAGCGGTTAATGGTTTCTACCATATGAACAGGGATACGGATAGTTCTTGCCTGGTCGGCAATAGCTCTGGTAATTGCCTGACGAATCCACCAGGTAGCATAGGTAGAAAACTTAAAGCCCTTGGTGTAGTCAAACTTGTCCACAGCCTTAATAAGACCTACATTACCCTCTTGAATAAGGTCAAGGAAATACATACCTCTGCCCACATATTTTTTAGCAATACTTACGACAAGACGAAGGTTTGCCTCAGCAAGTCTGCGCTTTGCCTTTTCGTCTCCCTCGGCAATTTTAACTGCAAGTTCAATTTCCTCGTCACTGGATAACAGCGGCACACGGCCTATTTCACGAAGATATACTTTAACGGGGTCATCAAGCGACATATTTTCAATCGCCATATTGTCGTCCAACTGGTCGATATCCATTTCTTCCAGTTTTAACTCATCATCGGTAGGCTCTTCGTCATAGTCAAGCTCAAGCAGAACCGGCTCGTCATAAAGCTCCTCAAGATTTTCGGGGGCGTTTTCTATTTCATCAATAGAAAGCTTATCTGTTTTATCGTTATCAAACTCGGCTTCGGTGTTTTCGTCCTTAATTTCAGGCTGGTTTTCTACTGCCTTGTTTATCTTATTTTCCTCTTTCATACCTTTAATCTCCCTTTTTGTCTTTAAGTATTGCCTGCATTCTGTTTATCCAGTCTGCTTCGCTGTCTTCGTTATCCGAAGATTTTAAAAGATTTTCTTTATTCAAAACCTCGATACTGTCATTAAGCAGCATTAAGGGATTTCTCTCTGCCTTAACGCCGCTTTGAAGTGAAACTATGTAACCAAGCTCACTGGGCGAATATCTTTGTCCGAATAAAGAAATATCTATATTTACTTCTTCCTTTAACGCGTTGTATATATCCCCATAAATACGACGGTTAACAGAAGTAATAAACTTATCAGGCGGCAGTGCTTCCTCTACCCTGCCGAAATAATCGGGATGGGCAAGTAAAACTGCAATAATGCTTTCCTCTGCCACAGCGGCGCGTTTGTTAAAACGCTTTTCGGGGTTTACGTCATTACGGCTGTATTTTGGTGTCACAGCATCGTTTATTTCTTTTCTTACCCGTTTTTTAGCATTATTCTCGCGTATACGCTTTATGGCATTATCAACGGCATTTTTAGAAAAGCCGAATTTTTCTGCAAGACGACCCGAATATAAATCAATAGTCAGTTCATCATTTGTATCAGCCAGAATTTCAGCCGCCGCTTTAAGATAAGAAAGCTTACCGCTATCGCTGTTTGTATCTATGCCTTCTTCAGCCTTTCTCAGCTTATACTCAATATCGCTTTCGCTTTTTTCAAGTATAGCCATAAACTTTTCGGGCGAGTTTTTCTTAATAAAATCATCAGGGTCTTTTCCGTCGGGAATAACAACTACCCTTGTGGGAAGCCCTGAGTCTTTAAGTGTTTCAAGGGCACGCTGTACCGCCTTTTGTCCTGCCGAATCGGCGTCAAGACAAATAACCAGTTCTTTTGTATAACGGCTAAGCAGTTTGCCCTGCTCCACAGTAAAGGCTGTACCCAGCGCCGCTACGGTATTTGTAAAGCCTGCCTGATGCAGAGAAATAACGTCCATATTACCTTCAACAAGTATTACCCTGTCTGCACAGTTATTTTTCGCAAGGTTAAAGCCGTAAAGGTTTTCACCCTTTTTGTAAACAGGTGTATCCTGAGTGTTTACGTACTTTCCGCCTGCCTTTTCGTCATCGGGTCTGGCTCGTCCGCTAAAGGCTATTACACTGCCCCTTAAATTTATAATGGGAAACATAACTCTGTTTCTGAATCTGTCAAAATAAGTTCCGCGCTGACTTTTGGATATTACATTTGCCTGAAGCATATCGCCGATACTGTATCCCTTGGCAGTAAGGTGCTTAAGCAGTGCATCCCACTTATCAGGGGCACAGCCAAGGCCAAAGCGCCGTATAGTACCTATTGACAGACCTCTGCCTGTTAAATAATCAAGCGCCCATTTGCCCTCGGGCGACATAAGACATTCGTGATAAAAACGGGCACTTTCGCGGTTTATTTCAAGAATTGTCTGTTTAAGTTTTTGCATAGTGTTATCCTGCGAATTATCCTCAGGAATAACTATACCTGCCTTGTCCGCAAGATATTTAAGAGATTCAACATAATCAAGATGCTCTATCATTCCCGTAAAGGTGATAACATCTCCGCCCACTCCACAACCAAAGCAGTAAAAGGAGCCGTTTTCGGGATATAAAGTAAAGGAAGGAGTTTTTTCATTATGGAAAGGACAAAGACCTATAAGATTTTTTCCTCTGCGCTTTAAAACAACATACTGAGATATAACCGATTCAATATCATTACGGTATTTAATCTCGGCAATAGTATCCTGCGGTATAGCCATAAAAACTCTCCTTTCCTTTTATTTATTAGTGTTGCCACGAACCAGGAATATATATTTTCTGATAATTTTCTGTTGCAAAATGGTCTGTCATACCTGCTATGTAATCTACAACAGCCCGTTCTATGCCCTCATTTTCACAAATATTTCTGTATTCGTCAGGTAGCTTGTCTTCATTATTAATATAGTAATCGTAAAGGCCTTTTATAAAGCCGTATACCTTTGATTCCTCTGATTTAGCCTTGGGATTACGGTACACCGCTTCAAATAGAAAGGAATGCAGTCTTTCAAAGCAGTCTGCCGTTTTTTCGTCCATTTTAATAGTGTCGGTGCTGTTATTTATAACCGACATAACAAGAGTGTTAATACGTTTGCTTCGGGTATTACCCAGATATTCTCTTATACTCTCAGGTATATCGGTATAGCTTATTATATCCCCTCTTATAGCATCATCAATATCGTGGTTTATATAAGCAATTCTGTCTGCTATACGAACAACTCTGCCCTCAAGGGTAACTGCTTCCTCGCCTCTTGTATGGCACATAATGCCGTTAAGCACCTCAAAGGTAAGGTTTAAGCCTTTACCCTGTTTTTCAAGAGCTTCGCAAACCCTCACACTCTGGGCATAATGGGTAAATTCAAAGGGTGCAAGACTGTCAAGCGCCCTTTCCCCTGCATGTCCGAAGGGTGTATGACCAAGGTCGTGACCAAGAGCAATAGCCTCGGTTAAATCCTCATTTAACTGCATTGCCCTTGCAATAGTTCTTGCTATCTGCGCAACCTCAAGTGTGTGGGTAAGTCTTGTTCTGTAGTGGTCAGATTCAGGCGATAAAAACACCTGAGTCTTATGCTTTAGGCGTCTGAAAGCCTTTGAGTGAATTATTCTGTCTCTGTCGCGCTGAAAATCTGTTCTTACCTCCGACTGCTCTTCGGTCACTTTTCTTCCTCGGCTTTTATCGCTGAATGCGGCAGAGGGAGAAAGTATCAGATGTTCGGTTTTCTCTATACGCTGACGGATATTTTCCATAATTTCACTCCTATCTAAATATTATATACGCTAAAAATTACAAAATACCTTTATTTTTTATAAATTTTTTATTTTTGAAAATATTTTTCCTTCATCCTTTAAGGACAGTCTGCCTGCAAAGGCATCGGTAAGAGATGCTTCAAACTTATTTCTTTGCTCTGCACGCAGCGAAAATTTCACGGTAACGCCTTCACCGAATACTGTATCGGTTACAGTACCGCCTGCATTTTCTATAAAAGGAACTATTCTGTTATACTGCTGATAATCGCACAAAACCGAAAACAGCCCCAAAAGCCCCATTTCGATTATTTCGCTGTTATCAATAGCGTTTTTTGCCGCCTCACTGTAGGCGCGTACAAGGCCGCCCGTACCAAGAAGTATGCCACCGAAGTATCTTGTTACAACAATACATACATTTGAAAGACCTCTGCCCGTTATTATATCAAGCACAGGCTTTCCTGCTGTGGAATGGGGTTCACCGTCGTCAGAAAATCTGGCGTTGCCGCCGTTTAGCATATATGCAAACACATTGTGCCTTGCATCCCAATACTTTGTTTTCATTTCTTTAATAAAAGAAACCGCTTCTTCTTCGGTTGCAACTGGTCTTAACGTAGCGATAAACTTAGAACGCTTTTCTTCATATTCGCCAATACTCTCTTTTGCAGCGGTTATATAATTTTGCACAAATGCCCCTCCCTTTCCTGACGGTAAAATAAAACCGCAACCAAATAAATGGTTGCGGAATTGTAATTATAAGCCGTAACGCTTTCTGAACTTGTCAACGCGACCGCCGGTATCAACCAGCTTCTGTTTTCCGGTAAAGAACGGATGACATTTAGAGCAGATATCAAGATGAATATCTTCCTTAGTTGAACGAGTTTCAAACTCCGCACCACATGCACATCTAACTACGACTTTCTCGTATTTTGGATGTATACCCTCTTTCATTACAGTGTCACCTCTCATCATAATTTTTCGTTAACATTGGTATATTACCACACTTTATCTCAAAAAGCAAGTATTATTTTTTATTTTTTATCAATTAAAAAAATTTTTAATATCTTCGTAAATTTCCACCGTTTTAAACTTTACTATATACTTGTCTTTTCCGTATGCAAGCTTACTTGAATCGTCACATACCGAATCACTAAGATTTGCCGACGCGCCAATGCACACCGCAGGAAACATCACGCACCACCAATTCTTACCCTCGCCGCTTCCGATATTTATATTAAGTGACTTATACACCCCTGCAGGCAATGTAAAATCGTCATATTCTCTGTTTTCAAAATATGAATCGCCTACGCTTATATCTACATCATAGTCAAAGCCCTGCTCCTTAATTACCTGAAGGGCAATTTTTTCAAAGTTCTCTATGTTATTTTCTGCATAGCTTATTGCTTCTCTCAGGTTATCTTGTCTGCCGAAGTTCTCGCCCTCGGTTTTAAGTATGGCATCTCTTATAAGCAGTTTTAAATTCTGGTCAGCCTCGGTGTCGGAATTCGCCCTTATATGAAGCCTGAAAACATTATCTCTTATATCCTGACAAAGTGCATCAACTCTTGCAAAACTTATACAAACGGTAAATACAAGTGCTAAGGATATAGCAACATTTAATTTTTTCATAATCATAACCTCCGCAGGTTATGATAGACAGGCTTTAACTTTTTTATTCACTTATCGCTGTGGTGCTGAAAACACAGCAATATTTTTCAGTTAGATTTTCGGCTGCTTTATCGGCCTTTTCTTTGCTTTCAAAAAATCCCATAACGGTAGGCCCACTGCCTGATATTGACACACACTTTGCACCGTTCTTTACTAAATCTGCCTTAATATCATCATAATTCCACACATAAGAAAAATCGTTATGAACGGTTTTTAAAAACATATCTAAATCGCCGTTTTCAAGGCCTTTTACCATATCTGCATTGCGATTTTCAGCCTTTTTTCTATCTAACATATCAAAGGCCTTGTACATCTGACCGGTAGAAGCCTTTTCTCCGTTTTTAATCAGTACAATATATAGGGGCAAATTTCGGTGGGTATTTTCTATAGCCTCACCAATGCCCATAACTCTGGCGCAACCGCCCTTTATACAAAAAGGAACATCCGCGCCAAGACCTAAACCTATTTCGCATAACTGTTCATAGGATAAGGGATAAGAGTACATTTTATTTAAAATATTAAGAACTGTGGCGGCATCTGCACTTCCGCCGCCAAGCCCTGCCGCAAGGGGAATTTTTTTAATAACCTCAATATTAACACCAGAAGAAATACCGGTCTTCTCAAAAAAAGCCTTAGCAGCGGCAAAGCAAATATTATTTTCATCCAGAATAGAGGTATTATCGGATATAACCTTTATGATGTCAACTTCATTTTTACTGACATTTACAGTATCGTAAAGTGAAACACGCTGCATAACGGTATCAAGAAGATGATAGCCGTCATCTCTGACCCCAGTTATATAAAGGGACAAATTCACCTTTGCGTATGCCTTTTCACTAATCAAAATCCTCACCTCGTTTTTTATTTTATCACAAATGCCGATATTTTCAAAGCATTATTTACTTTTAAGATTTATTATGTTATTATTATCTACAAATAATGTAAAGAGGTGCCCCTATATGAAAATAGTTATTTCGGTAATCGGTAAAGACTGTGTCGGTATCCTTGCAGGCGTTTCAAACAAATGCGCAGAGTATGGCATAAATATTATCGATGTTTCTCAGTCTGTTTTACAGGATATGTTTTGCATGATTATGATTTGCGACATAGCAAAAATGACCATTGATTTCAGCAAATTTGCAGACGATATTTCTGCATACGGCAAGGAAAACGGTCTTATTATCCACGCTATGCACGAAGATATCTTCAATTCTATGCATAAAATTTAAGGAGAAGCTATGATAGAAACAAAAGATATTCTTGAAACCATAACTATGATACAGGAAGAAAACCTTGATATCCGTACCGTTACTATGGGTATTTCCCTTCTTGACTGTATCGACAGTGATATTGATAAGGCTTGTCAGAAGGTATACGATAAAATCGTAAGTAAAGCAAGTCGTTTAGTCGCTGAATGTGAAGAAATTGAAAAGAAATACGGTATTCCCATAATAAATAAGCGTATTTCGGTTACACCTATTGCTATGCTGGTAGGCGCTTGCGAGAAAAAGGAGCCTGTTAAATTTGCTCTCACCCTTGAAAAAGCTGCTGTAAAGGTAGGCGTTAACTTTATCGGCGGTTACTCTGCCCTTGTGCAAAAGGGCTTTACAGAGGGCGATAAAGCTCTTATAAACAGTATTCCGCAGGCTTTATCGGTTACAGACCACGTTTGCTCGTCTGTCAATATCGGCTCTACAAAGGCAGGTATCAACCTTGATGCCGTAAAGCTTATGGGTAATATTGTAAAGAAGTCTGCCGAGCTTACTAAGGACAGAAACTGTATCGGTGCCGCAAAGCTTGTTGTATTCTGCAACGCGCCTGAGGATAATCCCTTTATGGCAGGTGCTTTTCACGGCGTGGGTGAGGCTGACTGTGTTATCAATGTCGGTGTTTCCGGCCCCGGTGTTGTACGCGCCGCCCTTGCAAAATCTAAAGACCTTGATATAACGGGTGTGGCAGAGCTTATTAAGCGTACCGCATTTAAAATCACCCGTATGGGACAGCTTGTTGCTAAAGAGGCATCAAGTAGACTGGGTGTGCCCTTTGGTATAGTAGACCTATCCTTAGCCCCCACCCCTGCTGTTGGTGACTCGGTTGCTTATATTCTGGAAGAAATAGGGCTTGAATGTTGTGGTTGCGCAGGTACAACCGCTACCCTTGCTATGCTTAATGACGCTGTTAAAAAAGGCGGAGTTATGGCTTCGTCAAAGGTTGGTGGCCTTTCAGGCGCTTTTATTCCCGTAACCGAGGATGCAGGTATGATTCACGCTGCCGCCTGCGGCTCACTGACCATTGAAAAGCTTGAAGCAATGACGGCTGTCTGCTCGGTTGGTCTTGATATGATAAATATTCCCGGTGACACCACACCCGAGGTTATTTCGGCGATTATTGCCGATGAAGCGGCTATCGGTATGATAAACTCAAAAACCACCGCCGTACGTGTTATCCCCGCTATCGGCAAAAAAGAAGGCGACTCCCTGTCCTTCGGCGGACTTCTGGGCGAAGGCCCCGTTATGAAGGTAAATACAGGCTCCCCTGCTAAGTTCATTAACCGTGGCGGCCAGATTCCCGCCCCCATTCAAAGCCTTAAAAACTAACCTGAAAGAACACCCTGTAACAAAAAGTTATAGGGTGTTTTTAATGATAAAGTATCTTTTTTTAGTTGACAAAGCCGCGCTTTTAAAGTATAATAACAACTGCTGTAAATTTTCGAGGTGTGGCGCAGTTGGTAGCGCACTAGTTTTGGGAGCACACAGCAGTTAAAACTTCTAAAATCATACACCACCGCGAAAACCCTTTATTTATGCGGTTTTCAGCGATTTACAAAAATTAAAAAAGCGGTCAAAATTAAATTTGACCACAGTTTGTCCCACAATTAAAAATTTTTTCAGAAATCGGGACGCAAAAACAACTTAATATCGAGGTGTGGCGCAGTTGGTAGCGCACTAGTTTTGGGAACTAGATGCCGCAGGTTCGAGCCCTGTCACCTCGACCAAAAATCCAAATTCGACTTTGTCGAGTTTGGATTTTTATTTTTGTAAATGTTTTTCACATTCTCCAAT
>JAZNQX010000089.1:0-2126 GCA_045590395.1 Acutalibacteraceae bacterium
CAATAAATCGGCAAAATTCTGGGGTTTACAGTCCATAAGCATACCACGTACAAAGGCGGTACCAAACTCAGGGATACAGAAGGTACCTGTCTGAGATTCAATCTGTTCAGGAGTAACACCTAATGCTTCAGTAGAGGTAAAAAGGCTGTAAACCTTTTTATCGGACATTGAAATGTCGTTTACGCTGATACCTGTATACTCTTCAAGATACTTATAGGTAGTAGGTACAACGTGGCCAAGCTCGTCAAGCTTTAAAATGGTATCATGTATAAAATGGAAATCAAAGTGAGTTGTCAGTATATCAGACTTAGGGTCATCTGCAGGATGCTGAATAGGACAGAAATCATAAATAGTCTTGTCCCTAGGCACAATAATCATACCTGCAGGGTGCTGACCTGTTGTCGCCTTAATTTTAGATTTTTCCACAGCGCTAGCAAGACGCTCCATCTCTGCCTGACTTAGTGTTATTCCCTTAAGTTCACAATACGCCTTAACATAACCGAAAGCGGTTTTTTCGGCGATAGTAGAAATTGTACCTGCTTTAAATACATTTTCTTTTCCGAAAAGAGATTCTGTGTATTTCTGAACCTCGCTCTGATATTCATCAGAGAAGTTAAGGTCAATATCAGGCACCTTATCTCCTTTAAAACCAAGGAAGGTTTCAAAGGGTATATCGTGACCATCACGGTTTAAGGGTGTACCGCACTCCGGACAGTTTTTATCGGGCAAATCAAAACCCGAGCCAACCTGTGCACTGCTGAAAAAATCGTTCCACTGACATTTTGGGCAGTAATAATGAGGCGGCAGTGGGTTAACCTCCGATATACCCGCCATAGTTGCCGCAAAGGACGAACCTACAGAACCTCGTGAGCCAACAAGGTAGCCATGCTCCTCACTGTATTTAACAAGCTTCTGAGCCGAAATATACATTATTGAGAAGCCGTTATTTATAATACTGTTAAGTTCCTTTTCAAGACGATTCTTAACAACATCCTTCATCTCGCCTTTATGACAGTACATTTTATTAGCTCTGTCCCAGCATAGTTTTTTAAGCAGGTCATCACTTCCCTCAATAACAGGGGGATAATTTCCCTTTGGAACAGGCACTATATCATCACTTATCATATCTGCGATTTTGCAGGGATTATCAATTACAAATTCTCTGGCTCTTTCTCCGAAATAATCAAAATCATCCAGCATTTCCTTGGTTGTTTTAAGATACAGAGGGGCCTGAAGGTCAAAGTCCTCATAGCCCTGTGCCGCCATAAGAATTTTACGAAGAATTACATCTTCTTTTGCTGCAAAGTGAACGTCACCCGTTGCCACAACAGGAAGATTTAATTTATCGGCTATTTCAACTATTTTACGGTTAAAGTCTTTAAGCACTTCTTCGTCCACAACATGCTTATACGGGTTTGGTGTAACAACACCCTTTTTGCTTACCTTATCGGGCTTTACGCTGTCGCGCACCATAAACGCGTTATTGCCAAGAGGCTGAATTTCAAGATAATCGTAAAAACGGGCGATTTCCATTAGTTCGTCATCGCTTTTGCCCTTTAAAACTGCATCAAAAAGCTCACCTGCTTCGCAGGCGCTACCCAGAATAAGACCTTCTCTGTGCTTTTCGATTTCACTGCGTCTTGTTATAGGACGCTTATAAAAATCATCTATATGAGCTTTTGACACAAGCTGATACAGATTTTTAAGGCCTACAAGGTTTTTAACAAGAATAATCTGATGATAGCTTTTAAGCTTTGTTATGTTGGTTTCGCCCTTTGTATCATCAACATAATAACCTTCAACACCGTATATTGCCTTAAACTCACCGCCGCTTTTCTTTATAGAAGCTACGGCACTGGCAATAGCAGGATATGACTGAACAACACCGTGGTCGGTAATAGCAATAGCCTTATGTCCCCATTTATAAGCGCGTTTTATAAGCACCTCTGCAGGAGATACGGCATCCTTAGCCGACATATTTGTATGGCAGTGAAGCTCTACACGCTTTGCGCCCTCGTAATCGTCGGTCTCGGTGTATTTTTGCAAAAGCGCCATAGCACGGGGCTTTACAATAAACTCTTTCTTATAGTTATCAAATTCATAGGTGCCGTTAACAAGTATAAATT
>JAZNQX010000090.1:0-15323 GCA_045590395.1 Acutalibacteraceae bacterium
GTTCTTTCTCTTTCCGATAAGGTGGCGGTACTTAGAAAAGGTGAGTATATCGGAACAGTTAACACGGCTGAAACTAATGAGGCTGAGCTTACCGAAATGATGGTAGGAGCAAAAATAACCTTAAATATTGACAGAAGTGAGCCTAAAAACACTGAAGACCGACTTATTGTTAAAGACCTTGACTGTATCAATCGTGACGGTATTAAGGTCCTTGACGATGTTACCTTTACAGCACGCTCCGGTGAAATTCTCGGAATTGCGGGTATTGCAGGTAGCGGTCAGCGTGAGCTGTTAGAGGCTATTGCAGGTCTGCAAAAGCTTGACAGCGGTGAGATTTTCTATAATGACCCAAAAACAGGTAATGTAGAAAATCTCAGAAATAAAACTCCTATTCAAATTCGTGACCTTGGTGTTCGTCTTTCCTTTGTCCCTGAAGACAGACTCGGTATGGGACTGGTCGGTAATATGGATATTATTGACAATATGATGCTGAGAAGCTATAAAAAAGGACATTCAATTTTCCTTGAAAGAAAAGCACCCAAGGATTTAGCAGAGAAGGTTATTGAAAATCTTAATGTTGTAACCCCGGGTGCTACAACACCTGTAAGACGTCTGTCGGGCGGTAATGTTCAAAAGGTTCTTGTGGGTAGAGAAATTGCTTCGGCACCTACTGTTTTACTTGCTGCTTATCCTGTAAGAGGTCTTGATATCGGTGCTTCTTACACTATTTATAATCTGCTTAATGAACAAAAAGAGAAGGGCGTAGCCGTTGTATTTGTAGGTGAGGACCTTGATGTTTTACTTGAACTTTGTGATAGAATTATGGTAATTGGCTCAGGTAAGGTTACCGGAATTGTAGACGGCAGAACTGCTACTAAAGAAGAAATTGGTCTTTTAATGACCAAAACAGAATTTATGTATGAGAAGGAGGAGCAATAATGGATAAGATTGCAAAAAAAGTTAAATCTGCGCCTTTTCATATTGTAAAACGCGACCCGATGGCTTGGTATTATAATCTTTTGGTTCGTGCTATAGCCGTTATTGCAGCACTACTTGTTTCTGCCGTATTTATCACTTTAATGACACAAAAAAACCCAATCGAAGTATATGCTTCTATGATAGACGGTGCTTTTGGTATTAAAACTGACAATCTGGATTTACGCTCTCTTAGAATTTGGAGCCTTTTGCAAAATGTAGCAATTTTGCTTTGTATTTCCCTAGCTGTTACTCCTGCCTTTAAGATGCGCTTCTGGAACTGCGGTGCTGAAGGTCAAGTGCTTGTGGGTGGTCTTGCTACCGTAATGGTAATGATGTTCCTTGGGGATAAGCTTTCTATGCCTGTTTTGATAATAGTTATGGCGGTAGCTTCAATAATTGCAGGTATTATTTGGGCATTATTACCCGCAATCTTTAAGGCCTTGTGGAATACTAACGAAACACTGTTTACCCTTATGATGAACTATGTTGCAATACAAATTGTGGCATTTTTTCTTAAATATTTCGTTAAAAGCGGTTCGGGTGTACTTTCTCCTATGTCGCAGTTTGGCCTGCCTCGTATTGCCGGTAAGGATTATCTGCTGAATATCATTATTGTGGCGATACTTACTGTTCTTGTTTATATTTATCTTAAATTTACTAAGCAAGGCTATGAGATTTCGGTAGTAGGTGAGAGCGAAAATACCGCTAAGTACATAGGAATCAATGTTAAAAAGGTTATTGTCCGTACCCTTATTGTTTCAGGCGCTATTTGCGGTATAGCAGGTCTTTTACTTGTTGGCGGTACTAACCACACTATTAGTACTACAACCGTTGGAGGCAGAGGTTTCACCGCTATAATGGTATCTTGGCTTGCGAAGTTTGACCCGCTTTATATGGTATTTACTTCCTTCTTAATAGTTTTCTTTGAAATTGGTTCCAAACAGGTTTCTACCGATTTCCGTATTCCTAACGCCATATCTGATATTGTAACGGGAATTGTGCTGTTTTTTATAATAGGTTGTGAATTCTTTTTACAGTATAAAATTGTTGTTAACAAAAACAGAAAGGAGAATGCCTAATGCTTAGCTTTATTGTAAGTGCTATAAGACTTGGTATGGCTTTTCTTTTCGGTTCCACCGGTGAAACAATTGCAGAAAAATCGGGACATTTAAATCTTGGTATACCCGGTGTTATGTGTGTTGGTGCAGCTATGGGATGCTATGCCGAGTATTTATATCTTGATTTTGCAAGACTTAATGCTATACCTTTTTTAGCAATTCTCATTCCTATAATCGCTACTTTCCTCGGTGGTGCTTTAATGGGGCTTTTATATAGTTTCTTAACCGTTACACTTCGTGCTAATCAAAATGTTACCGGTCTGGCCCTTACCACTTTTGGTGTTGGTCTTTCTGACTATATGATAAATAAAACCGGTCCCATTTATACAAAGGGAAGTAAATTCTTTACAACATCTCTTCCTTTTGCTGAAGACCTCGGTTGGTTTGGTAAGATTTTTTTGTCACACGGTATTCTTATTTATCTTGCCATAATAATAGCTCTGCTTACTTCTTTTGTACTGACAAAAACGCGTGTTGGTTTGCATCTTAGAAGTGTTGGTGAAAATCCTGCTACTGCTGATGCCGTTGGTATAAATGTTGCAAAATACAGATATCTCGCAACCTGTATAGGCTGTGGTATTGCAGGTCTCGGCGGATTATCCTTTGTAATGGACTACCTCCACGGCAACTGGGAATACTGTATTGATGCTATCGGTTGGCTGGCTATTGCCCTTGTAATATTTACGGTTTGGAAGCCTAATCTCGGTATAATCGGCTCTATTGTATTTGGCGCCCTTTATATTGCAAGTAGCTACATTACCGGTGTTAGCTTTGCTAATAAAGAACTCTTTAAAATGCTCCCGTATGTTGTAACTATTGTTGTTTTAATTATTACAAGTATAATGGACAAAAAAGAAAATCAGCCGCCTCTGGGTCTTGGACTTAACTATTTCCGAGAAGAACGGTAAATTATTAAAAGCGAATGTTTATGCATTCGCTTTTTTAGTTGAAATAAGAGCGCCTTTATGGTAAAATATGTGTGTTAGGAGGTATAACATTATGAAAATCAGAAAAGCTATTATCCCTGCTGCAGGACTTGGCACCCGTGTTTTACCGGCATCTAAATCCTGTCCTAAAGAAATGCTTAATATTGTAGATAAACCTGCTATTCAGTATATTGTTGAAGAGGCAGTTAATGCCGGTATTACAGATATACTTATTATTACAAACCGTGGCAAAGGCGTTATTGAAGACCATTTTGACCATTCTTTTGAGCTTGAGGCACAGCTTCGCGCAAAAGGTAAGGGTGATATTGCAGACGAATTATCTGCTCTTGCTAATATGGCAAATATTTATTTTATTCGCCAGAAAGAAACAAAAGGTCTTGGTCATGCAGTGCTTTGTGCCAAAGAATTTGTGGGTGATGAGCCTTTTGCGGTTATGTATGGTGATGATGTTATTATCGGTGAAGACCCTGCTATTGCGCAGCTTTGCAGAGCAAGTGAAAAATACGGCAAATGCTCTGTAGGCATAAAAGAAGTACCAACCGAATTAGTTCCAAAATATTGTACTTTAGATGTGGAAAAAATTGATGAAAAAACCTACAATGTTTACGATATGATTGAAAAACCTAAAGTAGAGGAAATTATTTCCAACTTTGCTATTCTCGGTAGATGTGTGCTCACTCCCGAAATTTTTGATATTTTATCCAACATTCCTTACGGTGCAGGTGGAGAGTTACAGCTTACCGATGCTATGAAAATTATGGCTAAAAAGGGCGAGATGCTTGGTGTTGATTATACCGGAATCCGTTATGATATGGGCAATAAATTGGGCATTATGAAGGCAAATGTTGAGGTCGCTTTAAACCATAAAGAAATAGGGGAAGATTTTAAGGAATATCTTAAGGAAATCGTAAAGAAGATGTAATTTAATAACTTTGTGTGAATAATTAAACTCCTTTGTCAAAAACTAACGACAAAGGAGTTTTTTATATGGATAAGAAAGAATACGAAGTATTAGTAAAAAAAGCCTCACCGCCCTCAAAACACCTTAAAAACTGCACCCTTGCATTTTTGGTAGGAGGGTTTATATGCGCTTTGGCTCAGGTGTTTCTGGAAATATACTTAAAACTAAATATCCCTGAGGAAAATGCCAAAATACTTGCATCGGTCACGATTATATTTATTGCGGCATTGCTGACAGGCTTTAAGGTATTCGATAATATTGCTAAATTTGCAGGAGCAGGAACTTTAGTTCCTATAACTGGTTTCGCTAACTCTGTAGTGTCACCGGCAATAGAATTCAAAAGGGAAGGCTATGTTCTCGGCGTCGGTGCGAAGATGTTTACAATCGCAGGCCCGGTCATCGTCTACGGCACCGTGGCGAGTGTGATTTATGGGGTCATTTATTGGATAACAACGTTGTTTTAACGGGGGATGTGGACGTCTGCCCATACCTATAGGTATAGGATTTGGGGGGAATTCCTACAAACCGTTTAAAAACTTTAGTAAAATAAGAAGGATCGGAAAAACCGCATTGCTCAGAAGTCCTCTCTACCGAATAACCGCCACGAAGACAGGAGCAGGCGTGATGGATTCGCACTGAATTTAAAAATTCGTTGAATGTAACTCCTGCTTCTTGTTTAAACCATTTGCAAAAATACTGCTGACTGTAACCAAAATGATCGGCAGCGTTTTGAATGGTGAGTTTAGTTGCATAGTTTTTCTCAACAAATTCAATTAGTTGAACCGATGTCTGACTATACTCCACGATAAGGTCATCGCTGTTTTTTTGGTTAGAAATTATTTCAAGCAGACGCAACAGGCTTATTGTTCTTGCTATATAAGTATGTGTATCATCTAATATTGTTTGCACGATTTCCCAAATTTCGTCAAAGTCATCGCATCGAAAAGCCAAATCTAACAGCGTACGATTGTCTTTAAATAATATATTTCTTAAATTTATAAATGGAGATAGTTCTTCTACATTTATATGAAAGGCGCAAACCATATCCTCTTTGCGTGAGCCGCCGCTACGATAAACGGATCTGTGCAGATATTTAGGAGGGATGAAAAATACGTTCTTATCTTTATATATAAACTTTTTTCCGTTGATATAGGTTTCCCCCTCAATCCCTCGAACAAAGCTGATTTCTATTGTGTCTCCGTAATGAAGTGGTGAATAGATCGTCTGTTTTGCATGATCGGGCAATTCTTTTTTGATATCTAAAATCCAAGATATTGGTCTTGCAACTTCCTTGTGCATTTTCATCACCTCAATTTATAAATATATTACTATATTTTGACTGAATAATCAATAAAAAGCGAATATATTACCGAAATTAAGGATTTTTCTTCATTAATAATCCTCCATAACAATGGTATAATATCATCATGGCAATAAATCTATGAAAGGCGGTTTCTTATGAAAGATAGCCTGAAATTTCAAAATTCAATTGACCCGATAGAATATGCCGATCCTCTTTTTGGTGTCGGCAGTGCAACTTCCGCAGGGCCTACACTCCCTACAGGTTCTATTCATCCAAGCCCCGAAACTCTTGAAAAGGATTGCGGCGGTTACACACGAAATCAACCCATTATCGGTTTCGGAAATGCTTATGTCTCCGGCACCGGCGGTTTAAAATGTTATGGAAATTTTCTCATTGCGCCAACACTTGAAAAAGTCCAACTTGACCATAGCAGCCGAGCCACCTACGCAGTAGCAGGAAGCGAAAAATCGACCTGCTATGAATATAAAGTTATGCTGGAAAATGGAATTTCTGCAAAGGTGTCTCCTGCACACGATGCAGCAATATATTCCTTTGTATATCCCAATGATAAAATAGGGTATTTGATAATTGATATAGCTCATAAGCTTGATGTTGACGCTTGCATGAGAAAAGGACGGATTTTCATAGATCCCGATGCAAAAAGAATTTTCGGTGGTGGAACATTTTTCGGGAATTTCAGCGGTCGGGATTGGGATATGTTTTTTGATATACAGTTTGACGAGGATTTTGAGGAGATTGGAGTGTTTGAGGGTGACAAGGTGTATTCTATTGCTAAAAATTCTCATACGGAAGTTTCTATCGACTCGCCAAAAAGATTCGGCATATACATAAAGTTACACAAAGGAGCAAAAATTCAGGTTAAGCTTTCCTTTTCCTTTGTGAGCGTAGAGAACGCCAAAAAATTTCTTTTAAAACAGATACCAGACTTTGATTATGAGAGCGTAAAACAAAACGCGAAAAAAACTTGGCGAGACGTTTTAGGTGCAATTGAACTTTATACTGACGACAAAGATTTGCTTCGCAGATTTTATACAGCGATGTATCATATGAATATCCAACCCAGAAACAGAACAAAAGATCACGGCAAATGGGATGATTTTCACACAATTTGGGACACCTGGAAGACGGTATTTCCAATGTATAGTTTGTTGTATCCTGATAAAATGGGATCAATCATTGAGTCAACGATCGATCGTGCCAAGGAGAACGAGCGGCTGAAGAACGGCATAGTCATTGCAGATGAATATATGAATGCGCACGAAATGCTTGCGGGACAGGGCGGAAACGATGTGGAAAACATTATAGTGGACGCATTTTTGAAGGATGTTCCGTTAAATAAATATACGTGGGAGGATGTATATTCCGTTCTTATCCGGAGTGCTGAAACCATGCGTTCACCCGAATACATTCAAAAAGGATTTGCAACCGACAACAAGCAGACTGTAAGCGGTGTGCCGTATACTTGGCGTTTCAAGCCGGCTGCCGTTACGATGGGATTTGCGTTTAACGATAAAGCGGTTGCAAAAATGTCTTTGTTAATGGGGAAAAACGAGGAGTTTGAAAAGTACGAGGCACGCAGTGCAAACTGGCTTAACGTATGGAACCCCAAAAATCAAAGCGAAGGCTTTTACGGATTTCCGCAAACCTGTAACGAGGACGGCAGTTTTGAGTCTGATTTTGACCCCCATGGCGGTTATAACACCCATTTCTATGAAATGACCGGGTGGGATGCTTCCTACGTCAATTACAACGACATACCGCGCCTGATTGAGGCTATGGGTGGAGTAGAAACCTTTACAAACCGTCTTATCTGGGCTTGCGAGCATAGTGTGAACTATTACAACGACGACAACGGAAAAGAGGGATATCTGAATTTTACTAACGAACCGTCCTTCCAAATTCCTTGGCTTTTCTGTACAGACGAAGTAAAGCGTCCCGACTTGGCGTCAAAGGTTATCGATGGTATTATCAAAAGATTTTCAAAGCAAAACGATTATCCGGGAGACGAGGATAACGGCGGAATGTCCTCTTACTATATTTTTCTTATGTGTGGCTTTTTCCCTTATGCTACGACAGAAAATTATTATCTCCACGGTACAAGAATTCCGAAAATTGTTTTTCATCTGGGCAATGGAAAGGACCTGCGCATTACGGGAGAAAACGTGGGAAACGGAAACATTTATGTACAATCCGCAACCTGGCAGGGTAAAGCGTTAAACGTTTGTAAGCTAACGCACAAGCAAATTATAGAGGGCGGAGAGCTTCACTTCGTTATGGGAAACGAGCCGTCTGATTGGGCAACCAAGAAATAAGACTGTGTCCTATATTGACAGCAGCAGAAGGCTATGTTCTCGGCGTCGGTGCGAAGATGTTTACAATCGCTGGACCTGTTATTGTTTACGGTACTATCGCAAGTGTGATTTACGGGGTAATATATTGGATAACCAATTTGTTTTAACAAAAAGGCTTGACCATTCCGTTGGTCAAGCCTTTTCTTATAGCAAATCATAAGTTTTGAGTTTGATATTGTTGCTTTTTAGATAGTCTATAAATAAAGTTTTCTTTTGGCGTTGTTCTTTAATAAAGCAATGCATTGAATATTTATTGTTTGCAGTTTTAACGAGGATATCGAATGAACCGTCTGCATTATGCACATCAATTCTTTGAATGTCCTTTATTGGAATAGAAATAATTTCTTTCTTGTGTAGAATTAAAACATTGTCAATAATTTCAATAGCAATACCGGTTTCTCTTTTGGTTTTTACGAATATAAGAAAGAAAACAATTGCACAGATTGAGGACACTGTAATAAAAGTAGGTGAAATCGTTTCTAACCACCAAATAGAAAAAACAGCAATATTAACACAAAAAACAATAGATAGAAAGAACCAAAACCAAGCCCAGTATTCTGAATAATAAGCTTCAAATTGTTTTTGCATATATTCCACCTCACTTTATTTCATTATACCACACCGCCGATTTAATGTAAATGTTTTTACAAACCGGTGTGTCTTATATTGACAGCAAAAGGCTTGACCATTCGGTCAGCCCTTTTGCTATTTCGAATATTTATATGCAATTTTACAAGCGCGTTTATAGGCTTCGGTGAAATATTGTTCAATATCCATTTGGGCATAAATATCATTTTCGTGTCGATTAGGTTTAGATTTTATGTTTAACTCAAAATTCAAAATTTCCAGCGGTCGAGATTTTTTAAGTCGGTCAACATTATAATCCCAATCGGCAATACCATCGAAAGGAAGCAAATGAAGGTCATCTGTCCAAAATGTTTTCCCGTCGAATCTGCTGATTCCCAGATTATCATTGATATGGGTCATAATAAGGCGGTCACCTAATTTTGACAATAAGTCTTGTGAGTGGTTGTAGCACATTTCGTGTCCCGAGTCCCAACAAAAGCCAACTGTGTCAGTATTTTTAAAATGCTCCATTAAAGCAAAAAGATATTCCTCACCCTCGGTATTCTCAAAGGCGATTTTTATATTGTGTTCTTTTGCAAAAGATACAACTCTATCAAAATTTTTATAATTTAATGCTTCTGCATTAAACTTATAATCGAAGCCTATCCAAGTATGAACAACTAAAACAGGTATATTAAACTGTACGCAAGCATTTAATGCAGATAATAATTCTGCTTTTGCAGACTCATATAAAATATTGTCATCGCTCCACATATCAGCGGCTTTACCAAAGGGCGCATGCAGTGACTGAATTAACAATCCGCATTCGTTTGCAGCCATTACAATCTCAAATAAATCGCCATTCGTTTTCCATACAGGAGAGATTGCATCAAATCCAATTCTCCGTAACATTTTAACTATATCCACAACTGGTATATTATAATCATTCCCAATAGAAATACCTATTTTTTGTTTCCACATAATTACGCACCTCTTTGTTTCCATTATACCACACCGTCTATTTAAAGTAAATGTTTTTACAAACCGGTGTGTTCTATATTGACAGCAAAAGGCTTGACCATTCGGTCAAGCCTTTCAATCATTTTTGATAGGGTGTAAATGTGGGTGTGCCGTCTTTGGCTTCAATATGCCCTTCGACACCATCAACAACATAAGCAAGTTCCGCAAAATTATTGTTTTCAACATTGATTTTTACAGACAATAAAGAATAGTATAACTTTTCGTCAATTTCAGGATTGTCAGTAAAAATACTGGCAGTTGACTGTGAAACGATTAAATCCACCTCTGGCGTATCTGTGGTAGAAGTATCGTAAAGAATTGTGGATTCTTTGGTAACCGAATTGAAAACAGAGATAATAGAGCGATGCAGTCCGGACCCCCAAGAAGAAGCAACCAGTAAATCCTTGTTACCATCATTATCAAAATCACAAGGAATGGCGTTTACGAATCCATATCCACCAAATGATTCACAGAGAGTATATATTTTGTTATCCAACAGCACAAGCGAAATACATGAATCGGAAAATTTGAATATTTTCATATTGGTTTCAGCGGCAACTTGCGGAGGTGTCACATTATAGCAATGTTCTTCATCAGGAATAAAACCGCTTAAAAGTTCATCAAGCTCTATTTCTCCGCCTAATAATTCCATAAATTCAGACACATGGTCTTTACTGATATTGGTTTTCATTGATTCATATTCATTTGCATTATGGGAACTATCATCTTTGCAATAGCAGAGTAAAAAAAGCATCGTTATAACACAAAATATGCAAAGTATCCTTTTCACATATAACACCTCACTTTATTTAATAAAGTACAGATATACTTGTTTTTTTATTTTATTTATTCCCATTTTAATAGAATATCCTCATTCACAAGAGATGCGTCAAAGCGATAATGGCCTGTTACGGTTGCCCTGTCTATGTAGTCTTCTTCTCGGTTTGGCTGTCCACCGTTATGAATAACATACGGTTGACCGTCTTTGTTTCGCTTATCAGAGATGATGCCGATATGTTTATCGTTTCCAAAAATCACAATATCTCCCGGTTGCCACTCTGCAATTTCATCGGTATCCAGCGTTAAACTAATGGCATATTTCTCAAAGAATATGTGCAGGTTGCTTACACGGCGGAAATCAATATTGTTATCCGGCTTTTCAATCATCGGATATGCCTTCGGCCTTGCACTAATGTCTTTATTTACCATATCTCGCAGAGAATATCCCGCATTTTTGAAAGCTCTCCATACCACGTCGGTACATACGCCAATATCATCCGGTGGATATCCGCCGTGATAGTAAGCACCGTCATAGGTAGGATGATTTTTAGCATCTGCTCTGGCGCCAAGAAGAATATCAGTATAATCGTCAGTTCCGTTGCCGTTATAATCCATGCTGCTGAGTATTGTATCTATATGAAAGTCCTCAGCAGAATAAGTCTTCTTTGGCAGTAAATTAAAGTAATTAAGAGTTAGAAGAACCACAATGAGCATAACCGTAATTAAAATCGGTAGTATCGTTTTTCTGAAAACCGTTCTTTGCAATGTTCTAGCACCTCACTCAATTAATTAGTCTGTCTAGTCATCCCATTTATCAATAGCCGTTACTCTTTTAACTATTTCGTTTTTCATAATCTCTAAATCAATGTCTTTGTTGCGTCTTTCTATACTGTCCCGATGTAGAGGATATACAACTGCAAAAATTCCTAATATTGCTATTAATATATCTTTTTTAGATGGCTCGTAAATTGAAAAAGAAATTGATAATATGTATAAAAGAACAAGAACAAATTCTATTATTGCAAAAATGACGCTCATAGCTAAGTAATATTTGTTGTGTATAGTATAAATTTTAACTTTTGTTTTGTTATTTTCGGTTACAACTTCGCCTGATACACAATATATGCGGTTAAATTCTCGTTTTTTTCTGTGACGGCTGAAATGACAAATGCATAGTTTGCCTTTTTTATCACACTGAAATTCTAAGTCAATTCCAAGACTATCGGTCTCTCGGCACATTCCTTGCTGTTGCCTAAGCCGTGCAACAGTAACGTCAAAGCTTTCATTTACTTCAATTGTAGTTTCATCTATAATTTTTTTAAATATAGTAGATTTCATAAAAATACCTCTTTTTTATATTATACCATATAGCTGTTTGAATGTAAAATACAGAATTTTTTTCAATAATATAAATAGTAAAAAAGCTTGACCGAACGGTCAAGCTTTTAAATTTTATATACAGTATTTTCTTTTGCATATTGTGTTGGGGTAACGCCGACCTTTGCCTTAAAGGCGCGGCAGAAGTGATACGGGCTTGAAAAACCGCACAGTTCTGATATTTTAGTCACGGTGTTGGGTGTATCGGTTAAAAGCTGTTTGGCCTTTTCTATACGGTAGTTTAGTATATACTGTTTTGGCGTTACACCATAGCAAGATAAAAACAGTCTTCTAAAATATACTTCGCTAAATCCTATTTGTGTAGCAAGATTTTTATTAGATAAATTCGTATCGGAAATGTTTGTCTGAATATATCGTGTTATATTTTCAAGCGGCTGATGCTTTGTTTGTTTTACAGTAGAAATCCTATTAAGTAATTTATACAGTATGCTAAACATTTCAAGTCGGCTTCCGCCTTGTAAAAAGATGCTTTTAAGCTTTTCGAATTCTTTAATGCACTCCTTTGTGCTATCAGGATGAAATACAATTAACTCGTCAGTAAAAAGGTTTTCACATTGGAAATTTATAACGGGGAAGAACCCCTCTTTATCTCCATAAAGAAAATAAGTGGAACCTTTCGGGTGTAAAATCACACTGTTTTGGTCAGATACAAATTTCTTGCCGTTCATAGTATATGTTATTTGTCCGCTCATACATAAAGAAATACCAAAAGAACTGCGGTCAATCATTTGAACATAACGACCTTTTTCGGAATGAACCACGATAGGAGGGTCAATTTGCGTAATTATTATGTTGTCTAATATACTCATTACATATCACCAAAACTATTATATCAATTTATGCAAAATAATCAACACTATTTTAATAAAACTGTATCAAAAATGTTAAGATAATATCGTTTTTTCTATTGTCAGACAAATAGGCTGATATTAAAATTATATAAAAAGGAGGTCATTTATATGGACTTTAAAAATAAAACAGCAATTGTAACAGGTGCCGCCTCGGGTATGGGGCTTTTGTTCGCACAGAATTTTACTGCACTTAGTGGAAATGTTCTTATGTGTGATGTAAATAAAGAGGCACTTGATAGGTATGTTAATGAGATAAATGAAAAAGGAATGGGTAGGGCAGTAGGAATATTGTGCGACGTTCGTGATTATGCCCAGGTTTGCGCCTTGCTTGGCGGCGGCGGATATGCCGAATTTGCAAATGTTAAGTACGATATGCTGATGCCCATTCCTAAAAATTGTTCTATGGTGGAAGCGGCGGCTATTCCTGAGGCTTTTGCTACTGCCTATCTTAATCTTTTTATTGAGGGCAAAATCGAAAAGGGAAATACCTTGCTTATGAATGCAGGTGCCAGCGGTCTGGCTTCGGTTATAATTCCTATGGCAAAGGCTTTTGGAATCAGAGTTATAACTACCGTTTTAACTGATGAAATAGCAAATAATATTAAACACTTAAATGCGGATAGAGTGGTTGTTACTACTAAAGAGGATATATCTGAGGTTCTGAAGGAAGAACTTGAAAACGGACATCCCGTAGATGTTGCTATTGACTGCCTTGGCGGAGAGATAATGGGTAAGTGTATCCATTACTTAAAGCACGGTGCACGTTGGATTATGATAGCGGCTCTCGCAGGTCAAAAGACTGAAATTGACCTTAAAAATATATACGTTCGTAATGTTCGTATTATTGGTTCGACTCTCCGTTCCCGTACGCCTGAAACAAAGGCGCAGATACTTGCAGAACTCGTTGAAAACGTGTGGCCTAAGGTTGAAAGCGGCGAAGTTAAACCTACAATTTATAAGGTGCTTCCCATAACCGAGGCTGAAGCAGCTCACGATATCCTTTATAAAGGACAAAATGTAGGCAAGGTTGTTCTTACCGTAAATTAGTAAAATAAAAACGAGGCATATTGCCTCGTTTTTTATATACTTCCTCGCTTTATAATTTTATGCGCAATAACAGTATCATCTTTTTCTTTGCCTAAAATATGATCAATTGAATTTTTTGCGGTAGTTGCAATATCATAGGAAACCGAATCAAGCTTTAAATCAAGTTCATCAATTAGTTTTATGTTATCAAAACCAATAATTCCTGCATTATGTTTTTTGGCAAGGGATAATAGCTTTACGGCATAAATATCGGTTGGGCATATAATGGCACACTTTTTGCTTTCGGTTATATGCTTTTCAGCTTTATTTATTGTAGAAATAGTATAATCAACATCTTTTTCTTTGCAAAAGTTCAAAAAACTTTCAAGCCGTATATCTTGTGCATAGGTATTGCTTTCTTTTAGCGGTGGCTTCACGTATATTAGTTTATTATAACCCTTGCTTATAACATATTCTGTTGTATCTTTTACAGCTTGGGCATTATCTATACTGAAATAGGGAATACCATCTAATTTATTACCTACGGTGACAATAGGAATATCAAGTGATAAAAGGTAGTTTTTATATTCGGTTGAATCGTTACAAGGACAAAGAACTATTCCGTCAACCGATAAACTATACAAGTCTTCAATTGCTTTTATTTCACGCCTTTTATCCTTGTCCGTAAACATAATAAGTGTAGAATAGCCGTTTTTGGTGCAATAGTTTTCAATTTCGGTTAAAAGGTCAGAAAAATACTGATTATTAATGTCAAAAATAACTATTCCGATAAGCTGTGATTTACCACCTGCTATACATCTTGCGTGAATATTCGGGCGGTAACCGTATTCTTTTGCAACCGACAGGATTTTTTGTTTAGTAGCCTCGCTTATGCCTTTTCGGTTGTTCAGCGCTCGGTCAACTGTGCCTTGTGAAACACCGCAAATTTCTGCTATTTTAGTGGTTGAAATTGCATTTCTTTTCAACTGCGCACCTCAATTACAAGTGATTTCTTTATATTTATAGTATCGAATATAATTTTATTACCCTTTTGGCTAAATTCGAATTTGTTACCATCGGCAATAACTGATAAAACAGCGTTTTCAGTACCTATTGAAAAGCTTGAAAGTTCAAGGTAACCTGATTTAATAATAATCTTATATTCATTATCGTTCTTTATAAAATCTCCCCAACCGGTACCTAAACTCCAAAAAGATTTGAAGTCTCCAGATAAAATAGGTGCAAAGCCAATGTGTTTGTTTGGTAAATCAAACTCGAAACCGCTGAAAATGGGAAGTAAAGCAAAGCTTGCCATAGGTCTTGCATAGTTACTGCCACATTCAATTTCGTTATAGGGGTTGCGCTTTTTACCGTCATATCTGTCTCTTACTGCGCGTACAACCGTTAAGCCTTCCTCTACAAAGCCTTCGCTTATAAGAAGTCCTGCAAAGGCATATTCAAAGCCTGTCATACATTCTTCACAGTAGGGAATAGGTATTATGGGCTTTCTTACTCCCTCAGGGTAATCGCACATAATTGTGCCGCCTTCATCATTTATAGCGAAAACACGCCACATATTAGCAAAATCACGGAAAGATTTTTTGAAATTATTTTCGAACATATAAGATAGGGCGGTTTTACGCTGTTCTTTGTCAAATATATCACCAAGACCGCAAATGTTAGAATGCCATTGGCCAAGCAACTGGTCAATTATAGAACCTTCGCCAATTTGGTACTTAATCTCATTTTTTTCCTCGTTCCAATAATTAGGACAGTCAAATTCTTCTGTGTATTTTTTGCTTTTAAGGTCAACTTTATGATAGAAATATTTACCGTTGAATAAATTATCTTTAGTCCATTTATAACCTTTTTCATAAAGTTCGCCGTATTCATTTTTCTTATTTATATCACCAAGAAAATCGGCTATTTCTGATGCGGCTTTTAGTGCGGCTAAATACATACCTTCAAGCCAGGAGGAAGGCCCAAAGAGTTCCATATCAAG
>JAZNQX010000091.1:0-7661 GCA_045590395.1 Acutalibacteraceae bacterium
ATCCTGTTCAAAAGGAGCAAGATTACCATTTTCATCATACTGTTGCTCAATTTGCTCAATTTTAACGTTACCCAGTGTCATAACGTTAACGTCTTCATCTGTTGAAGTAAGATATGCAAGTGTACCACCGATAGCAAGTGCGGCAACTAAAACATAAGCAGTACTCATTAAAAGTACCTTTTTTAGTTTAGACATTATATGTATGTCCTCCTTTCAGGATTTGCTTATCCGCCCAACACACAAAGGGGTTGAGCGCTTGGAGTTAAATCAGGAATTACTCAATAGTAATACCATTCAGACCGTTGTAGAAGAATACAACGTCGCCAGACTTCAGAGAAGCTGCATTTGCAGCAGTAATCAGAGTGTCACCGTAGTAGCAATTCTTGAACACAATGTTGCTGGTTTTGGCAGTATCGAATTCGAAACCTTCCTCAAATACGCAGTTTTCAAGGACTGTGGGACCATAGGGGCGGCAGAAAGCGTAACCGTTGCCCTCACCGAAATTGCAGTTGGTATAGACTACTTCCTTATGAACGTCAGAATGGCTGGTCCAGCCGTTCAGAGTGGAATTGCTGATGTATACGCCATAATTCTTGTTACCGCCATCAGAGTTAAAAGTGTAGATGGTGCCATCAATGACAACGTTGTCAATGTAGACATCGGCTGTAGCGCTACCCATAAAGACGCCACGCATACCGCTGTTGATGGTCAGGTTCTTGATGGTACCGCCAGTGGTATGAACTGCTGCATCCCAAGTTCCCCAGTTGTTTATACCAAGGCTGTTGCCGTTGCCGTCCAGAGTGCCACCCTTAACCGAAACACCTGTAGCACCGTAGCCACTATTGGCAGTAGTATCACTGGAAGAGAACAATAAATCTTCATTCAAAATAGCATCGCCGCCGGAAATCAAGGCAGTGTCTAATGCTTTTGCAGTGTCTACAACAACGGGAACGGAAACGCCAGCAGTCCAAGGATGGTTGGTACCAAAAGCGGTGTTCAGAGCGGTCTTAGCATCAGCAAAGCCGGCAGTCTGAACAGCCTGAGAGAATGCGAGGATTTCATAAGTGTCGCCAAGGAGCTCCATATCCTCGTTGGTTGCCTTGTAATTCAGGTATACCTGGAACAAGGAGGGAGTGGACACCTCACCAGGCTTAAGTGCTTCCTTATAGGTGAAGCAGGATACAGAATACTGCACGCCGTCAATTGTTACAGATTCCCAGCTGGAATCCTGCGTATAATAATCCTTATTACCTACGTTTACACCGATCCGGCCTTCAGTAAAAGGATCTTCCAGTGCGATCCAAGTACGCACATAAGCATCAGACTTGCCGGTGTTCTTAACGGTAACGATCTTATCCTGTGCGTTCTTAGAGGTAAATACCTTCTGAAGGCCCTGAGAACCTACCTGAGACATGTCGACCGTAGTGGTATCCCAGTTACCTGCGCCGTTGTTGTAGGGGTTGCCGTTAGCATCGAGCTCAGTGCAGGGCAGCAGCGGCTTAGCCTGAGAGAAGTCCTTAAGTACATAAGAACCGTTTTCTACCTTGTAAGCGCCGTTTTCAACAACACGCTCGTACTCGTTCTGCTCGATCTTTACATTGCCGAGAGTCATAACGTTTACGTCATCATCAGTGCTTGTGAGGTAAGCCAAAGTTCCGCCGATAGCAACTGTTGCCACGAGTACGAAGCTTAAACCATAGAGTAAAATATTTTTTAGTTTCATAAGTCTTTTTTCCTTTCAAGTAAAAAATTTTTATTATGCAAAGGTTTTCACCTTTACATTACGGATTTGCTGAAGGGATTTTTGCCCAAGCATCAGCAGCGGTTGCGATATTGTTATCACGCTGTACCGCGTAGGCAGTAACTGTGAGGGTAGGATAATTATTGCCATTCGCATCTAAAGCGTTTAGCATTTCCTTTGTAACTTCACCCTTCACGTCAACCTTGCCATCTGGATTGTCGGCATCTCCCTTAATTACTGTAAATACAGCATCTGCATCAGTCTTTGATACTTCTCTGTAGTATACACCCGGAGTATTTGCAAGCGCTGTCCAACCGTCAGCCATTTCATAGGTCATAAACTCGTCAAAGTTTGCGGATTTTTCAAGCTTTACAAACAGCCATGCGTTTTCGCTATCTGCCTTGAAGGTCACTTTAGGGTCTTTTGCGATAGTGTTGCCTGGAACCATTGGGTAGGTGTTGGTATTGGGATTATTGTCGCCATCTTTATCGGTATCGGTTTCACTGAGTTCAATGTTAATATCGCCGTAAGTAAAAGTATTTACTACCGGCTCAGTATCTGTAATAAGCCAGGCAACAGTACCGCCGATAATGGTACAAAATACAAGAGCAATTGCCATAATCATAAAAAACGGTTTTGTGCCTTTAAGCTTCTTTAAACTTCTTTCTTTCACCTGTGTTTCTCCTTTCTTAAGATTTTATTTCAGCAGACTTATCGTCTGTTTGAAAGCGTTATGGGTTAACCTGGTTATCAAATGCTGTCCAAGCAGCATCTGCACTATCAAAGCCGGTTGCTTGAATAGCATGACCTATAACCGTGATTTCGAGGTCGGCAATAGATTCCATATCCTTGCTCGTAAAGGCACCGGGAACGGTGATGGTGTCAAAAAGAGCATCTAGCACGGTATCCTTATCAGATTTTGCAACGATTTCTTTATAACGGAATTCATATGTAAGTGTGTTATTTTCTCTTGTTACTGCTTCATATATCCAATTTTCAGCATTATAACCACCAAAAATTGTGATAAGGTCTGCCTTTGCAGGTGAGTAAATCTTATCAAATTCATCAGCACAGTTAATAGTCAGAAGCATGCGAACATAGGAGGCTTCACTATCTGCTTTAACGGTCATAGTGGGGTCTTTAATATAGGTTTGACCGGGAATAAGGTGGTAGTTATTTGTCTTTACTCTATCTGCACCTACAACCTCTTTACCGTCAGAAGTAACCTTTGTTTCATCCAGTGTGATGTTTACTTTACCCACAGTAAATGTGTTAACCACCGTGTCCTGACTTGTAAGGTATGCCAAAGTACCGAAAACGGAAGCCACAGCTAGTAACACCGCACAAACGGACAGTATTAAAACTTTTGACTTTTTCATAACAAATTCTCCTTAAAATTCAATTTTTATCACTTGGATTTTGCCTTTTTATCATCAAGCAGAATACCAATAATAATTTCTATAAGAATAAATGATACTGCTACCGAAACAGCAACATACTTACCCGGCGGATAAGCAATATATGTAGCAAAAAAGCCGAGCAAGGGTATGCAAAAAATCGGACTGCCTATAACATCACTTTTATTTACAAGTGTGCCGTCTGCAATTTTATTTTCATCACCTTTTGTACGAAACAGAACGGTATGTGGATTATTTTCGTCCTGTACAAGTTCAATGATGCGGTGAGTAGCTATGGTGCCGTTTGACATTTTAAAGGTGATAACGTCATTTTCTTGAAGTTTTTCTTCATCAACCGCTTTTACATAAATAATCGAACCTGTAGGATATACCGATTCCATAGAGCCGGAAAGCACTGTATACGGCTCTATACCTAAAAGCCTTGTTCCATGAAGCAAAAAAACCAGTACCACAACGAATATCACTAATACATTAGAAACAACTTTTAATAACTTTTTCACAACCACGCCTCTCTTATTCGTCTTTTTTGCTCTCGTTCCACACGAGTGCCGACTCAATAGCCGAATACAGTACTCTGAAAACATCCTCCGCCGTTTCATCGTTATCGGGAATTTCGTTGCGCAGAATTTTAATGATGGTAGAATATACAATATCGAGGATGCGGTTGAACATACGCCATACGTCTGTTCCTGATTTAAAGGCAGGAGCAAAACTATCTATGACCTCAGCATACGCTTTTCTTCTTTTTAGCGGTGAATAGGAATTGTAATATTGAGAATAGTAGTACTTAATAAAGAAAGAACACTTATCATAATCAAGGATTTTTTTCCAACAAGCCATAAAAAATATATAGCACCTTTCCTTAATCTCAATTTCTTTCATTTGCATAATCGGTTCGTATTTCATGATGCACGAAATAAGTTCGCTATCTATTAAGGCAAACGTTTGCGCGAACAAATCATCCTTATCCTCAAACATTCGATAAATATACACTTCATTAACACCGGAATGAGCTGCTATAGCCTTAGTGGTAGCTTTATGAATACCCTCAGTAGCAACCACATGGATGGCACTTTCCATAAGTTTTTGACGTATCTCTTCCTTTTTCATTTTCATCTTCCCCTTTTGTAAGTGTTTACTACAATTTTCGGCAAAAAATTACAAACGCTTAGCGTTTGTGCTTGGAAATACACATAGACTTTTGCGAGGGTAGGGATTGCTTTAGTTGGTTTTATCTATTAAAGAGTTTTAAGGTTCAATAAGTGGTACCACATTTACAATACATTCTTTTCCGCATCGTTTACATTTAATCGGCAGATTTTTAATCTCGGTATCAGGAAGTAACCAGAGTATTGTGTGCTTACTGCATAAAGGACATAAAAATCGTCGCCGCACTGTTTGAGTATCTGTCGGTTTGTGCTGTAATGTGTTTTGCAAATGGAATCACCTCATTTTGTGTTAGCCTGCAAAAAAAATAAAAAAAGCCTGTACCATAATCGTTATACAACGATTAAATGGCACAGGCTCTAAGGCTCAGGCGCTGTTCAATTTTAAATGTTATGTGAGTAGGAAACCCACTATACTGTTCACAAAAAGCTAAAAATTTTTTAGTATGACGTATTATATCATAACATAAACGAAAAAACAAGTGTTTTATTTCAAAAAGTAAAATTTGCATAAACTTAACGGATTTTGTGCGCAATAAATAATATCTTTTGGTTACTTTTTTTGAAAAAAGGTAGTGTCTGTTCCCTCATTTTATTATACCAAATCGGGATAATTTTATTATACCAATATGGGATAATAATGTCAAGAGGTGGTTCAATGAGATTAAAAGAAATCAGAAAATCAAAGGGAATTTCACAACTTAAATTGGCAATGGACTTAAATACAAATCAAAATACCATCAGCCGCTATGAAACCGGTGAGCGCGAACCCGGAATAAATGAACTTATAAAAATAGCAGATTATTTCAGTATATCTATTGATTATTTACTTGAAAGAACAGATAACCCAAATATACAAAAATAAGCCGTGAAAATCACGGCTTTGATTTTTTTGTATGCTTGTGTTAAATCAGGGACAAATTAGCCTGTGGTTCCCTCTGACGAGGGAGCTGGATTTTGCGTAGCAAAAGACTGAGGGAGAGAAACTACCCCTCCGTCAAAACTTCGTTTTGCCACCTCCCCTGACAAGTGGAGGCTCATTTTTAACAACTTGTGGAAGTCATTTCCACAAGTTGAGTTTTCCGCATAACAACAAGCATTTTCTTTAATTTAATATAACATTTTTTGTTATGCTTTTCAAGTTATATATGAAAAAAGAGTTATCCCGAATTTACGAGATAACTCTATTTTTGATGGTATGACAAAAGTCATACTGATACATTGAAAATCATACCAAAGATAATGCAGTTGAAAACTTTGTTTTAAAGCAGTCAAACCACCGAAAGTATGACGGTTATTCCTGCCCTAGCTTTGGGAACTCTTTTTCGTAACAATTTATTTTTCCAAGTATGCATTAGTTAAATAAGGCACACAACTTGTTCCTGATGCACCACTCGTGCTATCCATTTCAATTTCAAGTATAGATATTCCAGTTATATCTACTGTAAATGTATTAGTTTGATAGCCCATTGTGATTGCAGATGTTTGGTACAGCAGTTTATCATCACCATATATTTTTATATAACCCTCTCGGTTAGTCCCCCTTTTCTCATAAGGCAATAAAACCGTACCCGTAAAAGATGTGTATTTGCGTCCTATATCGAAATATATACTTCCATCAATCACAAAATTATTATTATGGAAATTCAAATGGTCAGAATAAACAGTTCCTTTATTATCAGTAATGGCTTCGTCACTATACCAAATGTCATCATTTTTTCTTAAATAATCTATATCTTCAATTAAATATGTCCTATCCAACTTGCCGCAGCGAGTACATTTTTTGTTTCTAAAATCGTGCCCCAAAGCACCTTCTGCAATACTATCGCAACGCTCACAAATTTTAGGACGTGTGCAAGTAGCATCTAAATATTTGTGGCCTAAAGCCGAACCGCTCACTACATCACAACGTGCACAAATTTTGGGTGATGTGCAAGTGGCAGAAGAATAACTATGTCCCAATGCGGTTCCTACAATAACACCGCAGCGAGTACATTTTTTCGGTGAAGTACAAGTAGCTTTAGAGTAATTATGACCTAAGGCAGTTCCGGCAGTTACACCACAAGAACACTTTTTCGGTGAAGTGCAAGTTGGGTTGGAATAACTGTGAGTATGTGTAAGTTGATTTGTATCATTTCCTATTGGAACTTCGATATTAGATGATGTTTGACTATTCACCGATTCTGTTGATGTAGTTTCATATGTATTTTGCGATGTTTCCGTTTGAGATTCGGATGGTGTGCTAGTTGGATTGCTACTTGTTTCTGTTGTACCACACGCAGATAAACAGAAAAGCATACAAAAAGCAAGCAATAGTGAAATTAGTTTCTTTGACATTTTTTCTTTCCTCCAAAAACAAAAAAGTGTGTGCAACCGAAGCTACACACACTGAAAAACGCATAACTCCGCTTGCGCCACACAAGTTTGCAATCTACAAGAGAATGTCAAATAAAGAGAATGCGTTTTTACCAAAAATAAAAACACTTCCCCTGAAGATTGCACATTATTAACTTGTGTGGCACAAACAGTATATCACACTTTTGAAGTTTTTACAACTATTTACAACAAATTTATTTTGTCCCTATTGTAGCACAAGCATAGCATAAAAGCGGCGATAAATCAACGGCTTGCCGTTGTATATCATCAATTCCGGAGGAATTGCATATCATCAAAACGAAGTTTTGTATATTATCATTGCGAAAGTGTTTTGATACACACCTAAAGGTGTGATGAGATACAAAGGTGCCGCGCCGCCTTTGTTGATATACACGCTAACGCGTGGTGATATACCATTGCTTTCGCAATGGATAAAAAAATTCCTGTTCCGAAGAACAGAAATTTTTTGGTGCCGGTGGCGGGACAAATATTTGCCTTGCAAATATTCACTGCTTGTCGACCCAATGCTTTGCATTCGGTACCCGTCTGCGCAACTTTCGGCTAAAAACAGTCCTCAGGACTGTTTTCTTTACACCGAAACCCTCTTAGGCTTCAAGTCCCGCTCATAAACAAAAAATAACCGAAACCACCCACAATGGGGTAATCTCGGTTATTTGGTGCCGGTGGCGGGACTTGAACCCGCACGATGTCGCCATCAATGGATTTTGTGTCCACCTCGTCTGCCAATTCCAACACACCGCCGAATAAGACTTGTTTATTATACACTAAGGCTTACATATAAATCAAGAGTTTTTTCGCATTTTTTATATTGTCTCTTTTTCGGGTGATACTATATTCGGTGATTCTATGAATTTTGATGACTTTAAAAAAGAAAAATTAAGCGGTGACATTGACCGTGACATATCGTTTTTTAAAGATATTTTTAAAAATGATGCTATT
>JAZNQX010000092.1:0-1960 GCA_045590395.1 Acutalibacteraceae bacterium
TTAAAGAGGGGGCTGAAAAGGGAATAGCCAATGCAATTTTAATAAAGCTTAATCAGATAGGAACACTAAGCGAAACCTTAGAGGTAATGTGTATGGCAGAAAAAAGCGGATACGATAATATCGTTTCTCATAGAAGCGGAGAAAGCGAGGACACCTTTATTGCCGACCTGGCGGTAGGTGTAAATGCCCCCTTTATAAAGTCGGGTGCACCTGCCAGAAGCGACAGAGTGGCAAAATATAACCGATTACTAATAATCGAAAGTGAAATATAGCAAAAAGCCGTTTGAACAAAGGGTTCAGGCGGCTTTTTATTGACTTCTTTAACTTAGGTGTGTTATATTGAAAAATAATGATAGCTTAAAGGGGAAATCTTTTCTGATGAGAAACGATATTTGTACTATACCCGTAAGCGAGGTATTTGAAGTAAATGACGGCTGTCCGCTTTGCCGTATGTATAATACGGTGCAGGAAAGGATAGTTGATTACATAATGGGCGCCGCTATGATGGAGCCCGATATCAGAATAGTTACCAACGAGGTAGGCTTTTGTAAAAAGCATTTTGATAATATGATGAATAAGCGGGGCAGACTTCAGCTTGCACTAATGCTGGAATCTCACATAGAATGTATAAACAAAAATGTTATGACAGAGGGTCTTTTTTCGGGCAGTAAAGCCGAAAAAGTAAAAAGAGTGACAGACGGCTGTTTTATCTGTGATAAAACTGAGTGGGGTATGTCCAGAATGATAGATACCCTTTACCGCTGTTATGAAACCGATTCTGATTTTCGTAAAATGTTTAATGAACAAGGCGCTTTCTGTCTGCCTCACTATGAAAGACTGCTTAACGGTGCAGACAAGAAAAATATGCGCTCTTACCATAAGGAATTCACAAAAAATCTTACAAGAATAACCAAGGACTATGCGGTATCACTTCACGCCGATGTTAAGCATTTTTGTTCAATGTACGATTACCGCAATAACGAAAAGGATGCAGATTGGGGTAATTCAAAAGACTCGGTTGAGAGAACGGTAGCATTTTTAACCGGTGCAGAAAGGTAGTTTTTATGATTTACAATAATATTTTAGAAGCCATAGGCAATACGCCTATAATTAAACTTCAGAATATGCTGGATGAAAACAGCGCTGATGTGTATGTTAAGTTTGAGGGCCTAAATGTAGGCGGCTCAATAAAAACAAGAACAGCCTATAATATGATATGCGAGGCTGAAAAGCAGGGTATTATAAATAAAGATACCACCATTGTAGAGCCCACAAGCGGAAATCAGGGTATAGGTCTTGCCCTTGTAGGCGCGGTAAAGGGGTATAAGGTAAAAATAATTATGCCCGATTCGGTAAGTGAAGAAAGAAGAAAACTTGTAAACCACTACGGTGCCGAGGTTATTCTTGTTCACGATGCAGGAAATATAGGTCTTTGTATTGAGGAATGTGTAAAGTTGGCGCTTAAAATGAAGGAGGAGGGCGAAAATATTTTCGTGCCTCAGCAGTTTGAAAACCCTGCTAACCCCGCTATTCAGCGTCAGGCAACAGGTATGGAGATACTCCGTCAAATAGACGGCGACATTGACGGCTTTTGTTCGGGTATCGGCACAGGCGGTACAATTACGGGAATAGGTGAAACGCTTAAGGCGGCTAATCCTAATATAACTATCTGGGCGGTAGAGCCTGAAAATGCCGCAATTTTGTCGGGAGGCTCTATAGGCACACATATACAGATGGGTATAGGCGACGGTGTTATTCCGAGGATACTTAATCAGCAGATATATGAAGATGTTTGTATAATAAAGGACGAGGAAGCAATAAAAACCGCAAAGCTTCTTGCAAGTAAAGAGGGAATTATGTGTGGAATAAGCAGTGGAACAAACGTTGCCGCCGCTATAAAACTTGCTAAAAAACTGGGCAAGGGTAAAACCGTTGTTACGGTGCTTCCCGATACGGCTGA
>JAZNQX010000093.1:0-3342 GCA_045590395.1 Acutalibacteraceae bacterium
GTAATAGCAAGATGTGTGATATTATCGGAACGAATATCGGTTTTGAATACATAAGAGTATCCAATAGAACCAACTTTATAATAAAGTCTTGGACGTCCGTTTGTATAAATTTCAAGATTTATACCGTCCTTAGAAGAACCGTCATAGTTACCTAAAATTACACCGCCTCGGTTAACTGATGAGAAGGAGGAAGGTAATTTAAGTGTTGCTTCAAAGGTTACAGGAGCGTGAGATAAGGTAGAATCTATTTCGAATGCATCTGCTACTTTACTCAGCTTTTTGCCCTGTATATCGGCAAATACAATGTGATTATTGTAGTCAACACTTGTTTTGTGGTCGCTGACTGTAAGAACCTTAGCACAGCGGGTACATTCTTTGTGTTTTATACCGGAAAGGGAAGATGTTTCTTCGCGGTCGATAATCCAGTCGCTTGCAATATGACCGTCACGGGTTGTACTTGCCTCACATATTTCAGAATTATAGTATCTGTAGCAGAGAAGTGAATCGGTATCAGCGGTAATGCCACTTATATCCTGCTTGATTTCTTCTGCTGTACGAACATCACCGAAGAGTGCAACAGAGTAAACAGTTCCCTTAAAGTACTGTGAATTATTTGAACGGCTGTCACCACCAATGGTGAAATTATCGGTGGTAGCTTTGTACTCAAGGTCCAGAGTAATGCTTTCGGTAGCAACACCGTCAACATAAAGGGTGGCAACCTTACCGTTAATGGTTACTGCAATATGCACAGGGCTATCTGAGCGTATATCGGTTGTAAAAATACAATCTGTACGCTTTGACAAAGCCACATAGAACAGACGAACACGACCACCCTCGTATATTTCAAGGCTTATCTGTGATTTTACGCCTGAGCCGTAGTTACCAACGATTACACCGCCACGGCCATTTAGTGATTTAGGAACATTAACTGTAGCCTCAAAGGTGTAAGGTGTACTTCCAAGTGCACCTATTTCGCCTATTTCGTCCTTCGAGAAGGTTCTGCCTGTTGCGGTAGACTGATTCTCTGCAGTAGCGTAGCAAGAAGAATAAATCAGTGTTTCTGCGGTGGGTGAAGCGAGCAGCATATCATTTGTAATCTGCTCTGCAGTACGAGCCTCAGAGAACAGGTTGACAGCGTAAATAGTACCCTTGAAATACATGGTATTATTCTTTCTGAAATCACTACCTATTCTTAGTTTCTTAGCATGGCCGTCGTAAATGTAACTTACTGTCTTGCTTTCGGTGGCAACACCGTTAACATAAAGCGTTGCAGTGTTATCCTGAAGTGTAACGGCTAAGTGCACAGCGTTGTCAGAACGGATATCGGTAGAGAATATGCAGTCAACAGTGCCCATACTTGAAACATAGTACAGACGAACGCGGCCACCGTCATAAATTTCAAGGTTCATCTGAGTTCTGGTGCCTGAACCGTAGTTTCCTAAGATTACACCTGCACGGTCTTTCATACTCTTAGCAACTTTTACGGTTGCTTCAATGGTGTAGGGTGAGCCGCTAAGATTGGTAGTTTCAAATTCATCAGATGGAGTGAATTTCATTCCAACGGGTGTAACAGTGGAGGAAACCCTGCCGTCGTCCTTCTTCATTACATAGTAATCAGAGTAAATAAGGCTATCGGCGTATTTTGAAACAGAAATAGAGTCTGAAAGTATTTCGGCATCAGTTCTGACGTCTGAGAACATATTAACTGAGTAAATGGAACCCTTGAAATACTCAGGATTATTAAGACGGTTGTCACCACCGATTTTTATGTTCTGGGTGATATTAGGAAGAACTGAATCCAGAGTGGCTGTTTCGCTTAGCTTTCCGTCAATATACAGAGTCGCTATGTTTTCACTTAAAGTGATTGCAATATTAGTAAGTTTTTCTGCAGTAACGGAGGAATTAAATAAATATGTCTGTGTAACTTCACCGTTAACAAAGTTAAGACGAACTCTGTTATCCGTACCAAGAGCAATACCTATCTGGTTTTCGCTACCGTCGGTGCAGTTGCTGAAAATAACACCTGCGTCAGTTGCAATATTTTCAGGAACAAAAATGTCAGCCTCAAAGGTTTTTGGAGCATTGGTGAGAGTATTTATAATTCCGATAAGAGTGTCGGTAAAGGTTCTGCCTGTTGGCTCAATTACAATAGCTTCGTCACTGACGTTAGCAAAGTACTCGCTATAGAGCAGAGCGTCGGCATCATTTGTAACAAGAAGCGAATCCTGCTTAATTTCTTCTGCTGTACGTACATCAGAGAAGACGGCGGCAGAATAAATGGTACCCTTGAAGTACTGTGAATTACCGCTTCGGTTATCGCTACCAACCATTAAGCCGTCGGTAATGTCGGGGAAGGCTTTGGTAAGTGTTGCGGCTTCTGAAAATTCACCGTTTACATATAGAGAGGCAGTTAAACCATCTATAGTAATAGCAATATGTGTTGGCTCAGAAGAACGGATATCTGCCGAGAAAATATGCTCAAGCTTAGCGCTTCCGGTGTGATAGAAAAGTCTTACCTTACCCTGAGTATAAACTTCAATGCTGACCTGAGGTGAATTACTGCCGTCATAGTTGCTTATAATTACACCAGCGCGGTTAGTAAGTGATTTTGGTACGTTGATAACCGCTTCAAAGGTCTTGGCAGGTGCATCAAAGGTTTTATCTATTGAATAAAGCTTTGATGCGCTGAAGGTCTGACCAAGACTGTTTACGGCAGTCAGCTTTTTATCGGTCTCTTTTGACGTAAAGTATACGGAGTAAAGTAAACCGCCTTCGTTGTTGTTAACCAGAATAGCATCATTTGCTATTTCGCTTTCGGTTCTTGCATCGTTAAACAGATTTACAGAGTAAATAGTTCCCTTAAAGTAGTTGTAGTTACCTGAGGTATTATCTCCGCCTATAACGAAGTTTTTGGTAATATTAGCGGTGATTTCACTAACGGTAGCGGTTTCTTTGGCAACGCCGTTTACATAAAGGGTAGCCGAGGTGCCGCTTAATGTAACTGCAATGTTAACAGGTGAATCGGAACGAATATCCTCAGAGAAGATATGGTCGGTTTTGGTAGTACCGTCATTATAAAGCAGACGAACCTTACCTTCGGTATATATTTCTAAGTTAATGAAGGGGTCACTACCGTTATTGTTACCTACAATAACCCCCATTCTTGAGGAAATGCTCTTAGGAGCAAGAACGGTTGCTTCGATAGTACGGGGAGTAGAAGTTAAGTTTTTGTTTATAGTAAATAAATCTCTGGCAGTAAAGGTTTTGCCGTTAAGAGTAGCACTTGTTACGGTATCAGAGCTTTGCGGCTTAGTGAAGTATTCTGAGTAAATCAGATTGTCG
>JAZNQX010000094.1:0-13718 GCA_045590395.1 Acutalibacteraceae bacterium
TCTTTTTCTGTTCAGAGCCAGAGATACGTTACCGAAAAGCAGTTCGGTTATGTTCTGCCGCCTGAAATAGAAAACTGCCCTGAGGCTCTTGAAATCTTTAACCAGTCGATGAAAAGAGACCAGGAAGACTATGATAAAATCACCGCAGTTTTAAAGGAAAAGCATTTAAAAGAATTTTTAAATGAAGGCAAAGACGAAAAGACCGCGCAGAGAATGGCAGAGAAAAAGGCTATTGAAGACGCAAGATTTGTTTTGCCCAATGCCTGTGAAACCAAAATGATAGTTACTATGAATACACGCTCTCTGCTTAATTTCTTCAGACACCGTTGCTGTACCAGAGCGCAGTGGGAAATTCGCGATGTGGCTAATCAGATGTTAGCCCTTGTAAGTGCCGTTGCGCCTCAGCTTTTCAAAAAGGCAGGTCCTTCCTGTGTGGCAGGTCACTGTCCTGAGGGTAAAATGAGCTGCGGAAAGTTTAAGGAAATGCGGCAGCTCAGCGAAAAAATCAAAAACGGAGAATATAATGGGTAAACTAATTGTTATAGAAGGGCTTGACGGAAGCGGAAAGTCTACTCAGCTTGAACTTTTATATAAAAATTTAACCGATAAGGGCATAGACTGTCGCTGTGTTTCTTTCCCCGATTATGAGCATCCCTCCAGCACCCTTGTTAAAATGTATCTGTCGGGCGAATTTGGTAATGACCCAAATGATGTTAATGCCTATGCCGCTTCCACTTTTTATGCAGTAGACAGATATGCTTCCTTTAAAAAGTATTGGGGTGACTATTATAAAAACGGCGGTGTAGTTATTGCCGGCAGATATGTAACCTCAAATGCTGTTCATCAGAATTCAAAATTAGACAAGTCAAAATGGGACGGCTTTCTTAACTGGCTTTATGATTTTGAGTATGTAAAAATGGGTATTCCAAAGCCCGATAAGGTTATTTTCCTTGATATGCCCATTGAGGTTTCTCAAAAGCTTATGACGGGAAGATACGAGGGCGATGAGGATAAAAAGGATATACATGAGAGAAATACCGAGTATCTTGAGCATTGCAGAAAATCTGCCCTTTACACTGCCGATTATTCGGGTTGGCAGAAAATTTCTTGCGCCAAAGACGGTAATGCCCGAACTATTGAGGATATAGCGCAGGATGTTTTAAACAGTGTGCTTGAGATTTTGTAAGGAGTAAATATGGTTTATACATTTTTAGCCGAAGGCTTTGAAGAGGCTGAGGCAATAGTTCCCGTAGATATTTTAAGACGATTAGGTATACCCGTAGTAACGGTTGGTGTAGACTGCAAAAATGTAACGGGCAGTCATAATATAACCGTTGTGGCCGATACAGAAATTGATAGTGCTGATTTTTCGGATATTACCGCCATTATACTTCCCGGTGGTATGCCCGGTACTCTTAATCTTCAAAAAAATGAAAAGCTATGTGCTCTTTTAAAGCAGTTCAGTGAAAAAGGCATTATTATTTCAGCTTTGTGCGCCGCACCCTCTATACTTGGCGGTCTGGGGCTGTTAAAGGGTAGAGAGTATACCTGTTATCCCGGCTTTGAAAAAAGTATAGACGGAATACACAAAAATATTCCGTTGGTTATAGATGAGGGCGATAATACCATTATTACCGCTTGGGGTCCGGGAGCTGCATACCGCTTCGGCTTTTCTCTTGCAGAGAAAATTCTTGGTAAGAATGTAAATGAGCTTAAAAAATCTATGATGATGTGCGGAGACGAATAATGGACGAAAACAAAGAAAAAGTAAGCGCTGAAACTTCAGAAGAAATTGCAAATGAAGAAATTGCAAATGAAGTTCAGCCTTTACCCGCTAAACCTAAAAAGAAAATAATATTATATTCGGCACTGGCTGTTGGTGCCGTTATTCTTGCTTTAGTTATAGGTGTTTTAACCTTTGCACTGTGTGATATAAAAGGCGTATATAATAAAAAAGATACAAGTATTATTATTGAAAAAGGAACTGCCTCATTACATATCGCAGAAACTCTTGAAGACGAGGGTGTTATTAAAAGCGCTTTTATTTTTAGGGTTTACAGTAAAATTTGCGGCTACGACAGTAAGTTCCTTTACGGTGCTTACGATATAAAAGCAAAAAGCGGCTACAAGGAAATTGCCAATAAACTGATGAGTGAGGGTGCTGTGCTGGAGAGTGTCAGCGTTACTATTCCCGAGGGAACAGGTATAAACGATTATGTAAAGGATGTAAACGGCGCTGATGTTACGGTGCCGGGTATTGCAACCTTGCTTGAAAGAGCAGGGGTATGCACAAAGGAAGATTTCTTCAAAGCACTGTATAGTGTAGATTTAAACGGCGAACTTTTTGACTCGGTAGATAAAAACAATACCTATTATGTACTTGAGGGCTACCTTTTCCCCGATACCTACGAGTTTTATTGTTATGATTCTGAGGAATGTGCAAAATTGGCTGTTGATAAGATGATAAACCAGATGAACAGGGTAATTGACAGCGATATAAGAGAGAAAGCAAAGGAAAAGGGTATGAGCATAAATCAGGTGTTGACCCTTGCTTCTGTTGTTCAGATGGAGGCAGGTCTTGATACTGAAGGTATGCCCAAGGTTGCGGCTGTTTTCTATAACCGCCTTGCTGCAGATGGTAAGCTCGGTTCTTCGCCTACCTGTTACTACGGTGATTCCTTTAATAATGATGACGAGAGATATAACACCTATAAAATAAAGGGCTTGCCTCCGGGACCTCTTTGTTCCCCCGGCAAAGCGGCTATAAATGCGGTGCTTTATCCTGAGGAAAATTTCAGCGATTATCTTTATTTTGTAACCGATAAAAACGGTAAATTCTATTTCCATAAAACCTATGCCGAGCAAACGGCAACGGTAAATCGCTTGAAGCAGGAAGGGAACTGGATATATGAGTATTTCGACTAAAAGAAAAATACCTGAACTGCTTTGTCCTGCAGGGGATTTAACCCGTCTTATTGCGGCGGTGGATTACGGTGCAGATGCGGTTTATCTTGCAGGTGAGGAATTCGGTATGCGAACTGCCGCCTCTAACTTTGGCGAAGAAGATTTGCTTAAAGGTGTAGAATATGCTCATAGCCACGGTGTTAAGGTGCATGTTGCCTGTAATACCGTTCCTCATAATGAGGAAATGGCAAGACTGCCGGATTTTCTTATGAGCCTTGAAAAAGCAGGGGTAGATGCAGTTATTGCAAGTGATATCGGCACAGCAGGGCTTGTTAAAAAGTATGTACCCTCTGCCGAGCTTCATATTTCGGTTCAGTCGGGTATATGTAACTATGTAACGGCAAATGCCTTTTATGAAATGGGCGCTAAAAGAATAGTTCTCGCCCGTGAACTTTCGCTTGAAGAAATAAAGGAAATAAGAGAAAAAACACCAAAAGACCTTGAGATAGAGTGCTTTGCCCACGGTGCTATGTGTGTTTCCTTTTCGGCAAGATGTCTGTTGTCAAGCTATATGACAGGCAGAGATGCCAACAGAGGTGACTGCGCTCAGCCTTGCCGTTGGAACTATGCCCTTATGGAGGAAAAGCGACCGGGACAGTATTTTGATATTACCGAAACCGATAAGGGCAGTTATATACTTAATGCCAATGATATGTGTATGGCGCCTTACCTTGACAAAATGTGTGAAGCCGGTGTTGACAGCATTAAAATAGAGGGCAGAGCCAAATCTCACTATTATGTTGCTGTTACCACAAATGCTTATCGTGCCGCCCTGGATAGCCTTAAAGAAGCTAAAGGTGAGTGGAAGCTTGAAGCTTGGATATCCGAGGAGCTGGATAAAATCAGCCATCGTCCATACAGTACTGGCTTTTATTTCGGACAGCCGTCACAGACCTATGAAAGCGCAGGTTATGTAAGAGATTATTCGGTAGCGGTTGTTGTTACGGGCTATGAAAACGGCTGTATAGTCGGCATTATGAAAAATAAATTCTATAAGGGACAGGAGTTTGACTGTCTTTGTGTAAAGGAAGAGCCCTTTATTTTTAAGGCAGAAAAGATTTTCGATAAGGACGATAAAGAAATTGACAATGCGCCACATCCTATGATGGTGGTTAAAATTCCTTGTGAAAGAAAGGCACCTGTGGGCTCTCTGCTCAGAATGAAAAATGAATAAAAAGGACACCCCGAGAAAAACTACTCGGGGTGATTTTTTATGAAAACATATATAAGGATAATTTGTGTTTTTATTCTTACGCTTTCAATGTTTCTGGTAGGCACCGTGCGGATTGCCGTAATAAACAATGACGGGCAGATTTCTGCCGCCGCAGAGCAAAATAGTGTTGTAGTAACCTTATCTCACAGCAGAGGCAGAATTTTCGACTGTAATCTTAATGCGCTGACTGGAAATTTTTATGAAAATTATGCCGTTATTACACCCTCGGAGCAGTCAATAATGTACTGCAGTACCGCCTTTTCGGGCGAGGAAAAAATAAGCATTTTAGGAAAACTCAGAAATGGTAAACCTGCGGTGGTTAAAACAGAGGAAATATCCTGTGCAGGTGTTTTAAATGTAAAGGTACCCGTTTTCGATAAGAATGATTTTTGTGTGCATTTACTGGGCTATACAGACTCCTCTAACCACGGCGTTTCAGGGCTTCAAAAGGCAATGGACGAGTACCTTTACAGTGATGAAAAAATTACCGTAAGATACGCTTCTAACGCCCAGGGGCAAATACTTGGGGGTATAGAACCTATAGTTTCGGGCGATACCCTGTCAACTACGGGGGTGGTGACCACCATCGACAGAAATGTTCAGGTGGTTATAGAAAAGGCAGCACAAAATCTTAAAAAGGGCGCAATAGTTGTGAGTGAAGCCGGAACAGGAAAAATAAGAGGTATGCTCAGCAGACCTACTTTTACTAAAGATAACATTTCAGAACTGTTGGATTCTGCAGATTCACCCCTTATGAACAGAGCGCTGAAGGGCTACAATGTAGGCTCTGCCTTTAAGCCCTGTGTTGCCCTTTCAAACGGAAAACTAAGTAATATGACGGTGGAGTGCGAGGGAAGTATGAATATAGAAAACAGCACCTTTTTCTGTCACCTGCGAAGCGGTCATAAAACCACTGATATTAAAGATGCGCTTATAAATTCCTGTAACTCATTTTTTTATCGTTTTGCGCTGAATGTAGGCGGTGATAAGCTTTACCAGACGGCTACACTTTTCGGCTTTGGCTACAATAAAACTCTTGTTGACGGCATATCTACAGAGGGCGAGTGCATACCCACAAGAAGTGAACTAAGCGATAACCGTGTTCTTGCTAATTTTTCAATAGGACAGGGTAAATTTCTTGCTTCCCCTGTTACTATGCTGTCGTTATATGAAGCAATAGCCTGCGGCGGACAGTACCATCAGGCAACCTTAATTGAGGGCATTATGGAAAACGCCAAGCTGACCGAAAAAAATGATAAAAAACCGCCTACAAAGGCAATAGACAAAAATACTGCCAATATGCTTAAAAATTATCTTAAAGAGGTGGTTATAAGCGGTACGGGTAAAAATGCCCACAGTCAAAGAGTGGATATAGCAGGCAAAACCGCCACCGCCCAGACGGGCTGGGTAGGTGAAGACGGAAACAGTATAGAGCACTCCTGGTTTTGCGGATTTTTTCCCGCTGATAACCCAAAATATATAGCCGTAGTGCTTGTTGAGGACAGTGCAAATTCGACTTCTTCTGCCACCGAAATTTTTAAATATATTGCCGAGGGTTTGACTAATTAAATGAGTTGACAAACGGCGTCTTTAAATATATAATAACTTTGTATGTTTATATTTATTTTTAGGCGATTGCGAGGAACATTAAATGCAATGGACATCTTTAAATGAATTGAGAGAAAAATATCTTTCCTTTTTTGAGAGCAAGGGGCATCTGCGCCTTGGCAGTTTTTCTTTGGTTCCAAATAACGATAAATCACTTCTTCTTATAAATTCGGGTATGGCGCCTATGAAAAAGTATTTCACAGGCGAGGTTACTCCTCCCAGAAGCCGCGTTACCACCTGCCAGAAGTGTATAAGAACACCCGACCTTGAACGCGTTGGCCATACTGCGCGTCACGGTACATATTTTGAAATGCTGGGCAATTTCTCTTTCGGAGATTACTTTAAAAACGAGGCTATAGAGTGGGCGTGGGAGTTTTTGACAAAAACTCTTGAAATCCCTGCAAACCTTCTTTGGCCCTCTGTTTACGAAGAGGACGACGAAGCCTATGATATCTGGAAAAATAAAATAGGCGTTGATGAAAAGCATATTGTAAGACTGGGTAAGGAAGATAACTTCTGGGAGCACGGAACAGGTCCCTGCGGCCCTTGCAGTGAGATTTACTTTGATCGAGGTGAAAAATACGGCTGCGGCAGTCCTGACTGTAAGCCGGGCTGTGAATGTGACAGATATATGGAAATCTGGAACAATGTATTTTCACAGTTTAACAATATGGGTGACGGAACCTATACCGAGCTTGAAAACAAAAATATTGATACCGGTATGGGCCTTGAAAGACTTGCCTGTGTAATGCAGGATGTTGATAATATGTTTGAGGTTGATACTATCAGAAATATTATCAATAAGGTTTGCAGTCTTTCGGGCAAAACTTACGGAAAAGATAGCGCAAATGATATTTCTATCCGCGCTATTACCGACCATAGCCGTGCCGCTACCTTTATGATAAGCGACGGTATTATGCCTTCTAACGAGGGCAGAGGCTATGTGCTTCGCCGTCTTATAAGACGCGCTTGTCGTCACGGAAAAATGCTTGGTATCAATACTCCTTTTCTTGTAGAGATGTGTGAATCTGTAATAAAAGAAAACAAGGGCGCTTATACCGAGCTTATAGAAAAGGAAACCCTTATAAAGAAGGTACTTGCTACTGAGGAAGCCGCCTTCTCAAAGACTATTGACCAGGGTCTTGCTATTATTGCCGAGCTTACTAAAAACGGCGGTGTAGTTTCGGGTGAGGATGCCTTCCGTCTTTATGATACCTACGGCTTCCCCCTTGACCTTACCAAAGATATTTTAAGTGAAAAGAATATGACGGTTGACGAAGAGACCTTTGACCGTCTTATGCAACAGCAAAGACAAAAGGCAAGAGAGGGCAGAAAAGCCGCCGATGCTCAGTCCTGGAAGAGTGACGGAATTTCCTTTGAAAATGCACAGGACACTGTATTTACCGGCTACACCGATGAGGTTAGCAAGGGTAAAATTGTTGCTATTGCTGTGGACGGTGAGCAAAAAGGCGAAATTGTCGAAAAACAAAAAGGTATACTTGTTTTAGACTCAACCTGTTTTTATGCCGAAAGCGGCGGTCAGGTAGGAGATACAGGTATAATTGAAAATGAAAACGGCTGTTTTGTGGTTGAAAATACCACAAAAAACGGCGGAGTGTTTATGCACTTCGGCTTTATGGAAAAAGGCTCCTTTAAAGAAGAAGATAGTGTTAACAGCGTTATTGATACTGCAAGACGAAATGCTATAAGAAGAAATCATACTGCCGCCCATCTTTTACAGGCAGGGCTGAGAAAGGTGCTTGGAACCCACGTTGAGCAGGCAGGTCAGCTTGTTAACGAAAGGGCTGTAAGATTTGATTTTACCCATTTTTCCGCTATGACTGCTGACGAAATTGCAGAGGTTGAAGCCTTTGTAAACGCCGCAATTTTAAAGGGTATTCCCGTTGATAACCGAGAAATGCCTATTGAAGAGGCCAAGGAAATGGGTGCTATGGCACTTTTTGGTGAAAAATACGGCGATGTTGTAAGAGTAGTTAATGTAGAAGGTGCCTCTATCGAACTTTGCGGTGGTACTCATATTGATAACTCTGCAAAAATTGGACTTTTTCGTATAATTTCGGAGTCGGGTGTTGCCGCAGGTGTCAGAAGAATTGAGGCTGTTACAGGTATCGGTGTGCTTGATACCCTTATTCACTATAAAGAAATTATTGATAATACCTGTGCCGGTATAAAATGCGGTAATTTTGAAGAACTTGCTAAGGCTACTGCCGCTTTAGTTCTTGAAAACAAGGAAAAGGATAAGAAGATTTCTGCCCTTGAAGCAAAGCTTGCCAGCGGTAAAATTGATGATATTATTAAAAATGCCGTTACTGTGGGTAATCTTACAGTAGTTAGCGCCGTGCTTGAGGGTACGGGTAGTGAGGAACTTAGAAATATGGCCGAAAAGGTAAAGGGTGATAACCCGGATGCCGTGGCTGTGTTTGCAGGTATTACTGACGGTAAACTTACATTTTGTGCCGCTTGCGGCGGCGGTGCCGTAAAGGCAGGCGCCAATGCAGGAAGCCTTGTCAGAAGCGTTGCCGAAATAGCAGGTGGCAAGGGCGGCGGACGCCCTGACTTTGCTATGGCAGGCGGTAAGGATATAAGCCTTGCAAGTAAGGCAATAGATGCAGTAGTTGACCTTGTTAAAGCTCAGATAGGAGAATAAATTATGGACTGCTTATTCTGTAAAATAGTAAAAGGTGAAATTCCGTCTACCAAAATTTATGAAGATGAATTTGTTTATGCCTTTTTGGATATAGAGCCTCAGGCACCCTTCCACGCCATTGTTATTCCTAAGGAGCATATTTGCTGCGCTGATAAAATTAACAGTGAAAACAGCTTTCTTATAGCAAAGGTTTTTGAGGCTATTGCTAAAATTTCAAAGCAGGAAAAACTTGAAAAAGGCTACCGTGTTGTTAATAACTGCGGAGAGCAGGGAGGACAAACTGTGGGGCACATTCATTTCCATCTTCTTGCTCGTAGAAATCTTGCCTGGCCTCCGGGTTGATGAAAGGATGAACAGTATGGCTGAGTTTTATAAAATGAAAATTGCAGGGCTTGACAGAAGTCTTCAGCTTTTTGATGTAAACGATAAACTTAGTATTGCAGGCTTTATTATTTTCGGTGATACCGAGCTTACCGTGGCTGCAAGTAGTGAGCTTCTTTCAAAGTGTCCTGACTTTGATGTTATACTTACCCCCGAGGCAAAAAGTATTCCTATCGCTTATGAAATGTCACGCCAGTCGGGTAAGCCTTACATAGTTGCAAGAAAAGGTTTAAAGGTTTATATGGGAAATCCCCTTAAGGTAACCGTTCGTTCTATTACTACTCAAAAAGAGCAGACATTGTATCTTGGCGAGGCAGAGGTAGAGCGTATTAAGGGTAAAAAGGTGCTTATTGTAGATGATGTTATAAGCACAGGCGAATCCTTAAACGCCGTTCGTGAGCTTCTGAGTAAAGCAGGCGGCACGGAAGCCGCTTCCTGCGCTATACTGGCAGAGGGAGACGCGGCAGACAGAGATGACATTATCTACCTTGAAAAACTCCCACTCTTCTTCAAATAAGTCAGATATAATATTTCGGTATGCAGTGCTGACTGCCGCCGTTATGCTTATTTTATCCTTTGCATTAAAGACGGCAGGTCAGGTCTTCTATCTGATTTTTGCCGTCTTACTGTTAATAATCGGTATTTTTATAGGTGTTTTAAAGAGAAATTCGGGACTGATAATTACTGTTCTTCTTATTGCTCTTTTCTGCTTTCGTATAATAAGCGTGTTTTCATTTTCAATAAACACCGCCTATAAATACGATGGCATAAGAGAAAATATAGTTGCTGTATTGGTCGGGCCTCCTGTACAAAGAGGAGATATAGACTCGGCTTACTGTATAGCCGAAGTTTATGAGAGTGAGAGAAATCTGCTATCACGCGGTGACAGAGTTTTACTAAGTGGTGACGGTGTTATAAATTTATCTCTGGGTGATAAGGTTACAGCCGATGTAAAGCTATCGGCGCTTGACAGAAAAGAACAAATTTCCTTTTACAGCGAAAATGTGTTTTTAAATGCAACGCTTCTGGAAACCGCCGCGGTAGACGACAGTGATAAAAATGTATATTCCTTGTCCTTCAGGGTAAGAGAATATGCAAGAAAAATTCTGACAAACAATACTAAAAATTCAGGTATGCTGCTTGCTATTTTAACGGGAGAAAGAAGCTTTATCGGCGATAATTTTTATGAGCAGGTAAAGGCGGCAGGACTAAGCCATATTCTTGTGGTTTCGGGTATGCATTTTACAGTGCTTTGCGGTATGGTAATACGGCTTTTGTCTATGTCAAGGCTTCCTGAATTTTTAAAGGATATACTGCTTCTTATTTTTCTTTTTATAATGATGTGCGTTTGCGGTTTTGGTATGTCAATACTAAGAGCAAGTGCGGTATATGTTTTTGCTATAATCTACCGCCGTTTAAACCGACTGTCAGACAGTATACTAACCCTTTCAAACGCCGTTATACTTGTTCTTTTTATACATCCCTTTGCGGCGTTCTCACTTTCCTTTCTGCTGTCCTTTGCATCAACCTTTGGCATACTCATATTGTCAAGTCGTATAATGTATTTTATAGACAAAAGAGTGACACTTATAAAACCTCTTCGCTACATAGCGGAAGCGGCGTCGGTAACAATTTCGGCATACGTGGCAACATTGCCTATTGTGGTTTACTATTTTGGATATGTATCTACCTATGCAATACTTACAAATATCCTTGTGGCATCGGTTTCTACCTTAATGCTTGTTTTAACGGCTATAGGTGTTATATTCGCCGGTGTACCCATGCTTTGCAATATAATTTTAACGGTAGCAGACTACCTTGCCTACTACTTTGTGGCGGTGGTAAAGCTGGCGGTAAAACTGCCCCTTAACACAATACCGCTAAGAAACGAATGGGCACTTACTGTGATTATACTGCTTAGTTTTGCGGCAGTTTATATTATTAAAGCAAAGCCCTACAGAATTTTGATGAAAAAGAGGTGAGCCGTTATGGCTTTATGCAATGAATCACATATTAAAAACGATATAAAGCTGTCAAATATAGCGCCCTGCTATATAATTTTCGGCAATGACGGCTACCTTAAAAATAAAAATGCTGAAAACATTATAAAGGCGGTAGTGGATACCGACGATATATTTAATTTTCAAAAATTTGTGGGTGAATGTTCTATGCAGGAGGTTTATGATGCAAAAGAACAGTTACCCCTTATGGCAGATAAAAAGTGTATTCTAATAAAGGATTACGATTTTCTCGGTTGCTCTCAAGAGGACTTTGAAATACTGCTTAAAATCTGCGGAGAAAAAAGCGACGAATGTGTTGTTGTTTTTCTGATTGACAATATTGAGGTTGATGTTAAAAAACAGCCTGAGCGCCTTAAAGCTCTTATATCAGCCATTGATAAAATTTCGGGAAAAGCAGTGCTTATAAATCACCGTCAGACAGGGGAACTTGTAAGAATGGTGCTTTCTGCCTGTGAAAAGCGCGGCTGTACTATGAGAAGCGATACTGCGCGGTTTTTTATAGAGTATGTGTCAGACGATATTGATACCATAATGAACGAGCTTGAAAAGGTCTGCGCCTATAAAGTAGGCGGTACCGTTGATAACGAAACGGTAAAAAAGGTCTGTGTCAGAAATATTGACCAGTCGATTTATGACCTTTCGGCAAAAATACTCCGCCAGGATGTAAGCGGTGCCTTAAATCTTCTTGACGAGCTTCTTTATATGCGTATAAAGCCTATTGCTTTGCTTTCAGCAATATCGGGCGTTTATGTTGATTTGTCAAGAGCTTTGGCGGCAAAAAAGGCTTCTCTTAAAGCAGAGGATGTTATTAATGATTTCGGCTACAAGGGAAGAGAATTTGTGGTAGAAAGAACCATGAAAACTCTGTCAAACTTTACCGAAAAGCAGGTTAATTTAAGCCTTAACGAGCTTTGCGCTGCAGACAGTAAAATCAAAGGCTTTTCGGGGGATGACAGAATAGTTCTTGAAGAACTTATAGTAAGGCTTTCTTATATAGCCTCAAAGGGTGAGTCAATTGATTAGACTTGAAGAAGCGGTTATTGTAGAAGGAAAATACGATAAAATAACGCTTGAAAATTTTATTGACGCGTATATTGTCACTACGGGCGGCTTTAGAATTTTTAAAGATACTGAGAAAAGAGAACTCCTTAAAAAACTGGCAGAGGAAAAGGGCATTATAATTATGACCGACAGCGACAGCGCAGGAATGGTTATACGCTCTCACCTTAAAGGAATTATCCCTGAGGGCAAAATTATAAATGTTTATGTTCCGCAAATCAAAGGCAAGGAAAGGCGCAAGAATAAACTTAGCGCCGAAGGTCTGCTTGGCGTTGAGGGTATGAATGAAGAAATTATTTTAGAAGCGCTTGACAGGGCAGGGGTATTGCTTCAAAAAGAAAGTAAAAAAAGAAAACACGATATAGATAAAGCCTTTTTGTTTGAACTGGGGCTTTCGGGTGGAAAGGACAGCCGAAAAAAAAGAGAAGAATTTTATAAGTTTATTAAACTACCGCTTTGTATTCAAACCAACAACTTTCTCGAATATGTAAACAGAGTTTATACAAAAGGCGAATTTGAAAGGGTGTATAAGGAATGCCTAAAACAACAGGACAGCAGGTAAAAGTACTTGCTATTCTTGATTTGCTTAAAAAACGAGCCGATGAAGAAAACCCCATAAATGCTGTGGAAATTTCGGAGTATCTTGCCGAAATGGGCATTGATGCCGAGCGAAAATCGGTTTACAGAGGCATAGAAGCCCTTATTGACTACGGCTATGATATTATTAAAACCAGAACGCCAAAAGCAGGGTATTACCTTGCCGATAAAACCTTTGAGCTGCCCGAGATTTATCTGCTTACCGATGCGGTACAGGCGGCAAGCTTTATAACCGTTAAGAAAACGAGAGAACTGGTTAAAAAGCTTGACGGAATGTTAAGCGAGGGAGAGCGCAGAAAACGGGAAAAAGGACTTTACATAGATAACGGCCATAAATGTGAAAATGAGGAAATTTACTATAATATAGATACTCTTTCCCGTGCTATTTCCGAGCAAAAAAAGGTTAAACTTACCTATACCGTCAGGGCAATAGACGAAAGCAGAAAAATTGTTGCCGTTAATAAGGATTATACGGTTTCGCCTTATGCTCTTATCTGGCAGAACGAGCATTATTATCTTGTTGCCAATAACGAAAAATACGATAACCTTATGCATATTAGAATTGACAGGACAAAAAGAATTTCTATAACAAAAGAAAACTGGCGTCATTTCAGTGAGGTAAGTGAATATAAGGATATTTTTGATATTGCTGATTATACTGCTAAAAGCTTTCAGATGTATGCTGGTGAGCTTACTGAAATAACTTTGCGCTGTAATGCCTCAATTATCGAGCAGGTAGTTGACAGATTCTCCGATAAAATATTTATAAGAAAAAATGAAGACGGCTGGTTTACTTTTTCAACAAAGGTAATGCTGAGCCAAGGTATTGTCAACTGGATTCTTCAGTTCGGTGAGAATATTAAGGCAGAGGCACCCGAAAAGCTTGTTGATATGGTAAAGGCGCGTATAAATTCACTTATGGAAATTTACAATTAAAACACTTGACTTTTACTCGGCTGTATTATATAATCATAGGGTCACAGCCGAATAATTGGAGAGATGGCTGAGTTGGTCTAAGGCGCACGACTGGAAATCGTGTAACGGCTTAAACCCGTTCGGGGGTTCGAATCCCCCTCTCTCCGCCAAAGAAATAATAGTTCGCCCGAAATGGTGGACTATTATTTTTTTACAGAAAATCAGGGATTCGAACAAGGAGGGAGCGAAGCGGAAGAAAACAGTCCGGTGGACTGTTTTTGCCGACGCGGGC
>JAZNQX010000095.1:0-2787 GCA_045590395.1 Acutalibacteraceae bacterium
TACAGGCAACAGTGGTTATTACGGCGGCGGTATATATGCTTCAAATAATTCTCAAGGCAGCTTCTACAATATTACTGCAACTAACAACAGCGCACAAAGAGGCGGTTTCTTCTACGAAACAACTACAGGTACTACCTTTAACATTGCCGGTCTTACCGTTTCGGGTAATACCGATGTAGAGGGCGGACCTATTATCTGGGGTAACAGTCTTGGCGCAGTACTCAATATAGATAAATCAAAATACACCGATAATGATGTAACTACTGCACTTGACGATGCTTACTGGGCTGCTGCTATTTACAATAAGTTGACTGTTAACTTCGTCACTTTAAAAATCCCTTCTTATACTCCTTATGTGCCCACTGAAGATAAGGTTATTACTCCCACCGAAAAGACACCTGTTCCCGTAACAGATGTACTTAACTTACCTCAGAACAGCACAGATGGATATATCAATGAATATTATGATAAGTTTGTAAAGCTTGATAACACTTCAAACTTTATGAGCAAGAATACCGCTACGTTTGAAAACATTAACGGCAATACCGTTACGGTAGACTCATTTATTTACCCCTACAACGGTACAGCCGATAACTGTAATGTAGGTCAAGGTCTTCTTATGTATCAGGCAATTCTTTATAAGGCTGCTCATCCTGATGAAGAGGTTTATATTGATGTTTCCTCATACCGTATGTCCGTAGCTGCGGCTGTTAACATTAACCGCAACAGCAGATACTTTGGTTATATGAGAAACCTGCAAGGTATGGAATACGATTCAAACGGATTTGTTCGCCTTGCTTATCTTATGATTACGGCAGCAAAAATGGGTATTCATGTAAACGTTCTCGGCCATATAGACGGATATCCTGCCTACAGCAGTGACCCTGACCTATATGAATACTTTACATATAAGCTTAACGACCCATGCGACCCTGCTTATGTTGAAAACGGTGTAATCGGCGATTATCTTGACTTCAATAAATTTGATTGGACACTTGATAACAAAGGCGGCACCGATATGATGCACAATAAGATGTGCGCCGTTTCACACTACCTTGATTATAACGGTGTAGAACATAAAAATGCCGTTTGGTCCTCTAGTACTAACCTTGACGGCATCACCAAAAAAGGTTATAACGGTAACTATAAGTTACAAACTGCCACTATTGTTACGGGACACGAAGAAATATATCGCACCGCCACTAACTATATGCGTTTAATAGGCAATTATAAAGAGCAGGAGCAGGTATATGAGTTCCACGAGCTTATAAGCCAGATGAACACATATCAGATAGATATGATAAACCAGGGCCGCGAAGACGAGATTCCCGAAAACGAGAGAATTGTTTACCTCGGTAGCGAAAACGATAAGGTTTTTGAGCTTTACTTCACTCCCTTTGGCGGCGACCAGGTAGTTTGGGACGAGGAGCATAATCCATATTGTAAGTATCTGCGCAAAATGTATAACTCCGAAGATTATATACTCTTCTCATGGAATACTGCAGAATACAACGGCGAATTCCCTCTCGGTAAGCAAATTGAAGAAGTTATAACAGCTTCCTTCCACGATAACCGCAATCCTAATAACAGATTCTACGCTATTATGAACTCCTATGACTCTGCCAGAATGAGCGATTTGAAGGTAGGCACCGATATTGGCTTCTTCTCACTTAACAAGAGAGATTTTGGACAGATTCATAACAAGGATATGCAGATGTCCTATGTAGAAGACGGTCAGCGTTACTACGTTTCATTGCTTAACTCATGTAACGTTCACTCCGGCTCTATGTGCTATCAGTCTAACTTTATGCTGGTAATTAAAGAAACCTCTTGCATGGAGAACGGCGTGTTCTTTACACACGCTGAAAATACCACAACAGGCATAGTTGACCACGATTATGGTGAGGTTCTTGTAAAAGAGGCAGAAGAAAACAAGCATGGATATACCTATAAAGTATGTAAACAGTGCGACAAGCAGGTTATCCTTGATGAAGTACACAATTACAGCGATTGGATAACCGACAGAGAGGTTTCTGCTTCCTCAAAGGGTATTCAGCATATTGAGTGTACTGTATGCGGCCAAAAGTTTGAAACCAGAGAAATTGTTGCCGCAACCGAAACTCCCGTTGATGTTTCAGATACAAACGGCAGATTCTTTACAGCCGATGTAAATTCACTTATTTCTGTACCTCAGAACAAGACACCGTTGACCATTGAGGCAACCATACAGGTTCCTAAAAACAGAAACAGCCGTGCGGGTGTAATTGTAGGTAACTACAAGAACTCTTCAGTTGGCGAATTTAATGTAGAAATCTATACAAACGGTAATTTACGTCTATACTGTGTTACAAGCGGTAAAATCATAAATACCGTATTCTCCACCGACCTGCGTTCCGATGCACCTCAGCATATAGCGGTTACAATTGACGGAACTCTTGCAACTCTATATGTAGGCGGTGAGGCTGTAGAAACCAAGAAATTAGTTACTTCCCTGCCCGAGAATATGACTGACTTTAAGATAGGCGGAGATAACAGAGAGGGCAACGCACAGCACTTTAAGGGCGCTATGCACTCGGTGGCTCTCTTTAGCGATATCAGAACTGCCGAAGAAATCAAGCTTGATGCTATGTATGTAACAAGCGATGACGACAATCTGATTTACTCAGAATACTTCACTAAGCCGCAAAGCTCTGATACCGTAACAAGTGCTACTCTTAACGGCAAAACCTTTACTGCCAGAGATTTATTTACTATAAACAAAAACTTAACTTCTACTCCCCGTACTAT